>LJUR01000049.1 GCA_001304105.1 Deltaproteobacteria bacterium SM23_61
CCATGGAAGAATTTCACCGCATTAGAAGGTTGCCACCCTACGTTTTTTCCATCGTCGATGACCTGAAGATGAAGGCCAGGCGGAAAGGGGATGACATCATCGACCTGGGAATGGGGAACCCGGACCTTCCCACTCCCCCGCACATCGTGGAAAAGCTCATCGAAACCATCAAGAATCCCCGCACCCATCGCTATTCGGCCTCCCGGGGAATTCCCAAACTCCGCGCCGCCATAGCCGGCTGGTACGCCAGAAATTATAAGGTTGAATTGGACCCGGATTCCGAGACGATCGTCACCATCGGAGCCAAGGAAGGGATCTCTCATCTCATGCTGGCCACCCTGGGGACGGGGGAGGTGGTCTTTGTTCCCACCCCGGCCTATCCCATTCACTCCTATTCGGTGGTCATCGCCGGCGGCGATCTGCGCACCATCCCCCTGGTCAAGGAGCGCGATTTCTTCGAGGATCTGCAGACCGCCACCCGGCAGATCTGGCCTCAACCCAAGATGCTGATCATCTCTTTTCCCCACAATCCCACCACCCGGGTGGTGGACCTTGCCTTCTTCGAAAAGATCGTCACCTTTGCCCAGGCTCACAAGATGATGGTGGTCCATGACCTGGCCTACGCCGACCTGGTTTTCGACGGGTACAAGGCTCCCAGCTTTCTTCAGGTCCCCGGGGCCAAGGAAGTAGGGGTGGAGTTCTTCACCCTGTCGAAGAGCTACAGCATGCCGGGGTGGCGGATCGGTTTTTGCGTGGGAAACCGCAGGATGATCCATGCCCTGACCCGAATCAAGAGCTACCTGGATTACGGGATCTTCACTCCCCTTCAGGTCGCCGGGATCATCGCCCTGAATGAAGACCAAAGCTGCGTGGAGGAGATCCGCAAAATCTACCAGGAACGGCGGGACGCGCTGGTGGACGGGCTGCGGCGGGTGGGCTGGAAAATCGAAAAGCCCAAAGGGACCATGTTCGTGTGGGCGGAGATCCCGGAAAAATTCAAGGAGATGGGGTCCCTGGAATTCGCCAAGCTGGTCCTCCAGGTGGGAAAAGTGGCCGTTTCCCCGGGGATCGGCTTTGGAGATACGGGAGACACCCACGTGCGGTTCGCCCTGGTGGAAAACACCCACCGGATCAAACAGGCGGTGAAAGGAATCAAGAAGCTGTTTTAACGGAATAATGGAATAATGGAATAGTGGAATAATGGGTAAACAACAGAATACGTAAACCCGACCTTCCATTATTCCATCATTCCAATATTCCAAGATTCCAGATTTCGAGGATGTCATGGACAGAATCAATATCGGGCTCGTCGGATTCGGGACGGTGGGCACCGGACTGGTGAAGATCCTGCAGGAGAACGGAAAGCTGCTGGAAAAACGGCTGGGCATCCCCCTGGTCCTCAAGCGCATCGCCGACCTGGATATCACCCGGGACCGGGGAGTCAAAGTGAATCCGGCCCTTCTCACGACGAAAGTTTCCGACGTCTTGAATGACCCGGAGGTTTCCATCGTCGTTGAACTCATCGGCGGGTTGGAGCCGGCTCGAACCTTCGTCCTCCAGGCCATCGAACGCGGCAAACATATTGTCACCGCCAATAAAGCCCTCCTGGCGGTCCACGGGGGGGAGATTTTCAAGGCGGCGGATGAGGCCGGGGTGGACATCGGGTTTGAAGGGAGCGTGGGAGGGGGGATCCCCATCATCCGTTCGATGAAAGAGGGGCTGGTGGCCAACAAGATCCAGGTCATCTTCGGCATTCTGAACGGGACCTCCAACTACATCCTGACGGAGATGACCCAAAGGGGGCTGAGCTTCTCCGAGGTTTTGAAAAAGGCCCAAGAACTCGGGTATGCGGAGGCAGACCCCACGTTCGATGTGGAGGGCATCGACACCGCCCATAAGCTGTGCATTCTCCTCTCCCTGGCCCATGGAATCCAGGTCAAGCTGGAGGATGTTTACACCGAGGGAATCACCGGGATCACCCCCATGGACATTGAGTACGCCAAAGAACTGGGATACACCATCAAGCTTCTGGCCATCGCCAAGGCTGACGGAGGTCCCATCGAAGCCCGGGTCCATCCGACGCTGGTGCCCACCGATCACCTGCTGTCCACGGTGGCCGGTCCCTTCAACGCCATCTTTGTGAAGGGCGATGCCGTCGGTTCGACGCTCTTCTATGGGGCCGGGGCGGGCATGATGCCCACGGGAAGCGCCGTGGTGAGCGATCTGGTGGATCTGTGCCGGAACCTCCGGCTGGGGGCGGCGCGGAGAGTGCCCCTGCTTTCGTACCAGCGGGAGCATCTGCGGGAAGCGGAAATCAAGCCCATCCAGGATATCTCTTGCACGTATTACCTGCGTTTCACGGTAGTGGACAGACCGGGGGTTCTTTCCCGCATTTCGGGGATCCTGGGAGATCTGGACATCAGCATCCTCTCGGTGATCCAGAAGGGGCGCAAGTCGGAGAAAGGGGTTTACATCTACATGCTCACCCACGAGGCCCGGGAGAAGAACATGAGAAAGGCCCTGCAGGTCATCGATCAGCTGCCGGTCATCGTGGACAAGACGGTCTTGATGCGCATCGAGGACCCCTCCACCCTCGGCTGATGAGGATGACAGGGTGCAGGGTGCAGGGTGCAGGGTGCAGGGTGCAGGGTGCAGGGTGTAGGGTGTAGGGTGTAGAAAATACCCTAGCCTCCAACCTCCAACCTCTAACCTCCAACCTCTAACCTCCATCCCCTCTCCCTCACCCTCCCCCTTGAGGGGGAGGGGGGGGTGGGGGGGAAAGGATTTCCCCTTGGGAAGAAAGTACGCGGTGCTTTGCGGGGATGGGATGGCCGATTATCCCATCGCCGAATTGCAGGGCAAGACTCCCCTGCAGGTGGCCCAGACTCCGAATCTGGACGGGATGGCCAGACGGGGAATCCTGGGGCTGGTACGAACCGTGCCCCCGGGGATGGCTCCCGGTAGCGACGTGGCCAACCTGTCCATCTTTGGCTATGATCCGACCCGCCACTTTACCGGCCGTGCTCCCCTCGAGGCTGCGGCCATGGGAGTGAAGCTGAACCCCGAAGATGTGGCCTTCCGCTGCAACCTGGTTACCCTCGGGGCCGGGAACGGGCGGGAGACCATGGAAGATTTCAGCGCCGGCCACATTTCCACCGGGGAGGCCCGGGAGATCATGGAACAGCTCGGGGAGATTCTGGGAAACGATGAATTTCATTTTTTCCCCGGGGTAAGCTACCGCCATCTCCTGGTCTGGCGAAATGGAGAAAGAGGCCTGAAGGTAAGGACGACCCCTCCCCATGACATTTCCGGAAAAGAGATCGCCGAATTTCTCCCCCAGGGCGATGGGCAGGAAGAAATTCTTTCCCTCATGGAAAAAGCCAAGAAGGTTCTTCGGGGTTTCCCGGTCAACCAGAAGAGGCTGGAGGCGGGAAAAAAACCGGCCAATGCCATCTGGCTCTGGGGTCAGGGAAAGGCGCCGGCTTTACTTCCCATGACCGAGCGCTTCGGCCTGAGGGGATCGGTCATCTCGGCGGTGGACCTGACCAAGGGAATCGGATCGTATGCCGGCCTGGAGATCGTCAACGTTCCCGGGGCGACCGGCTACCTGGACACCAATTACCGGGGAAAGGCCGAATATGCCCTGCGGGAGATTTCCCGGAAGGACTTTGTTTATGTCCACCTGGAAGCACCCGACGAAGCTTCCCACAACGGCAACCTGAAGGATAAAATCCAGGCCATCGAAGACTTTGACCGGAAGATCGTGGGACCCATCCTGCGGGGGCTGGAAAAAATCGGGCCCTTCCGGATCCTGGCGCTCCCCGATCATCCGACTCCCCTGGTTTTAAAAACCCACTCTTCCGAGCCCGTGCCCTTCGTCATTTTTTCTTCCGAAGATTCCGGGGATTCGACCCGGGAAGGTCGGTATTTTGATGAGACCTGTGCCCGGGAAACGGGTTTGCTGCTGGAGAGAGGGCATGAGCTGATGGAGAAATTCATCCGGGGGGAGTCATGAATCCCCTGGTCCATCGCACCCAAGTCCGCGTGGCCTATGCCGAGACCGACGCCATGGGGATGGTTTATTACGCCCATTACCTGCGTTGGCTCGAGGTGGGGCGTACCGAGCTCATGCGCAGCCTGGGCGTCGCCTACAAAGAGATGGAGGACCGGGGAACGTTTCTCCCGGTTTCCGAAGTCTTCTGCAAATATCATGTTCCGGCCCGCTATGACGACATCCTGATCATCGAGACCACGGTCGATTTCCTCAAGCGGGCGAGCATCCAGTTCTCCTACCGAATTCTTCGTAAATCGGATGAGACTCTGCTGATTACGGGTTCCACCCTTCACGCCTTCGTGGATCGGGAAGGAAAAATTGTCAAAGTTCCATCTACACTGAGAGCAAAATTGAACATTTGACACAAGAAAAAAATTTTGAAAATTTTTGATTTTCCTCTTGCAAAAGTTTTGGATCCTGTGTAATAAAAATTCTTAGGAGGGAATAATTTTTTTCCTCCGCTTTGCAAGAAGGTCTTGACAGCCGGTTTATTTTTTATTAAGTTGATTATGGATCAATAGGCTGGGTCTCATTTTTTCTCTCCTACCCATTCCGATCCCGGAATCACAGGACCTATCCATTTCATGGGCTTACTTTTGACCATCCGCGAGATTCATGGGGGTAGTTTTTTTTCGCCTCCTCGAGGAAGACATCCATGACTCCCAGTCCTAAAAAGGAAGAAGAGGAAAAGGAAATTTCTAAGTTCAGATCGCTCTATGAGATCGCCAAAGTTCTGGGGTCCTCCCTGGAATTGAAGGATATCTATCCCAAGATTTTTTCCATTCTTGCCCAGCGGATGGGCATGAGGCGCGGAGGCCTGCTCCTCATGAATCAGGAATCCAACGAGTGGGAGATGGGTGGATCCCTGGGCCTTGCGGCGGAAGAGATGAAGCGAAGGAAGGACTACTTCGGGTCCGGGGTGATTTCCCGCATCCTGGAGAAAGGACAGATGGCCGCCGTGGTGGACGGAGGAGAAAGCCTCTGGGGGTACGACGGGAAAGGCAAAAGCGCTCCCAAGAGGGGAAATATCCCCTTCGTCTGCGGGCCGGTAAAAGTGAACGGAACCGTCGCGGGAATTCTGGGAGTGGATCACTTCTACGAAGATCCGGCTCCGCTCACGGAAGACTTGAATTTCCTGGAGGAGATTTGCGAGCTCCTCGGGGATGCCATTACCATGCGGAGGGCCATCGCCTCCGAAAACCGAGCTTTGCTGGAAGAGAACTGGAGCTACCGGAAAGAACTGGAGACTTTGGGAAAAACGCTGCCCAAGGTACGGAAGAGAATTTCTCTGACCGAGATCCTGGAAGAAAGGATTTCCCGGATGATCTCGGAGATGAAGGTGGACCCCCGGTCAAACGGGTGTCTTTACAACGAGGTTTTGAACGTCGTCGAAAGGACCCTCCTGAAATCCTCCCTGGACAAAACCAAACACGTCCAGCTCAAGACGGCCCGCTTCCTGGGCATCAACCGGAACACGCTTCGCCGCAAGATCAAGGAGCTGGGAATCTGCGCCCAGCAAAAATAGGCTCGAGGTACGAGGTTCGAGGTGCGAGGTCCGAGGATCGAGGAAAAGGAAATCATACCTCGGTCCTCGTTCCCCGCTCCTCGTTCCTGCTTTTATAGGAATCCCGCCGGTTTTTTCCCGGGCGCTTTTTCCGGGGGGACGGCCGGCCTCTGCGGCTTTGCCGGCGGTTCCTTTTCTCCCACCTTGAACCCGGAGCTCTCCAGGATGAATTTATCATCCCCTGGATCAGCCTTGAACTCGAGCTGAAGCTTCTGGGCCTCTTTGATGTAAGAACCTTCCTTCAGGCGGATTTCTCCGTCCGGCACCACGACGATGGCCGAAGTTCCTCCCACCGGACACCTGGTCTCGCAGAAACCGCAGCCGTTGCATTTGGAGGCGATGACCACCGGACGGCGATAGCCTTCGATGGTGCGGAAGACAATGGCGTTGTAGGGACAGATTTCGTCGCAGATCAGGCAGAGCTTGTCCTGAGACCAGACCAGGCACCTTTCCTTGAGGAGGATCGCGGTCCCGACTTTGGCGTGGGTTTTTTCTTCCAGGGAAAGGTCGCGGATGGCCTGGGTAGGGCAGACCTTCCCGCAGACGTTGCAGTTCTGCTCGCAGGCCGCAAAGCGCAGGTCCATTTTGGGGGTCCAGAGTCCGGAGAGGCCCGATTCCCAGAAGCAGGGCTGAAGGGTGTTGGTCACGCAGGATTTCATGCATTCGCCGCAGCGGATGCAGGTCCGTAAAAATTCGTCTTCCGGTAAAGCCCCGGGAGGCCGCACCAGCTGGTGCTTTCCCCGGACCGGGGTGAAAGGGGTCCGGTCAGTGAGGAACGCCGCGGTGAGCCCTCCGGCACAAGAATAGAGAAAACCCCTCCGGGAGAGGTCCGCCCGGGAATATTCCCCCCCGAGTTGTCGCCTTCGAACGGTGGAAGGGAGGGCGGGAAAGGAGACCGCCTGTTGTGGGCAGACCCGGGAGCAACTGCGGCACTGGATGCACTCGGGCAGCCGCGTTTTTTTCGGGTCTTCCTCGATGGCTCCCATGGGGCAGGTCTTGACGCACTTGAGACACTCGTTGCATTCCGGGCTCACCCGCCGCTTGAAGAGGCCCAGGGGGGAGATGAGGCTCAGGAATGCTCCCAGGGGACAGAGGTACCGGCACCAGAAGCGGGGCGTGACCCGGTTCAAGGCGATGATCCCGGAAAAGAGCAGAAAGGTGATGAGGGCCATGTAAAAAACCGGCTGGGTATAATGCCGGTAGGACAACCCCATCCATCCCAGGGCCCGGGCCAGGGGTCGCAGGAGGTCCAGAAAAAGATTGACCACGGTAACAACCAGGGGGTAGAGGAAAAAAGTGTAGAAACGGGTCAAGAGGGGAAGGGGATCCATGAGGTAAGCGAGGGTCAAGCCCGCCAGGGAAGAGCTCAAGAAGAGGACGAGGACAAAGAACTTCACCTTCCTCCAGGCGGTCTCCTTCTTCAACCCCGCACGGTCCTTCTTCCGCCCCAGGAGCGGATCCAGGAAATCGATAACCGCGCCCATGGGGCAGACATAGCCGCAGAAGAACCGGCCCACGATGAGGGTGGCTCCGACCAGGATGAGGGACCACGCCGCCCGGCCGATCCACTCTCTCGCCGAGAGAATGGCGCTCAGCCCCAGAAGAGGATCCAGCCGGAGGTAAATGTCCGCGGGCAGCCAATCGGGTAGCTTGTAATTGGCGAAGAAAAAAAATAGAAGGGAGAAAAGAGCCAGGGAGAGGGCCTGGATGAAGGTCCTCATGCTTTCTCCTTCAGAATTTTAAGCTGCTCCACATCGATCTTCCCCAGCCCCCTCTGGTGGGCGGCCAGGAGGTGCTTGACCTGCCGGCCCTTGAAGTTCTGGTCATACCAGGGCGTTATGCTGACCGCGTAAGAGTCCACCGCCACCGGGTCGGTGCCGGCGATGATGAGGTTGGGCTTGACCACTTTTCCGGGGCCGCCCGGTCCGCCGGAGACCAGGGCCCGGGTGGCGTCCAGGATGGTTAACCGGGGTTTGATCACCGTGGCCAGGTCGGCGATCGCCTGATCGATGTCATATTTGGAATGAAAACTGTACCGGTCCCAGATCACTCCCATGAGGCCTTTGAGGCCCAGGCTGACCCCGGTGGCGGAATGGGATTTGGCCTGGGGAATATTGATGAGAACATGGCTTTCCAGAACTTCCGTCATAACCTCCATCCGGTCGAATATTTTGCCCTGAGGAACCCTGATTTCACGGAAGAATTTCCTCTCCTCCAGAGCCAGAACATGAACTCCTCTGAGGGACTGGAAAGCATCCAGCATCCCGGAGCGCTCCAGGCAGAGTTCCCCTTTGCGCAGGGGATAATCCAGGACCAGGACCCGCTCAGCCCCGGCTTCCAGGCAGGCCCGGGCCACCGTAACCACCACCGCAGGATGGGTGGTGGAAGCCCGGTCGGGAGGGTTGGCAAAGGACATGTTGGGCTTGAGGACCACCCGCTGCCCCTTTTTTACAAACCGGGATATTCCTCCCATGGCTTCGAGTGCCTTCTTCGTGGCTGCCGCCGGGCTTCCGGAAATGACCGCCAGATCATAATCCTCTTTGGCCGCCAGCCAGTCGGGCCTCCCGGCCATTCCCACGGCCAGCCCCACGCCCGCAGTCTTCAAGAATTCCCGGCGGGTGACACTCTTCTCGCTCTTTCCCATCTCTTTTCCCTTTCTCCCAACAGACAGATTTCACGCCGCTTTGGGTATTATACCCGCCCGGACTCCCTTCCTTCCCATGATTTTCATCAGGGGAATAAGGTGGCTGGAAGTCAAGAAAGCGTTTATCCGCTCTGCGCTTGGAAATAAAATCATAACCCATGAGGACGGTATTAAAAAGCGCAATTTGGGATGAGAAATGCGGCCTCGCAAAGGCCCCGAACAACCAAAGGGACCACATCCTGTCGGGCCATGAAGATTTCTTGACAAAATCTCGGGGTTATATTATGAAAAGCTAACCGATTCGTAGGATTTCAGGAACAGCAATGTCGCCCCAACGGTCCCAGGTCCCGCTGACGAAAAAGCTGGAGGCCCTCTCCAAGATCAGCAAAGCCATCTCTTCCGATCTTTACCTGGAAGATATCCTCCGCCTCATCGTGGTGGTCACCGCAGAAGTGATGAAGTCCAAAGTCTGCTCCCTCTGGCTCCTGGACGAAAGGGACAATACCCTGAAAATCCGGGCCACCCAGGCCATGAGTGAAGAATACCTGAAAGAAGAAAAGGAACTGGCCCAGAAGGAGGGGCTGGTCTCCATGCTCAGCGTGCCCATGTGCGTGAAGGACAAGGTCATCGGGGTCATCAACTGCTACACTTCCTATCCCCACCGGTTTGACAAGAGTGAGGTGGATGTCTTCACCACGGTGGCCAACCAGGCGGCGGTGGCCATCGAGAATGCCGGCCTGATCATGAAGGCCAAGATGATCGAGGATGAACTGATCTCCCGAAAGCTTGTAGAAAGGGCCAAGGGGATTTTAATGAAGGAGCACCGCCTCAACGAGGAAGAGGCCTTCCGCCGCCTGCAGAAAAAATCCATGGATCTTCGTAAATCCATGCGGGAGATCGCCGAAGCGGTCATTCTGGCCCAGCAGATTAAATCCTGAACCGATGGCAAGACGTTCGAATCCTCAGCCCGCATCCGTCGCCGAAAAAATCTCTTCGGGGATTCCTTACCTCGATCATCTTCTGGGATATTTTAAAACCGGGGACAACGTCATCTGGGAAGTGGATGCCGGGAGCTATATCGAGGTCTTTCTGCAGCATTTCATCGTGCACAGCCTGAAGAATGGATACCCGGTCGTCTACGTCAGCTTCAATGCATCCCCTTCGACTCTGGCCCAGAGCTTTCATTCTTTCCCACACCTGCAAAATCTCACCCTCCTGGATTGCTTCACTTCGGGCAAGGGGAAAAACGACCCGGTCTTCACCCGGTTCTACGCCAGAGAAAAGAGAGGATTTCCGGGGAAGGTGGTCCGGGTGAAAAAACCCCAAGACCTCTCCCAATTCCGCGTCGCCCTGGACGGGATCGAAGTGGAAAAGGGAGCGCGGACCCGGTACGTCTTCGACAGCCTGACCGGAATGCAGGAAGTATGGGGGGGTGAAAAAGCGACCCATAAATTTTTCACTTACTCCTGTCCCCGGCTGTATGACTTGCAGACGGTGGCCTACTGGGTTTTGGAAAAAGACGCCCACACTCCTTCTTTCAAGGCCAACCTCCGCCATATCACCCAGGTGGTCATCGAACTGTTCCGGGAGAACGGGGATCTCTTGCTGAAGATGAACAAGCTCAAGGGGAGATTTTCCCGGAGTGCTTTTCTCCCCAAGCGGTACGAGGTCTGGGATCAACGGATTGTCTTCCCCGCGATCGGGGGCCGTAGGCCGTTGAATCTGGGAGAAAAAATCCACGGGCTGCGGGAAAAAATGGGCCTCACCCAGAAAGAGCTGGCCGCTCAAATCGGCCTGACCCCCAGCTTCATCTCCCAGCTGGAGAAAAACCTGATCAGCCCCTCCCTCGATTCCCTGCTGAAATTGAGCGAGAGATTGAACACTCCACCGGTTCATTTCTTGATGGAGGGGGAAGAAAAGTCCTTGAGCCGGATGGTGGTGAAACCCGGGGAGAGGAAGGAAGTCTTCCTGAGAGAGTTGAAAAGGGGGGAAGCAAGAATTCAACTCCTCGTGGGGGACACGGCCAACCGGCGGATGGAAGCTTATTTGATTACTCTCCCCCAAGGGACCGAGGTCAGGGGACATTTTTTCCAGCACAAGGGCGACGAGTTTGCTTTCCTGTGGGAGGGTGAGATGGAGGTGGAAGTGCAAGGAGAGAAGCACCTGCTCAAGCCAGGGGACAGTCTCTACCTGGAAACGACGGTACCCTCCCGGTGGGTCAATGCGGGGAAGGGGAACGCCGTTCTTCTGTGGGTCCTGAGCCCGCCCCGGGGCACGGGGTGAGGGGGAAAAGATTTTTATTGTATTTTTTTGCCGAATCGATTAAGTATTAATAAATTTCCATAAAAAAAATTTATTGAGAATAATTTCGGAGGGTGAAATGGACATCCGGACCGTGGATGGGATCGTCGAGAAATACCAGGGCAAGCGGACCGCACTGATCAGCATGCTCCACGACATTCAAAATCAGTACCACCATCTTCCGGAGAAAGCCTTGCGCAGGGTGGCCCTCCGATTGAAGATGGATTTCACCGATATCTATGGGGTGGCTACCTTCTACAAGTCGTTCAGCTTGACTCCGAAAGGGAAGCATTCTCTAACCCTCTGCCTGGGAACGGCCTGCCACGTGCGGGGAGGGCCGAAAATCCTCCGGGAGGTTAAGAAACTGACCGGGATCGGACCCGGGCAAACCACCCCAGACAGGCAGTTCTCCCTGGAAGTGGTCAACTGCCTGGGGGTCTGCGCCATCGGGCCGGTGGTGGTGATGGACGGGAAAATCCACGGGGAGATGACCGTCGGCAAAGTCAGGCGCATGATTGGAAAGCTGAAAGCCAAAGAGAGCGGGGGGAGGGCATGAATAAAATTCAATCTGCCTCGGATTTGTATCAATGGCGGGAGCAGATTCGATCCCGGCAGAACCTCGAGGATGGCGTGGTCTATGTCTGCGGGGGAACCGGCTGCCAGGCCTTGGGATGCCAGAAGGTAAAGGAGGCCTTCGAGAAGGAACTCGCAAAGCTGAAGAGGGGACGGAAGATTGTCTTGAAGTCCACCGGATGCCCGGGCCTCTGCGAAAAAGGGCCCCTGGTGACCCTTCATCCTCAGGATCTGTTCTATCAGAAGGTGAAACCGGAGGATGTTCCGCGGATCGTGGCGGAGACGATTTTGCAGGGGAAGGTAATCGAGGATCTGCTCCTGGAGGATCCCGCGGACCGGCGAAAGATTCTCTCCTCCCGGGAGGTCCCCTTTTACCGCCCCCAGATGAGGCTCCTCCTGGGAAATAATGAATTCATCGATCCCACCCGGATCGGCGACTACGTGGCCATGGGCGGGTATCAGGCCCTGGCCGAAACGCTGCTGCGGATGAAGCCGGAGGAGGTGATCTCCGAGATCAAAGCTTCCGGGCTTCGGGGACGGGGAGGAGCCGGATACCCCACGGGCCAAAAATGGGAGAACTGCCGACGGGCGGCTGGGGAACCAAAATATATCGTCTGCAACTGCGATGAGGGGGATCCGGGAGCCTTCATGGACCGGAGCCTTCTGGAGGGAAACCCCCATTCCATCCTGGAAGGAATGCTGATCGGAGCCTACGCCATCGGCGCCAGCCGGGGTTTCATCTATGTGCGCCATGAATACCCCCTGGCCCTACAGCACGCGGAGATCGCGATTTCCCAGGCCAGGGAAGCCGGTCTTTTGGGCAAGAATATTCTGGGGACCGGACTGGAATTCGATGTGGAGACCGCCCAGGGGGGAGGAGCCTTCGTCTGCGGGGAGTCGACGGCCCTGATTGCCTCCATCGAAGGGCGGACCGGGGAGCCATGGAGCAAACAGATCCATACCGTGGCGCAGGGGCTCTGGGGAAAGCCGACCAATATCAATAATGTGGAGACCTGGGCCAACGTCCCCCTCATCCTTCAAAAGGGAAGTCAGTGGTTCTCCACCCTGGGCACGGATGGGAGCAAGGGAACCAAGATTTTTTCTCTGGTGGGCAAAGTCAAGAACACGGGACTGGTCGAAGTCCCCATGGGCACCACCCTTCGGGAGATCATCTACGACATCGGCGGAGGACCCCAGGACGGAAAGAGGATCAAGGCCGTCCAGACAGGGGGCCCTTCCGGCGGCTGCATCCCCGCCTCTCTATTCCACCTTCCGGTGGACTATGAAAGCCTTTCTCAGGCAGGGTCCATGATGGGTTCGGGGGGAATGATCGTCATGGACGAAGGAACCTGTATGGTGGATGTGGCCAAGTACTTCGTCCACTTTCTGGAAGAGGAGTCCTGCGGGAAATGCCTCCCCTGCCGGGAAGGACTCCGGCGGATGGGGCAGATTCTGGACGGAATCTCCGAAGGGAAAGGAGACTCCGAAACGCTTCCCCTCCTGGAGGAATTGGCCGCTGTCGTGGCCGATGCCTCCCTCTGCGGACTGGGCAAGACCGCCCCCAACCCCGTGCTTTCGGCCCTTCGATACTTCCGGGAGGAATTTGAAGAACACCTGGTTCATCAGCGGTGTCCCGCCGGCGTATGTCACTCGCTGGTGCGCTACTCCATATCCCCGGAGGCCTGCACGGGATGCGGGGCTTGCCAAAAAATCTGCCCGGCCGGGGCCATTAAAGGAGAAAAGGAGGAGCCCCACCACATCGAAGCGGAACTCTGCACCAAGTGCGGTTCTTGCATGGAGGTGTGTCCAACCCGGGCGGTTTTGGTCTGCTAAATAAGGAGAGAGAGATGAAAAGAAAAACCATCAATTTGACGGTGGACGATAAACCCATCGAGGCGGAAGAAGGAACCACGATCCTTCTGGCAGCCCGGCAATACGGAATTCATATCCCTACGATCTGCTACCTGGAAGGCCTCTCCCCCTACGGAGGATGCCGGATTTGCGTGGTGGAGATCGGCGGTGGAAATGGGAAGAACTCCCTGGATACTTCCTGCACCCGGCAGGTCCAGGAGGGGATGATCGTCCAGACCCAATCTCCCCGAGTGGTCCGGGCGCGGAAGATGATCGCCGAACTCCTCGTGGCCAGCGCGCCCAACGTGAAGGTGGCTCAGGACATTGCCGCCCGGATGGGACTCATGAAGGTCCGCTTCCCCATGGACGACAACCGGTGCATTCTCTGCGGTCTCTGCATCCGGATGTGTTACGAGCAGATGGATGGGAAGGCCCTGGGGTTTGCCGGAAGGGGAACGGGACGGTGGGTGACCATGCCCTTCCAGAAGAGGCCGGAGAGCTGCCGGCTGTGCCGGGGGTGTGAGTACGTTTGCCCGGGCACGATCGTCCCCTGCCAGGGGATCAAGGTGCCGGGGGAACTCTGCGGGCGGTGCCGTCCGGTGGAGGAATACCGGTGCTGTCCCAATTCGACTTTCGGGTGTTTTTGCGAAGAAAACCCACTGTAGCCCGGGGAGAACTTCATCCCTGGGTTGGGAAAGGGGGTCCTTTCCAGGAGAGCGCAAATTTGGTTATTTTATCTGCATCCTCAAGAATTCATTGAAAAAAAAATCCTTTAAAAAAAACTTGACAAGAATTGGGCATTATGTTTAAATAGATCGCAAAATGGTCAAAGAAGGTGCGGCACGAGGATGTGCCGTGCCCAAAGATGACGAAGGCGTCCCCCCCAGCAGGAATGGACGCCTTTTTTTATTTCAAGGGCGAAAAGCTTAAAAGCCGACCGACGAAGAGCGTCGGCGGCAGGGAAGACAAAGGCGTCCCGGGAAGCATAAGGGGCGCCTTTTTATTTTGACGCGACCGGATATCGCCACGGAATCTTTATAAACACAGGAAGGAGAGGAACCCCATGTCTTACAGCAAACCCAATGCCAGCCCGGCTACCATGAGCCGGAACCGAGTTGCCGCGGCACCTCAGTCGGGCATTTGCGCCACCTGCCTGGATGGTTGTCCGGGGCCCTGCGAGGTGGGGCGGTCGGCCCTGCGGGGGAGGGAGGTTCTCTACCCCCAGCCCTATTCCAAGATCACCGCCGGAGCCGAAAAGGATTACCCCGTCGATTTATCCCATTTCAACATCCAGGGTACCTGTGTGGGAGCGGTCGGCGTTTCGGCCGACTCGGACCGCGCCACCTTCCCGGCGGTGGATATTTCCACCACCGTGGGAGCCAAGGAAAAGATCAAAATGAAAGTACCCTACTTTACCGGAGCCCTGGGATCGACGGACATCGCCCGCATCCACTGGGAGCCCATGGCCATCGCCGCGGCCCTCAGCGGAACGCTGGTGGTCGTCGGGGAAAACGTTTGCGGCATGGACCCGCAGGCGGAGTTCAAGAACGGAAGAGTGGTTCGGTCCCCGGAAATGGAGCGTCGGGTCAAAACCTTCCAGCGCTGGCACAACGGCTACGGCGGGATCATCGTGCAGTACAACGTGGAGGATGGCCGGCTGGGGGTCCCGGAATACGCGGTGGAGAAATTGGGCGTGGAGATCATCGAACCGAAATGGGGCCAGGGAGCCAAAGACATCGGCGGAGAAGTGAAACTCCCGACTCTGGAGAGAGCGCTCCAGCTGAAAAGCCGGGGATACATCGTATTGCCCGACCCGGAAGATCCGGTCATCCAGGAGGCCTTCCAGCAGGGGGACTTCAAGGAGTTCGAGCGCCACTCGCGCCTGGGCATGGTGACGGAAGATGGATTCCACCAGGAAGTGGAAAGGCTGAGGAGAATCGGGACCAAACACATTTCCCTAAAAACCGGAGCCTACCGGCCGGTGGACTTGGCCCGGGCGGTGAAATACGCTTCGGATGCCAAAATCGACCTTCTCACCGTGGATGGAGCAGGCGGCGGCACCGGCATGAGCCCCTGGAGGATGATGAATGAGTGGGGAATCCCCACGGTCTATCTGGAAAGCCTTCTTTATCAATATCTAAAGCAGCTCGAGAAGAAGAAGGCCTACATTCCCTGCTGTGCCATGGCGGGAGGCCTTTCGCTGGAGGATCACATCTTCAAAGCGATCGCCCTGGCCGCCCCTTACATCAAGGCCATCTGCCTCGGCCGGGCCTCCATGACTGCGGCCATGGTCGGGGGGACCATCGGGGAAATGATCAAGAGAGGCAAAGTTCCGCCGGAAATCGGCAAATACGGAATGGATGTAGAGCATATTTTCATCCTGGCCTCCCAGCTCAAGGCGAAATACGGGAAGGATTTCGAGCAAATCCCCACCGGGGCCATCGGGATGATCACCTACTTCGACCGCCTGAACGCAGGCCTGCAACAGCTCATGGCCGGGGCAAGGAAGTTTGCTCTGAAGCACATAAGCCGGGATGACCTGGTTTCCCTCACCCGGGAGGCGACGGATGTTTCCGGGATTTCCTACGTGATGGATACGGACAAAAAGGAAGCGGGCAAGATCCTGGGGCAGTCCGCCGGGGGAGGCAACGGCCGCGCTCGGCAAACTCAGTCGAAAAGGAAAGGCGCGATCCTCAAAGAGAAAGAGATGGTTCTAGCTTAAAGGACCCTGGACGGGAGGAAAGCGCAGGGATGATGCGGTACTCCCGTTAGGATATCGCCAACCGGGCAAGGGCAAGGGGAAGACCGTCCAGGCTTTCCCCTTTTTTTTTGCCCTGAAAGAGTGCTAAGATTCCGACGAATGCATAAAGAGCATGGAGCGTGGAGCAAAGGCTAAAAAGCATAGGGCATAGCGCATAGAGCAGAGAGCGTGGAGCGGAGAGCAAAGAGCAAAAACTAAAAAGACTTAAATCATGATCGGAAAATGAATTATTCGCTTCGTTCCCAAATTTTATTTCTCGTGTTTCTGCTGGGGTTCCTGGGGCTTCCCGGCGGAGTTTTCGCCCTGGAGGGGGAAGCCGCCGGGAAACCCATCAAGACCCTGTCGGAACATGCCGCCTCCATGGACATGGTATGGACCCTTGTGGCTTCCTTCTTGATTTTTCTCATGCAGGCCGGTTTCACCCTGGTGGAAGTAGGATTCACCCGGGCCAAGAACGCGGGCAATGTGGTCATGAAGAACATGATCGATTTCTCCCTGGGGTCCATGGGTTTTTTTCTCATCGGCTACGGCCTGATGTTCGGGGCCAGCGCCGGAGGGCTTTTCGGGACGGGGGATTTTTTCCTCAGCCACATCACTTCGGCGGGCAAGGTCGATAACTGGAAGTTCGCCAACCTCATGTTCCAGGTGGTCTTTGCGGCCACGGCAGCCACCATCGTCTCCGGGGCGATGAGCGAGCGCACCAAATTCATCGGCTACCTCTGCTACAGCCTCCTGATCAGCATGCTGATCTACCCCGTGGTGGGCCACTGGATCTGGGGAGGAGGGTGGCTGGCGCGCATGGGAATGATCGATTTTTCCGGCTCCACCGTGGTTCACTCGGTGGGCGGCTGGGTTTCTTTGGCCGGGGTCCTGGTTGTGGGGCCCAGGCTGGGAAGGTACAGCCGGGACGGAGCGGTCCACCCCATCCCCGGCCACAACATCCCCCTGGTGGCTCTGGGAGTCTTTATCCTCTGGTTCGGGTGGTTCGGTTTCAACACCGGCAACACCCTTTCGGCCACCAACCCCAGTATCGCCCTCATCGCGGTGAACACCATCCTGGCCGGTGCCGGCGGGGCCCTCTGCGCCATGGCTGTGACCTGGGTCCTGCGGGGGAAGCCGGATGTGGGCATGACCCTGAATGGAATCCTCTCCGGCCTGGTTTCCTGTACCGGGAGCGTGGCGGTTATCAGTCCTTTCAGCGCGGCGGCCATCGGCGGCGTGGCAGGCTTGATTTTTTACTTTTCCTTCTCGGCCTTCGAGCGGCGCCGCGTCGACGACCCGGTGGGAGCCATCTCCGTCCACGGGGT
Organism: Deltaproteobacteria bacterium SM23_61; assembly: GCA_001304105.1. Taxonomy (GTDB): domain Bacteria; phylum Desulfobacterota; class SM23-61; order SM23-61; family SM23-61; genus SM23-61. The sequence continues at coordinate 17,056 of LJUR01000049.1, forward strand.
GAACGGAATCTGGGGGACCCTGGCCGTGGGCCTGTTTGCGCAGGATCAGTACGTGCAGAACAGCCTCGGTTATTCGGTCAACGGCCTTCTCTTCGGCGGAGGGGTCAGCCTTCTGGGCGTCCAGGCCCTGGCGGTGGCTTCGGTCTTCCTGTGGGCCTTCCCCCTTTCCTGGTTTTTTTTCAAGCTCCTGGATAAGAAGGTGGGGCTCCGGGTATCGCCCGAGCAAGAGGTGAGGGGGCTGGATTTCGGCGAGCATTCCATGACTTCCTACCCGGTCTTCGACGAATTCCAGAAGAAACAGGAAGAAATCCTGGAGGAACTTGAACGGGTCAGGGAGCTCTCCCTCCTCCACGACATCGGTCAGTCCATGCACACCCTCAACCTGGAGGAAACCCTGGAGCTCATCCTCCAGGGAGTGGCCAAGGGGGTCGGTTTCGACCGGGTCAGGCTCTACCTCCTGGACGAGGAGAGGAAACAGCTCCTGTGCAAGGTGGCGGTGGGGGTGGAGAAGGAAAAGATCCAGACCCTGACCCTGCCCTATGACCGGGAGGACAACATGGTTTCCCGGGCCATGATGGAAGGCCGGCCTTTCATCGTGGAAGATGCCGGTCTGGACCCGCGGGTCAATCCGGGCCTGATCAGTTTTCTGGACGTGAAATCCTTTGCCGTGGTTCCCCTTCTTTCGCGGGATAAGGTGCTGGGGGGAATTTCTGCCGACAACCTCATCAGCCAGACCCTGATCACCGAAAAGAAACTCCAGTCGCTGATGATCTTTGCCCACCAGGCGGCCCTGGCCCTGGAAAACGCCCTGATGTACGAGGAGCTGAAGGCCTTCAGCAGCCAGCTCGAGGGCCGGGTCCGCAAGGCCACGGCCCGGCTGGAGGAGACCCAGCGGCAGCTCTTCCAGTCGGAGAAGATGGCCGCTTTGGGAAAGCTCTCCGCCGGGATCGCCCACGAGATCCGAAACCCCCTGACCAGCATCAAGATCCTGATCCATTCCCTCGTGGATGAGCAGGCCACCGAAGGCTCGCGGGAGAAGGACCTGGCGGTGATCGAGGCGGAGATCGAACGGGTGAACAAGATCATCAAGCAGTTCCTGGATTTTGCCCGGCCCCGCCCGCCCTCCCTGGAGCCCATGGAAGTGCGGGCGATTGTGGAGGACACCCTGGCCCTGCTGGTGTACGAAATGGAGGCCCAGAAAATATCCCTGGAGCGCAGCTATGCGCCGGATATTCCCCCTGTTCCCGTGGACCGGGAGCAGATGAAGCAGGTCTTCCTCAATCTTCTACTCAATGCCATCCAGGCCATGGAGCGGGGAGGAAACCTGCGGGTCACCATCCGATGGAAGCCCGCCCCCGCGGGAGACGGAGGCCGGTCAGCGGCGGAAATCTCCGTTCAAGACAGCGGGCCGGGAATGGGGGAAAATATCCGCCGCAGGATATTTGAGCCCTTCTTTTCCACCAAGGAGGAAGGAATCGGCCTGGGCCTGCCCATCGCCCAGCGCATCGTGGAAGAGCACGGGGGGCAGATTCGGGTGGAGAGCCGGGTGGGGGAGGGGACGACCTTTACGATCACCCTTCCCATACATTAAATAAAGGGTGTAGGGGGTAGGGGGTAGGGTGTAGCGTGTAGAACACCCTACCCCCTACCCCCTACACCCTAGAAGAGAGTTCGATGGAACGCATTCTAGTCGTCGACGATGATCCGAGCATGCGCTATTCCCTGAACCGCATGCTGGAGGGGCAGGGTCTGGCGGTCTCCCTGGCCAAGAACGGAATCGAAGCCCTGGAACAGTTCGCCCAGGATCAGCCGGATCTAGTGGTCATGGATATCAAGATGCCCGGGCAGAGCGGGCTGGAGGTCCTGAAGGAGATCAAAGAGAGAGATCCCAAGGCCCTGGTGATCCTGATGACCGCCTTTGGAACCACGGAGACGGCCATCGAAGCGATGAAATTCGGGGCCTTTGACTATATCCTCAAGCCTTTCGACATCCCCCAGATGAGGGGCCTCGTGGGTCGGGCGCTGGAAGTTTCCCGGATGATGAAGAAGATGGTGGCCCTGCCCGACCGGGAGAAGACCGGGGCGGCAGAAGAGACGATCGTGGGATCCTCCCCGGTCATGCAGCAGATCTACAAGATGATCGGGCAGGTGGCCCCCACGGAGGTGACCGCCCTCCTGCGGGGGGAAAGCGGGACGGGAAAAGAACTGGTTGCCCGGGCGATCTATCATCACAGCCGGCGGGCCGACAAACCCTTCCTCCCGGTGAACTGCGCGGCCATTCCCGAAACCCTCCTGGAGAGCGAGCTTTTTGGCCATGAGAAGGGATCCTTCACCGGAGCCCTGACGAGGCGCATCGGAAAATTCGAGCAGGGCCACGGGGGAACGATCTTCCTGGACGAGATCGGCGACATGACCCCGGCCACCCAGGCCAAGATCCTGCGGGTGCTCCAGGACAGGCAGTTCGAACGGCTGGGCGGGTCGGAACGGATCACCGTGGACCTTCGCCTGATCGTAGCCACCAACAAGGATTTGGAAAAGGCCATCCGGGACGGGTCTTTCCGGCAGGATCTTTACTACCGGCTGAAGGTGGTGAGCATACACCTGCCTCCCCTGCGGGAGCGGAAGGAAGATATTCCCGAGCTGGTTCGTTACTTCCTGCAGCGTTTCCGGGTTGACGTCAACCGGGAAGTCCTGGACATTTCTCCCAAAGCGCTGGAAAAACTCATGCGTTATCCCTGGCCGGGAAACGTGAGGGAGCTGGAAAACGCGGTTAAACGGGCCATGGTGATCGCCAAGGGCCAAACGCTCCTGGCGGAGGATTTTCTGCTGGAGGGTGGGGAGGAGGCGATGGGGCCGGCCGAACATCTGGACCTGGAGGAGCGGCTGCGAATCCGGATGGAGCCGGTCTTCAAAGAGCTCCAGGAGTTGTCCAGGAGAAGCCCGGGCGCCGACCTCATGTCCGAACTGGAAAAGATCCTGATCAAGAGGGCCCTGCAGGAGACCAAGGGAAATCAGGTCCAGGCGGCGGTCCTCCTGGGGATCAGCCGGAACACCTTGCGCTCCAAGATCGAAAGATACAGAATCAGGAAAGACGTGTCCATCGTGGAGGAGGAGTAAAAACGAGCGCCCCGCCAGGGGCGGGGCTTGAGGAGCGTTCCGCCTTCGGCGTCACTTAAGGATCGGCCCTTCGGGCCTTGAGGAGCGCTGCGCTTGAGGCAACAAATGAAAGGCCTTTAGCCTCAAGTGAGCGAAGCGAACGCTCCTCGAGCGCCGGAGGCGCGGTCCTCGAGGCCCACCGCAGGTGGGCCGGTCCTTAAGGCCGTCAGGCCGCTCGGTTTAAAGGATTTCCCCATGGAGAAAAAATTCCGTTTGGCTCTGGGCCAGGTAAACGTCACCGTCGGGGACCTTCCGGGCAACGTCCGCAAGATCACAAGAATGATTGGAGAGGCCCGGGGATGGAAGGCCGATTTGGTGGCCTTTCCGGAGATGGTCCTGCCGGGCTATCCCCCGGAAGATCTCCTCTTGAACCCGACCTTTGTTCGAGACAACGCGGAGGCTTTGAAAAAAGTGGCCCGGGCCACCCGGGGCATTACCGCCATCGTGGGATTTGCCGACATACAGGATGACCTGTATAACGCCGCAGCCGTCCTTCAGGAGGGAAGACTGGCCGGGGTTTACCATAAAATCTACCTTCCCAACTACGGGGTCTTTGATGAAGACCGGTATTTTCAAAGGGGACAGGACATTCTGGTTTTTGAACTTGGGGAAGCAGTCGTAGGGGTAAATATCTGCGAGGACCTCTGGTATCCCGGAGACCCCACCCGGACCCAGTGCCTCCAGGGCGGGGCCATCCTGATCGTGAACATCTCTTCATCGCCCTTCCATGCCGGGAAGAGGGACTTCCGCCGCAGGATGCTTTCCACCCGGGCCTGCGACTACTCGGCCTACGTGGCCTATGTCAACCTGGTGGGAGGGCAGGATGAGCTGGTCTTCGACGGCCGCTCCATGGTCTTCAACCAACGCGGGGAGATTGTGGCGGAAGCAAGGGCCTTCGAGGAAGATCTCCTGGTCGTTGACCTGGCCCTGGATGAAGTCCTTCTCCACCGGCTCCATGACCCCCGGAGGAGGAAGGAAAAGCTGGCTTCCTTGCCCGAAGAAAGACTGCGGCGGGTCCGGCTCCGGCCGCCGGAAAGGGAAGGGAAAAAAAACCCGCTCTCCCCCCGCACCCCAGTAACCCTGGGAAGGCTGGAAGAGATCTACCGGGCGCTGGTTCTGGGAACCAAGGACTATGTCCGCAAGAACGGCTTCCGGAAGGTGATTCTGGGGCTGAGCGGGGGGATCGATTCCTCCCTGACCGCGGCCATCGCCGTGGATGCGCTGGGGAAAGAATCCGTGCTCGGAGTGGCCATGCCGTCCGTGTACTCCTCACGGGAAAGCGTGGAAGATGCCCGGTCTCTGGCACAGAACCTGGGAATCGCATTCCAAATCCTGCCCATCGGCGGAATCCTGGCTTCCTACCTGAAAACCCTGGAGCGTCCCTTTCGGGGCAAAAAGCGAGATGTAACCGAGGAAAACATCCAGGCCCGAATCCGCGGGAACCTCCTCATGGCCCTGTCCAATAAATTCGGCTGGCTGGTCCTGACCACCGGGAACAAGAGCGAGATAGGGGTCGGGTACTGCACCCTCTACGGGGACATGGCCGGCGGATTCGCGGTGATCAAAGACGTTCCCAAGACCCTGGTCTATGAGCTGTCCGCGTACCGGAATTCGCAGGGTTCCTCGCCGGTGATCCCTTCCCGGGTCATAGAGAAACCTCCTTCGGCAGAGCTCCGCCCCAACCAGAAAGATACCGACTCCCTTCCTGCCTATGAAACTCTGGACCCGATCCTCCAGGCCTACGTGGAGGAGGACCAGAATCCGGAGACCATCGTCTCCCGGGGGTTTGATCGGAAAATCGTCGAGGAGGTCATCCGCAAGGTGGACCTCAATGAATACAAGAGGCGGCAGGCATCTCCGGGGGTCAAAATCACTCCCCGGGCCTTCGGGCGGGATCGGCGACTGCCGATCACGAATCAGTATCACCGGAAGAAATAGAAGGATGATCGCTGCGCTCGAGGAGCATCACGCCAGCGGCGTGACTCAAGGAGCGCCGCGCCCAGGGCGCGGCTTGAGGATCGGCCCTGCGGGCCTTGAGGAGCGCTTCGCCCTGAACCAAACTAGGTTCAGGGCTTCGCTTGAGGCAACAAATTAAAAGGCTTTGAGCCTCAAGTGAGCGAAGCGAACACTCCTCGAGCAATCCAGGCAACCAGCAAGGAGTAACGATTAACGAGTAACTAATAACTAGTAACGATATGCAATTCCTCTTGAGAAAGGAGAAAAAGATGGCGCTGAACCTGGAGTCGGTGGGAAAAACCTGGGGACCCTACGAATTTACTTACAGCGACAGGGATTTGATTATCTATGCCCTGGGGATCGGGTTCACCAAACAAAACCTGGAATACGTGTATGAGGGGGCGAAGGATTTTAAGGCTTTCCCCACCTACGGGGTGATCCTGCCGTCGAATGCCGGGGCCGAGGCCTTTTTATCTACCAAGGCCAATTTCGCCATGGTCGTTCACGGAGAGCAAGGCCTGCAGATTCATAACCCCCTGCCCAAGGGGGGCACCGTGCAGACCACCACGACCCTGGAAGGGGTTTACGATAAGGGCTCCGGAGCCTTGATCGTCATGCGCTTCGATACCCGGGAAAAAGGCGGCGCTCCCGTCTGCACCAACTGGGTGAGCGCCTTTGTGCGCGGGTCCGGGGGGTTCGGGGGGCCGGCCCAACCGAAGAAGGAGGTTCCCCCGATCCCTCCGAAGGACCCGGATGTCCTCCTGGACGCGCAGACCGACGTGAACCAGGCAGCCCTCTACCGGATGTCCGGAGACCGGAATCCTTTGCACATCGACCCGGCCGTCGCCAAGATGGTGGGCTTCCAGGAGCCCATCCTCCATGGCCTCTGCACCTACGGGGTGGTCTGCCGCCGCTTTGTCCAGGAAGTCCTCAAGGGTGATTCGGGGAAGGTAAAATCCTATTCGGCCCGGTTCAGCAGCCCGGTGATTCCCGGGGAGAAGCTTCAGGTCAAAGTATGGCAGGCGAGCCCCGGCCTTTTCCTCCTCGAGGCCTACAATGCCAAAGGCGAGGCAGTGATACGAAACGGGGTGATTGAAGCAAGATAAAGGACCGCTGACCGTAGACCGCCGACGGGCGATGGATTTAAAAGGACGACGAACCGTCGGTCGGCGGTCGGCGTTCAGCGGTCATACGGGAATGACCTCCTGCGGCCTCACTTCCTTCATGGTGATGGCCTCGGTGGGACAGGTGATCGTGCAGACCCCGCATCCCACGCACTTTTCGGGACTGACCCGCGCCTTGGGCTCATCCCCCTCCATGCGAATGGCGCCGAAGATACAACGGTCCAGGCACCCCTGACAGCCCATGCATTCTTCGGCGTTGACCACCGCCTGGAACCGGCTGGGAGCGACGAACTTTTGCCAGTTGGGAAGTCGCCAGTTAATGCAGCAATCCTTACAGCAGTTACAGATGATGTGATCGACATTTCGCCGGTTGTCGACGATGTGGACCAGGCCTTCTTGCTCGGCCAGGTGGAGAATCCGAATGGCCTCTTCCTTGGAGATGGCCCGACCGGTTCCCCGTTGAAGGGCGTAATCGGCAGCCCGGTTGACCTGGATGCAGCCCTCCCCGGGTTTTCCGCACTTCCCATCCACAACGCGGCAGGTGCA
>LJUR01000050.1 GCA_001304105.1 Deltaproteobacteria bacterium SM23_61
TCATATTTTTCGATGGCCGTCCGCTGTTCCGGAGTGATGCCCCTCTGCAGCCAGACGAAGGGTTCTTCGCGCTTCAGTTTGGCCAGAAGAGCGGCGGGTTTTTTTCCCAGGATGGGACCGATTTTGCGGGCTGCTTCACGGAGGTTCTGCACCTTGCCCGGCTGGGCAAAGGCTGAATCTGCCTCCACGCTGATGGCCATCTCCTCCTTCTTCCGGTCGTACAGGATTCCCCGCTTGGGGACCAGCTGGACGATCCGCTCCGACTGTCGGGCGGCCATGGCGGCCAGCCCCTCGCTCCGCAGGACCTGGAGCTGATAGGCTCGCCCGAAGACCACCAGAAAAAGGCAAGAGAATATGCACAGGAGCAGAACGATGCGAATCCGGAGCCATGTTTGGGAGGGCTGCTTCATCGTACGATGATCAGCTGTTCCTTCTGCGGAGGGGCCAAGCCCAGCTCCTTTTGGGCCATTCGCTCGATGCGGCCGGGGGCTTTGAGCGAAGCCAGTTCCAGACGAAGGCGATTGTTTTCCTGCTGCAGCGCCTGCTCTTCCCGGGCGGCCTCGGAGGTTTCGTATCCAAGGGAGATGATCTGGTTATGGGACCAGACATAGAAAAGGGAACAGCCGATGAAAACCAGAGCTCCCACCAGGACCACGAAGACCAGGTTGCGGTTGACTTCTTTCGACTCCGCCGCCGGGGAAGCGCCCTCGTCCTCCCGCTCCCGCCCGGGGGTCAGTACGGCAATTCTTTTGGAGATTGCTTCAGCCATTTCTTCCTCCTTGGGTCAAAGCTTTGCGACGGCTCTCATCTTGGCGCTGCGGGCCCGAGGGTTCCTGGAGACCTCTTCCCCGGAGGGAACCACGGGTTTGGGGGTCAAAAGGGCGAAGGAAGGGGTTTTTCTTCCTTCCCCCCGGGCCCATTCCCGGAAGTGGTTCTTCACGATCCGGTCCTCCAGGGAATGGTAGGAGATGATGCACAGCCTTCCTCCGGAGTTGAGAAGATCCGGCGCATCCCCGAGAAAGGCCTTCAGGTTGTTCAGCTCCTCGTTCACCGCTATGCGCAGCGCCTGGAAAGTTCTCGTCGCCGGGTGAATGCCCCGTCTCCGCGGGGGAACGGATCTTTCGATCACCTCGATTAGCTCCCGGGTGGTCCGGAGGGGGGCCTTCTGCCGTGCCCGGACAATGTTCCGGGCGATCCGGCGGGCCCATCGCTCCTCGCCCAATTCCCGCAAGAGCCTCTCCAGCTCCGCCGCGGATAATTTCCGGATCAGTTCTTGAGCGGTGGTCATCGTCTCCTGACTCATGCGCATGTCCAGGGGAGCATCCCAGCGAAAGCTGAACCCCCGCTCCCTGCTTTCCAGCTGTTCCGAGGAAACCCCCAGGTCCAGCAGGACCCCATCCACCCCGGAGATGGAAAGGGACTCCAGGACCGACCTGCAATCCCGGTAGTTCGCCCTGCGCAGTTCAAACCTCCCGGCAAAAGGGGAAAGGGTCTTGCGCGCCCGTTCCAGGGCCTCTTCATCCCAGTCCAGGCCGATCAACCTTCCCGAAGGAGAACTCCTTTCCAGAACCCCACGGCTGTGTCCTCCGGCCCCCACGGTTCCGTCGGCGTAAACCCGACCCGGCCGGCAATGCAGGGTCTCAAGAACCTCTTCCAGCAGAACTGGGTGATGCCGGATTTCCTCCATATGCTAGAGTCCCAAAGCGGCGAGGGTTTCGCCCATGGACTCGAAGTTTTCTTCCGCGCTCTGAATCTCCTCGAGGAAGCGTTCCTTGGACCAGATTTCAAACTTCTTGAGCATCCCCGCAAAGACCACGTCTTTCTCCAGCCTGGCGTAGGTCCGGAGGGTTGGCGGGATCAGGATCCGACCCAGTTTGTCGATGGGGCATTCTGCCGCTGCGGAGACGAAGAAACGCTGAAAAGCCTTGGCTTCTTTTTTGACCATGGAAAGGGAACCGATCTTCTCCTCCACGTTTCGCCATTCTTCATAAGGATAAGCCACCAGACACCGGTCAAAATTGGTGATAATCAACCGGTCGTCATGTTTTTCCCCTAGGATCTCCCGGTATTTGGCCGGGATCGAGATTCTTCCCTTGGAATCTATGGTATGCTCAAATCTGCCCCTAAACATGGTCCATTTACCTGGGATCCACAGAATATACCGCTTTATACCACTTTATACCACTTTGAGGTCAATATACGGTTTTATCGGAAATATGTCAAGAAAAATTTAATTCCAATTTTTCTTATTTTTTTCTAAGGGCTTAGGAAAAAGAGGGAGATTATTTGGGGAGTTCATGCCAGGGGGCGAACAAAAACGTTCAATTCAATTTTTTGACGCCAGGGGGATTTCTATTTTTTCGATCTCCTCTGGTATTTGGCCACGGCACGGTTATGTTCTTCCAGGGTGGCGGAAAAATAATGGGTACCGTTGTTCTTGGAGACAAAGAACAGGTAGTTCGCATCCGCCGGAAATAAAACTGCCTGGATAGATTTGATCCCCGGGTTGGCAATCGGTCCTTTGGGCAGCCCGCTGATGAGGTAGGTGTTGTAGGGGGTCCGTCTCTGCAGATCCTCCCGGGTGATGGACCCTCGTCTTTCGGTCACACCGTAAATGGCCGTGGGATCGCTCTGCAAAGCCATTCCCCGTTGCAGGCGGTTGTGGAAAACGGCCGCGATCATCCTCCGCTCCTGATCATCCATGGCTTCTTTCTCGATCATGGAAGCCAGGATGACCACCTCTCTACGGCTCAAGCCCATCTCTTCTGCCCGCCTGGCCAGGGGGCTGAAAACGGCCTTGAACCGGGCCACCATCTGGCGGATGACCTGCTCTTCTCCAAGCCCCCTGGGAAAATTGTAGGTGTCCGGGAAAAGATACCCCTCCAGGCTCTCTCCTTCCATGCCCAGAGAGTCGATGAGCGCCGGGTCGCGGGCTTTTTCCAGGAATACTGTTTTGGAGCACACTTTGGCCTGCTCCAGGACCTCGGCGACCTGGTAGATGTTGTAGCCTTCCGGGATGGTGACCGGGTACTGAATCACCTCCCCCCGGATCAGCTTGGATAGAACCTCGCGGGGGGTCATTTGGGTGTTAACTTCATATTCGCCAGCCTTGATCTTCCCCACCGCTCCTTCGATCCGCGCCAGGAGATAAAAGCTCCTCCGGTCTCGGATGATCCCGCTGTCTTCCAGGATTCGGGCAGCTTCATGGAAGCCTTTCCCCTGGGGGATCACCACCACTTTGACATGCCGGGTCCATCCGGCGGGGGCCAGAAAATGGAGGTAAACCGTGGCCAGCAAAACAACCACCATCCCCCCCAGGGTGATCAGCAGGTCCAGCCATCTCTCCCTGCACCATTCCAGGAGGGAACGTTGCGGCTTGATGGGTTTCGGGTATTTAGAGTTCATTTCCATAAGTGGAATCCGCTCTGGGGATCCGAAAACACAACAGGCGGGGGAACTCTTCCGAGAAGCGACCGCCCCCACCCATTTCCTTCGGCCAAAAGAGATTCAAACTAAAACCGACCCTACTTAAATTTTAAAAGCCCCCGGGAGGGCCCGTCAAGCTTTTTTCCCTTCCCAATGGCAATCGCAAGTCGTAAGTCTCGAGAGCGCAACTGGATATGAACCTTCTCGTCCTCACGCCTTGCGCCTTGTGACTTACGGTTGAGGGGCAAGATCGGCAATGGCCTTGACTTCTCTCCCCCAAGGCGGTAGGAATAAGCACGCTTCGCCGAAAGGAACGGGTCATGAACCACGCCATTACCGACGTTCCCGGGTTTCAGGTCGGCCACGCCCAGGACCTCCGGGGAGCCACGGGCTGCACGGTGGTGCTCTGCCCCCCGGGTACCGTGGGAGGACTGGATGTGCGGGGATCGGCCGCCGGAACCCGGCAGACCGATTCCCTCCACCCTTTTCACTTCGTCGATGAAGTCCATGCGGTTCTCCTCTCCGGAGGGAGCGCTTTCGGCCTGGACGCTTCGGCCGGGGTCATGAGGTTTCTGGAAGAGAAGGCGATCGGGTACCCGACCTCCGCGGCCAGGGTTCCCATCGTCCCCACGGCCATCATCTATGACCTGGGGATCGGAGAGGGAAAGGTCCGGCCCGATCGGGAAATGGGCTATCAGGCCTGTCTAAACAGCCACGGGGGAAAGGTGGAAGAAGGAAGTGTGGGCGCCGGGGCCGGGGCCAGCGTGGGAAAGCTGTTGGGAATCCGCTGGGCCACCAAGGGAGGGGTCGGAACGTCCTCCCGGATGCAGCCGGGCGGGGTCCTCGTGGGCGCTCTGGTGGTGGTAAACGCCTTCGGCGATGTGATCGACCCCAAGGAGGGAAGGATTCTCGCCGGAGCCAGGGATCCCCAGAACCCCCTTTTCTTTATCAACTCAGCGGACCGTATCAAAGGGGGGGGTGCCGTGCCCCGCCCGGAGAAAGGCTTTCAAAACACCACCCTGGGCGTCGTGGCCACGAACGCCAAGCTTACCAAACGCCAGGCGATCAAGGTTGCTCAGATGGCCCAGAGCGGTTTCGCCCGCACCATCCGACCCATCCATTCCACGGTGGATGGAGACCTGATCTTTGCCCTTTCTGCGGGGGAAGAGAGCGCGGATGTCAATGCCGTCGGCATCCTGGCGGAAGAGGCCGTGGCCGAATCCGTTCAGCGGGCGATCCGCGAAGCGGATGGGTTGGGATTTTTACCGGCGTATAAAGATTTGATAAAAAACGGGAAACCAATGTCTCTCGCAGAGGCCACAGAGAACGCAGAGAGAAAGATCGGAAAATTGGAATGATGGAATGTTGGAATATTGGGAAACCAATTGTGTTACCCACCATTCCACTATTCCATTTCTTTTTTTCTTTTCAAACTCTGCGGTCTCTGCGTGAGATACTACTTTTTCCTTTTCAGGGTGTAATCCGAAACCGCCAAAAGAGCTTCTTTCTCCGGAGAGGGGGGAAACGCGGAAAGGGCGGCCTGAGCCTGTCCTACATAGCCAGCGGCTCTCTTCACCGTGTATTCAATGCCCTCCAGATCCTGCACCCACCGCATCACCTGTTTCAAATCCTCGTCGCTGCGGTTTCGGTTCCTGACGATTCCGGCAAGACGTTCCCGTTCCGCCTGGGGACACTTGCGTAAGGCATGAATCAGGGGGAGGGTAAGTTTTCCTTCGATCAGATCTTTTCCGATGGCTTTTCCCAGGGTCTTCTCGTCGGCAACGTAGTCCAGCGCATCATCCATGAGCTGGAAGGCGATCCCCACGTTCAGGCCGAAATCGGCCAGGGCCTTTTCTTTTTCCGGCGAAACGCCGCCCAGGATCCCGCCGATCTGACAGGCCGCGGAAATCAAAATGGCGGTCTTGTTGATCACCACATACCGGTAGTCCTCCTCGGTCGTCTCGGGGTTCCCCATTTTCACCAGCTGCATCACTTCCCCCTCGGCCATTCGGGTCGTGCCCTTGGATATCACCTCCAGGATTTTCAGGCTCCCCCCCTGGACGATCATGGAAAAGGCTTTGGTAAAGAGGAAATCACCCACCAGCACGCTTGCTCCATCGCCGTAAACGGAATTGGCTGAAGCCAGCCCCCGGCGCAGGAAAGCCCGGTCCACGACGTCGTCATGCAGCAGGGTAGCCGTATGGATGAACTCGATGGAGCTGGCCATGGGGATGGCATGAGGGCCAGAATACCCGCCCAGCTTTGCGCATAGGAGAAGCAGGAGAGGACGAAACCGCTTCCCTCCGCTGGAGATGAGGTAATGGCTCACCGTGGGAATCATTTTGATCTCGGAGAAGAAGTTCCTGGCCATATCGGCCTCCACGGCTTTCAACTCCTCCTCGACAAGTTGTAATGCCTGTTCAAAGTTCAAAGGCGCTCCCGGCAAAAATTTTTTCTCCAGCGGCTGAATTCCTTTGTGCCGGCAAGAAATTTTTCCGGGGGGGGAACTGATCCGACCAGAGGGATCCGTCCCTCCTCCCCGCCAATCGTCACCCATCGAATGATGGTGCTTTTGCTCTATGTTCTATGCTCTATGCCCTTTGCTCTTTGCCCTATGCTCTCTGCTCTCTGCGTCTTTCTTTAAAAGGGGATATCCTCTTCTTCTTTGGCAGGAGCAGAGGAAGGAGCGTATTCGGCCCCGGGTTCTTTGGTTCTCTTTTCGGCCTCCCCGCCCCCGCCCAGCATCTTCATTTCCGTGGCCTCGATCTCGGTGGTGGTCCGCTTGTTGCCGTCCCGGTCCTCCCAGGCCCGGGTGCGAATCTTTCCTTCGATGTAGACCAATTTGCCTTTGCTCAGGTATTCGCCGCAGATCTTGGCCAACCCTCTCCAGGCCACGATCCGGTGCCATTCGGTGCGTTCTTCTTTCTCCCCGTTCTTGTTGGTCCACATCTCGCTGGTCGCGATCCGGAAGTTCGCCACCTCCGCTCCGCTGGGGGTATAACGGATTTCTGGGTCCGCCCCCAATCTGCCGATGAGGATCACCTTGTTAATCACTCCATCCCCTCCTTCCCGCCGGGCAGGTTCCACTTGCCGCGCCGGTCATCCTGGAATCATTGCTTTCCCAACGATATTCCGGTGATCGCCGATGAAGGGAATTCTATCACCCAAGGGTAGGAAGTCAAGGTAAATTCGGAATTCGGAATGTGGAATGCGGAATGAATAAAAAACCCAAAACCGAAGAAATCTGGGGCCAGCCAGATTTTTTATTCCCCATTCCGCACTCGGCATTCCGCATTCGAAAGGGTCGTTGACAGTTCGCCCGGAATCGAGTATGAATAGATCACCAGAAAGGATCCGGATGTATGCTCCGAACGCTGCTCTGCTGGGTCATCTTTTTACTCACCACGGTCATTCTCGGGACGGTCGCAATTTTCCTCTCCCTCTTCGACTCTTCCGGGAACATCCCCCACCTAGTGGCCCGTCTCTGGGGAAAGATCCAGTTGCGCATCACCGGGACGCCCGTCCGGATCCAGGGTTTGGAAAACATGGACCCGCAGGAGAGCTACATCCTGGTTTCGAACCACCAGAGCACCTTTGATATCTTCGCCCTTCTCGGATACCTTCCGGTCCAATTTCGTTGGACGGCCAAAGCCGAATTGTTCCGCACTCCCTTCATGGGCTGGGCCATGTCCCGGATCGGCTATATCCCCATCGAACGTGACAGCCCGAAGAAAGCCTACCGCAGCATGCTCCGGGCCGCGGAAGTCGTCCGCAACGGGGTTTCCGTGATCATCTTCCCCGAAGGGACCCGCAGCCCGGACGGAAACTTGCAGCCCTTCAAAAAGGGGGTCTTTCTCCTCGCCCTGAAATCCCGGGCCCCGATCCTCCCCATCACCATCCAGGGGACTTCCAAGATCATGCGGAAAGGCGACTGGCGAACCTCCCCGGGACAGGTTCGAATCCAGATCGATCCTCCCATCGAAACCGCCGGAACTCCCGCCCTGAAAGAAGAGGAGCTCTCCCAGCGAGTGCGCAGCACCCTGGTGAAAAATCTCTCCCCGACTTGATTGACTCGGGTTTCCATTTGGAATAGACTAACCATGACTCCCCAGGAGGATGATCGAGAATGGGTGTTCAGAACCGGATCAAGAAATTCGCCACGGTTCAAACCGCAAAGGCTGCCCTGAAGATTCTTCCCCGGATCAGCGAGGAAAATATCCTTCAATTCCCCCTCGTGCGCAAAGGGCTGGAGTCCCCCAGGATCTCCAAGTACCCGGAGGGCAAGGAGTTTTTCAAGAGCCTTGTTCTTCAAAGCCGGAGATCCGTGGGGCGTTGTTCAAAACCATGCCTGGACAAACTGGCCCGGAACTTGATCGTGAATGAGTTCATCGCCGCGGCCCCTCAACGGGAGGAATTTCAAGCCCGTTTCGGTTTCGAACCCCCCTTCTTCATCGTCCTCAGCCCCACCATGCGCTGCAATCTGGCTTGCTACGGGTGCTATGCCGGCCAGTACGAAAGAGGACGGGAATTGGAAGCGGATTTGATTCACCGGGTACTCCGCGAGGCCCAGGAAATGGGGATCTATTTCGTCACCGTCTCGGGGGGCGAGCCCTTTATCCGGCCCGATCTCCTCGACATCTTCGCGGCCCACGGGGATCAGTACTTTCAGGTGTATACCAACGGAACGCTCATCGATCGAAAAACAGCCCAAACCCTCTCCCGCCTGGGCAATGTTCTGCCGGCCATCAGCGTGGAGGGGTGGGAAAAGGAAACCGACTCCCGACGGGGGCTGGGAACCTTCCGGAAGATCGTGGAAACCATGGCCCTCCTGCGTGAAGAGGGCGTCCTCTTCGGGTTTTCGGTCACCGCCACGCGGCAGAACAGCGAGGTGATCGTCAGCGATGAATTCGTTGATTTTTGGGCCCGCCAGGGATGCTTCATCGGGTGGTTCTTCAATTACGTGCCCATCGGCAAGAGCCCCGATATGGATCTCATGCCCACGCCCGAACAAAGAATCCGCCGGCGCCGGAGGCTGATGGAACTGCGCCCCCGGGTGCCCCTCATCCTGGCCGATTTCTGGAACGACGGGCCGCTGGTTGGGGGGTGCATCGCCGGGGACCGGTATCTGCACATCAATAACCGGGGGGACGTGGAGCCCTGCGTCTTCATCCACTTTTCGGTGGACAACATCCGGGAGAAATCGCTGAGTGAGGTTCTGAATTCCGAGTTTTTCCATGCTTTCCGCAGGCGCCAGCCCTATTCGACCAATTTCTTCCGTCCCTGCATCATCATCGACCACCCGCATCTCCTCCGCCAGGTGGTGGAGCAAACCGGCGCCGGTCCCACCCATTCGGGGGCGGAGACCCTGCTCACCGATTGTTCGGGAGGGCTCGACCGGTATGCCGCGGCTTACGGAGAACTGGCCGACGAACTCTGGAAAGCGCAAGACATTTCCTCGCCCGTCGCATCACCCCGGCGGAACGAGGTGGAAATCATGGCCAAAACGCCCAATATCCAAAATGCCTAAAATGGAAAAATTCTTTCATTTGAAACTCGAAACTTGAAATTCTTTTGCCGAGGAGAACATTCCGATGATGGAGTTTACCCTGAGCAAGAAGCCTCTCCAGAATAATCCCAGCTGCGCCTATTGCGGGAAAGTGTTCAACGAAAGGGGCCTGAGCCTGCAAATTCAGGTCGACCACAAGACCGTGAATTTTCCCCTCTGCCAGTCCTGCTTTGATCAATTGCCCCGCCTGCAGGGAGCAAATTTTTACACCCGGTTGAGCTTTCGTCCTCAACCGGCAGGGCTGCAACCAAACGGATTTCGGGCATTGAGAAATCCGAATATCGAATCCCGCGAAGCGCGGTACGAAACAAATTCGAAACTTAAAATTTCAAAACGGCAAACAAAGAAAAGACGTTTGAATCTGGAACTTCTGGATTTGTTTCGAATTTCGGATTTCGTGCTTCGTCCCGCGCCTCGCGGGATTGGAACCAGCCCTTTCCGCAGGCAGTTTTGATGCCATCTCGAGCACAGCTTGCCTCTTAAGAAACTTAGGAGGGGAGAATTGGACATGGCGGTCAAAGAGAAAGACCGGGACAAAACCAAGGAGCTGGAGAAAAAACTGAAGCTCCAGGGGAAGCTCGCCTGGGACCGGATGGAGGAAAAAGAAAGAAAAGAAGTATTCCCCTTCGCGGAAGGATACAAGCGATTCCTCGACCGGGCCAAGACCGAGCGCGAAGCGGTCCGGGAAATCCTGGAAGCGGCCCGGAAAGCGGTCTTCCGGGAACTTTCCCGCCCCGGCGGGGGGAAAAAATTTTTTTCCGTGAACAAAGAAAAGTCCATCGCCTTGGCCCTTCTGGGCCGGTCGCCCCTGGCCGAAGGCCTGCGCATTATCGTTTCCCACATCGACTCCCCCCGCATCGACCTGAAGCAGAACCCCCTCTACGAGGACTCTGACCTGGCCATTTTCCGGACCCACTATTATGGGGGAATCAAGAAATACCAATGGGTGGCGATTCCTCTTTCGCTCCACGGTTTCATCGTAAAAGCGGACGGATCCGCTTTGCCCGTCCGGATCGGGGAGGATCCGGAAGACCCGGTCTTCGTCATCAATGACCTGCTTCCCCATCTGTCCGGAAAAGTACAGGACCAGAAAAAGCTGGCCGAGGCCATCGAGGGGGAAAAGCTCACTGCCCTGGCGGGCAGCCTTCCCTATCCCGACGGGGAAGCCAAGGAACGGGTCAAGCTGCGGATTCTGGACCTCCTTCACGAGAAATACGGGCTGGTGGAAGAGGACTTCACCAGCTCCGAATTGGAACTGGTGCCGGCCATGAAAGCCCGCGATGCGGGTTTCGACCGGAGCCTGATCGGAGCCTACGGACAGGATGACCGGGCCAGCGCATACACTTCCCTCCAGGCGGTTCTCGCCCTGAAAAACCCGTCCCGGCCGGTCCTGTCTCTCTTCGTAGACAAGGAGGAAATCGGCAGTGAAGGGAACACCGGGGCCCAGTCGCTTTTCATCGACGAAGTCGTGCGGGGAATGATCGAGCGATCCGGGGAGACTCCCAGCGAAGCCCGGGTAAAGAAGATCCTGGCCCATTCCAAGGCCATCTCCGCCGACGTGGAATCGGCCTTCGACCCCAACTATCCCGAGGTCCACGAAAAGCAGAATGCGGGCCGCATCGGCTACGGGGTCTGCCTGGAAAAATTCACCGGCCACCGGGGAAAAGCAGGGGCCTCCGATGCCCGGGCCGAGTACGTGGGCGAAATCCGGCGGATCTTCAACACCCGCCGGGTGGCCTGGCAGATGACCGAAATCGGCAAAGTGGACGAGGGCGGAGGGGGGACCGTGGCAAAATATCTGGCGGTTTACGGCATGGACATCATCGACTGCGGAGTACCGGTTCTCTCCATGCATTCGCCTTACGAGATCGCTTCGAAAGTCGACATTTACGAAGCGTTCAAGGCCTACCGGGCGTTCCTCGAAAGTTCCTGAAAAAAAGCCCAAGCCGCGAGGGGAAAGGCGTAAGGGGAAAAATCTTTATCCCTCTCGTGAGCGGGAGAAAAATTCTGTCGAACGGCGATTGCGGGTTATCGATTTCCTCTTAACCCTCTTCCGAAAAAGCTGCCATTCCCAAAACTCTTTCCTCCCTGAGATCTCCCGGAAAAACCCCTGCCGCCGGGCGCAGGAGAATTTAAAATCCTGCCCTTCGAAACTGCCGGAGGGCTGGAGGTCCGTGGCGGAGACGGGTTGGAGAAGTTTCCCTTGAAAGCAGGGGGCTGGAAAGTTCTCCCCCCGGTTACCCGCGGAGGCCCAGGGTTTCCCCAGGTTGGGCTTCCTTGCCCAGCGGACACGGGCTGGTTCTGACGAAGGGAACCTTGGGGCCTGGCCATGGTTGTGGACGGAGGAGCCTTTGTCCTTGCAGTCGGAGCTGCTTTGGAAATGGTAGGGGGAGCAACTTTGGGCGTTCTCGATGGCGTCGGAGCGGCCGATGGAGGCACCTTGGTCACTGCGGTTGGAGCTGCTCTGGAAATCGGGGGCGAAGCAACTCGGGGCGTTCTCGATGGCGTCGGAGCGGTCGCCGGGCCCGTCCTTTTCTGCCCGGGCCTGACAATCGTCCGGGCACCGGATTGGACCCCGGGAGCATGAAAAGCCTGCGAAGAAGGGATCCGGTGATGCACCATGCCCCCCCGGAGGGTTCGATTCACCGGGTGAACGATAAACCCCTTTTTATGCCGGACTACGTGGTTGGTGACCACGAAGGGTCTCTTGTGGAAGAAAACATGCCGGTGGAAATCATGGAGGATGAAGAAGCCGGAAAAGTAGAACCCCGAACACCAGAAAGGATAAGGAACCCAGGCATACAGGTAATAATAAGGTCGAGGCGGCGGGTAATAGGTAACCACCGGGGGGCCAGGATCAACATAATAGTTGTTGACCACCTCGGGGCCCGGATCGGGGACGGAACCATTCTCCCGGGCTTGGCTATCTTCGTAGGCTGGCGGAGCGGGGGCTTCAGGGGGAGCATTTCCTCGGATCATTTCCACCCGGTCTCGATATTCCATGGGGATAGATTCATACTGGTCGGTGTAATGAATGACTCCGTCTCCATCGATATATTTATAAATGGCGGAATTGCCCACCCCGCCTCCGGCAACAGTCTGAGGGGCGGCAGGTTGAGAATTGCCGCCCGCAGTTATACTCAAACCAAGCCTGGCCTTTAGATCCTCTACTGCCTTCAGAGCCTCTTTCCTGCCCATCTTTAATCTACCGGCCTCGGCTGCGGCGGCAACGTCTCTTTCAATCTCCCCGATCATGGGAGGGGTTACCGGGTAACCCGCAATCCATCCGTTTTTCGGCTCAATCCCCACTGAACTCAAGATATTCTCGGCCTGAACTTCGTCCTGCGCCGGCCCCAATTTCAGAGCCTCGACGAGCTGAACCGCGAAGACCCCCTCCGGTACCAGCGGTTGTTCCAGCGGAGGAGGTGGCTTCCCGGCCTCGGCTTCTCCCCAGGCAGAAACGGCGAAAAGGGCCACCAAAGCGACGACGGACATGATGAAAAAATATCTTGCAGAGTTCATCGCTTTTCTCCCTTCGTGCAGCTTTTGCCAGACCTTCCCGCCTATTTCTTCTCTCCCCATCTATTGAAACGCATCAGGCCGGGAAGGGTTGACAAGGAAGCTGGATTTCCTGACTATGGCTTCCAGTGTCCTGAGTCACAAATTCGGAGCATAATTTTCCCCTCGCTCCTCCCCTTGAATTTGGCGGCGAATTTTTGACTCCGGACACTGGTATCGTTTTCCAGGAATAAGCATACAAAGTCGAACCCCGGTGCCAGAAGCCGAGGGTCGGTCGGCTGCGCTAGCCAAAATAGGCATTGATTTCTCCGGAGCCAACGCGGTTCTTACTATGGGTGCTGCCAAAGGGTCCGTTTTCGCAGTACTTATGAAGGCGTAGCCCGCTGATCGCGCTCCTTTTCGGAACCCCGGAGATGCGGTGGAAGAGGAGTTTCCTCCCGCCGGATTTTGGCGGCGCCCATCCGCCCAACCCTCGGCTCCACATGGAATTCTGTGGCTATTATTTTGGGCACATGACCCCAGGTTGGGAGAGAAGCCAAAAAGCAAGGGGGGATCTCCGGGAAACCAGGCCGCGCCAGGGCATTTTTTACCCTTCTAAGCTGTTGAAACTCTGTCAATTGGACAAAAAATTGGCAGGAATCGGGAAAATTTTTCTTAGACGGGGTAAAAAAGGCAAGTAAGGGATAAAATAAAGAGTCATTGATGACCCAAAAACCACACTTTTTCATTCTGCCATTCAAAAATAATTAAAGAATATCAATTAGTTATACGCCATCAGGGAAAATCCTGTAATTATTTTGCATTTATACCCCCTGGAACTGAGTTCGGCATGGAGTTTGATCTAAACCAAATTGTCGGTTACCGAGTACTCATCCCTGGGAGGCAAGGGTAATGGAATTGGCGGTTGCGGTTAATAGGAAATCAGAGCCCCGGCTCACCAAGCCTGACCTAATGGAGGACATCGAGAAGATTGAGAAACTCGTGGCCGAGGTCCAAAAGGTCATCGTCGGCCAGAGTTCCGTCATCATGCGTACGGTGGGGGCGCTGCTTGCCGACGGTCACGTCCTTCTCGAAGGCGTTCCGGGGCTGGCCAAAACCCTTCTCGTTTCCGCCTTGGGCTCCGCGATGGGGGCAGTGTTTCGAAGAATCCAAATGGTGCCGGATATGCTCCCCAGCGACCTCATCGGCACCTATCTCTGCGTCGGGAAACACTTCACCCTGCAGAAAGGCCCGCTCATCGATTGCCATATCGTCCTGGTGGACGAGATCAACAGGGCTCCGGCCAAGACGCAGGCCGCTCTTCTTCAGGCCATGCAGGAACGCCAAGTCACCGTGATGGGGAAGGACACCCTCGAGCTGCCCGACCCCTTCATCGTCCTGGCCACCCAGAATCCGGTGGAGCAGGATGGCACGTATCCGCTTCCCGAAGCCCAACTGGACCGATTCCTTTTTAAGGCCGTTGTGGGATACCCCAATCCAAAGGACGAGATGGATATCCTGACCAATGTCCATCTTGACCAGAGGGATAAGCTGAAAGCCGTCTGCCGGGTCTTGGACCCCGTGGACATCTGCCGGCTCAGGGAAAATATTAAGAGGACCGTCAAAATAGAATATTATGCCCATGAATATATCGTCCAATTGGTTCGAGCGACCCGTTTCCCCGGAGAGTTCGGTTTGAAATCACTCGAGGGATGCCTGAGGCTGGGGGTTTCGCCCCGGGGAACCATGGCTCTCAGGGACGCAGCGCGGGTCGAGGCCTTCTTGCAGAACCGTCTGCATGTCTACCCTGAGGATATCCGGGCCGTCGCCAAGGATGTTCTCAGGCACCGAATCTTTTTGGAGTTCTCTGCCGAGACCAAGGGCCTTACCGTCGAGACCGTTCTCCAGGAGATTCTCGATGGAGTTCACATCCCGTGAGGGAGATCCTTTCCAAGATCGCCGAGGTTGATTATTATGTGCGATGGTTTTCCAGTCAGCATGATCTTGGGATGTGGCCCAGCCGGCGGGTGGGGGGCACCGCGGAGTTTGAGGCCATCGCCGAGTATCAATTGGGAGACAACCCGCGGTCCATCAACTGGTCAGCGACGGCCAGAACGGGCTTTTTCCGGATCCTCAAGAACACCCGCCTGACGAACACCAATCTCGCCGTCTTTCTCCTCGTCGATCTGAGCCCCTCCATGGATTTCGGGACGGTGCGGGTGACCAAACGAAGACTCGCGGCAGAGATATCCGCCGTGCTGGCCCATGCCGCCTGGCGGTGCGGTGACAGACTTGGGTTTATTGGTTATGGATCGGAAGTAGAAGTGGAGTGGCCGCTTCGCCATCCCAAGGATTACCGACTTCTCGTTCCCCAGAAAGTCTTGGAGACGAAACTCAACGGTGCCGGGCCGTCGGGTCTGGGGCCGGCTCTCCTGAGGCTACCGGCCAAAAAGGCCCTGGTCTTCCTCATCTCGGACTTTCAGGAGGACTTGGGAGAGATCGAGAGGGCCATCAAATCTATCGCCCGCCTCCATGACTTCGTTCCCATCGTCCTCTGGGACCCGAGAGAAAGGATGCTGCCCGCAAAACGGTGCATCACGGTGTTGAAAGACTTGGAGACGGGCAGGGAAAAGATGGTCTGGCTGGGAGGGACCCGGCGGAATGACTCCCTTCAGCAAAAGGCCAAAGCCCGGGAACACCATCTGAAAGAATTGTTTCGAAGCCTCTGTTGGGAGGCCCTTTGGATTGATCAAGAGACTCATTTTGTCAAGGAGATCAGCCAGTTCTTTCTGGCCCGGAGGAGACTCATCCGATGAAGAAATTCCTCTTGGTCTTATTCTTCCTCGCTCTCGTGATGATGGGGACGGCACCCCTTCCCGGCGAAACCCTCGAATCGGGGGGGGCGGATTCCCCGGATCCGGGGACCTTCCCGATCAAGGTCGATTTCCACACGCCCAGGAACTTCGGGTTTCATATCGGTGATGAAATTCCCCTGACCGTAACCCTCGAGGTTAGAAAGGGAGTCATTCTCGACCTGGTCAATCTCCCCCACCCGAAAGATAAACATGGACTGTTCGAGGTTCGGGGAATGAAAGTAGGCAAACGCTTGGAGAACCATCGGACCGTGTATACCGTGGCGTATCGGCTCCAGTGTTTCACCCCGGCCCTGGCCGTAAATAAGGTCAACTTCCCTCCCCTCCACATTGGATACGCCACCCAAGAGGATTGGAACCCCATGGAGTCGAAGTATCGCTACCGGGATCTCTATTCCCAATCTTTTGAGGTCTTTTTCTCCCGGACCGCCCCATTCTTTGGGCCGATGAAAGAACTGAAAGGTCCGATTCTGGACAAAAAGGGCGCTCTCAGAGGGGAGATGGCGATGGTTGCAGGGGGGCTCATGGTCCTTGCCGGACTCATCAGCCGGCCCTGGGGCTTCCTCCGTAAAAGGCGGAAGCCAACCCCCGAGCAGCCCGGTCTCACCGCGAAGGATCGAGCGCTGAAGGCCCTCCAAGAAGCCCGGGAAAATTGCTTCACCTACGACGATCATCGAAAACGGCTCTATTTTGAGGTCAATGCGATCCTGAGGAACTTCCTGAAAGAAGTCTTCGCCTTGCCCACGGCCAACCGGCCCGCCCTGGAAATCATCGGGCAATTGAAGGAACGCCCCGAGTATGAGGAACTGATGGATCTGGTGGGAAGAATCAACCGGGTCATCTACGAAGGATATCCCCCCGTGGACGTGGAGTCCATCGTAAGGCAGTTCAGCGGACTCCTTCAAAAACTCGACGGGACCCTGCCTCCGGCGGTGAAGGATGATAACCCTGGCTAACCCTTCCTTTCTACTCATCGGAGTCCTTTTCTTAGCTCTTCTCTTCAAGAGGGAAGATGCTTTCCTGGGTTATCCCCGGATGAATCTTCTGGAGGGGGAGAAAGGCCCGCGATTCTGGCATCCTCTCTCGAAACTTCTTTTGGTCTTGGCCATCGCCCTGATGGTCTTCGGGTTTGCCCGTCCCCAATGGAAAAGTTTGGTAAGGCAAGAGCGTTTTCTCGCCCGGGATATCGTTCTCGTTATGGACCTATCCTACAGCATGGAAACCGGGTTCGAGGAGCCCGGGGGTCGCAGAAAAATCGATGTGGCCAAATCCGCGGCAGCCCGGTTCATCGAAAGCCGAGAAACCGACCGAATCGGCCTGCTGGTTTTCGGCGATGAAACCTTCGGAAGCTGGCCGCTCACCAGAGACCTGAACCTGATCTCCAAAAAGGTGAGCCGGCTCGGATCGGCCTTTTACGGGGGAACCGACCTGGTCAAGCCCTTCTTGAAGGCCGTGGACCATTTCCGGGAGATGGGCCAGTCGGAAAAACGAATTCTCGTGTTCGTCTCCGATGGCGAAGCCACAATTCCCCCTTGGGAGAAAGAGGCAATTATTGACCGATTGAAGAAGATGGACGTTCATCTCTATCTGGTGGGAGTCCAGTTGGAGAAGGGGAGCAGCGACATCCTGGAGATTGTCCGAGCGGTGGGGGGGAAGTTCATCGATGTCAAGTCTTCGGCTGATTTGGAGGCGGCCTTTGAGGAAATCAACCGTCTGGAACCCAGCCTCGTTGAAGTGGCGGTCCGGGGGGAGAGTCAGGAACTTTATCCCCTGTGTATCCTCTTCGCCCTGGGGGTCCTGTTCAGCCTGACGCTCCTCCGAAATACCTTCTTCCTCAGGCTCTGTTAGGAAGCGATTCATGAAAGGACTCGGCGCAATGCAAAAGTTTTGGGCCTGCCTGCTCATCCTGGGAAGCATGGGCATTGCCTATGGAGTCTACCAGAAGTACTGGTATTCAGACCTTATCCAAAAGTCCGTTGAGAGTATAGAAGCGAATCGGTTGGATCAACAGTACCTGGAAGAAGCGAAGAAGGGACTTTTCTCCTCAGACGGCCTGATTGCTTACAATATGGGGGTTCGGGCGTATCGGGCGGATGATCTCAAGAAGGCAAGTCAGTATTTTTACGAGGTGATCCGCAGCAGCCGGGACTTAACGGCCAAGAAGCAGGCCTACTACAATCTCGGGAATATTTTGGCTCAACTCGAACTCCCGCGTAAGGCCAAGGAGATGTACGAGGAGTCCCTTCGGCTCGATCCCAACGATTGGGAAAGCAAGTACAATCTCGAAAGACTCTATGCTTTTTACCTTCAAGCATTCCCCGATGAAGGGAACCAGGCCTCTCTGCCCCAGGAGCCGGGGAAAAAGGGAAGCGAGCATCGCCAGCCGGGAAGCTCCGGCCGAGATCAGCCGGATATCTGAGACCGCAATGCCCCTTGAATTCCTGAATATCCAGGCGTTTTGGACCCTGTTGGGCCTGCCCTTCGTTGGGGGAGCCATTTGGTGGGGAACCCGCCGTCGACAGGCCATTCTCAGGGAATTCGGGCAAATGGACTTGCTCCTTCAATTCTCCCGATTTTCTCCGGGGGGCAAGACGATCCATCAGGTTCTACCGACGCTGCTTTGCTTTGGCCTTTTGGTCTTCTCCATGGCGCGACCGATTCTCCAGGGAATTTCCGGGGAGACCCTGAAAGGGACACTCGACATCGTCGCCGTTTTGGACGTCTCCAAGAGTATGCGGGCCGAAGACTGCGGTCCGGGGATTTCTCGGCTGGAGATGGCCAAGACCGCATTGCTTCAACGTCTGCCCGACCTCGCTAGATGCAGGCTCGGCCTGGTGACCTTTGCGGGGGAAAGCTTTCCCCAGGCGGAGCTCACCGATGACCTGGGAGCGTTGGAATTTGTCCTGAAGAACTGGGTCACCGTGGAATCGGCGCCTTTGCAGGGTACCAACATCGGAATGGCTCTCGCGGAGGCCATCCGTCTGTTTGAGGAAAATAAGAGGAAAAGGGTGATTTTCTTCTTCTCCGATGGGGGACATGGCCGGACCGGAGACCTCGACGGGATTCTCACCGAGATCAAAGCAAAGGGAATCACCGTTGTTTCCATCGGTGTGGGAAGCAAAGAAGGGGCAAAAATTCCCGTGGATGAAAATGGGAAATTCAAAGAATGGCTCAAAATCAATGGGGAGGAGGTCCAAACCCGTCTGAATGAAGACCTCTTGAGAAAGATCTCTCAAGGAAAAGGAGGAAAGTACATCCACCTGACGTCAGCAAAAAAACTGAAGGGGATTCTCAGGGACCCCGAAGTCATGGGGACAAGAGTCCTTTCCGGGGGGAGAGAGATATTTCAAATCCCTCTCGGCCTGGCCATCGTTATGCTTTTCCTCGGAATATACTTGGAACGCCGATGCACTCCCAGCCAGCCTTTCGCTCAACCTCCTTCTTCGTAAATTCTCCCCCTTTTCTTCTTTTCCGCAATTTTTCCCTTTATTTTCTATGGGCCTAATGATGGGAATTATAGGCCCGATTCAGTGAGAACAAATTGCATTTTCCAATGCCCGATGAGATCCTTCCCGTGGCCCGATCCCTTTAAGACATTCAAATTATTTTACTAAGGAGTCCATAATTGTCTGGACAGCAATTCCGTCTTTTCATCATCCTGGATTCCGGCTTCCGCCGGAATGACAACCAAGAACCATGCCTTTCTAATATTCGTCACTCCGGCGAAAGCCGGAGTCCAGTTCGATATTTTTAAAAGGCCATGCCCTCCAATTCATGTTCAGACTATAATGGACTCCTTAGTAACTATTTCTCCTCTATAACTTTCTTCATAAACGGAGGCCACCCGAAGGAAATAGACTTGCTGCGTTTAACCTTTGGATGATGGCGATGATAGAACTCCAAATATTGATCCAGAGAAGTGAATGGGCCAAAAACGCCTCTCAGTTTTTCAAAAGGAAGGCCATAATCCATTATGTGTAGTTGCCCATCCTTCTTGAAAGAACACACATAATGATTAGGTTTATAATACGGCCTATTTTCAATAAATACAATCTTTGCTTCATAAGAAGGATCAATACGGTTGAGGGTTTCCTTCGCAAAGTAAGCTGCATCGAAGCATAACCCTGACTTCTCTTCAAAGCTTTCTTGGGGGGTTTTCACAGGCGGTGGATTCTCAGCTGAATAAATTTCCAGGGAACCCTTAAACTTTTCCCAATCATAAGAGTAATACCTCTGCATCCAGTTTGCCACGTCTTCATAGGACCGCCATTGCGATACCACTTCATCATAGCTTCGTACCGGAACGCTTGCACAGGCAAATAGGGATAAAATATAGGCAGAAAAAAAGAGAGACAGCAGGAGTTTATTTCCATTCATCTGCGTTCTCACATTTTCCTCCTATCTACTTCCTAACGGGGCCGCGGCTGAGCTGCGGGCCGAAGACCCGTCAGTCTCTAGTCCCGCCCTGGGCGGGATTCGGCCTGCGCAGGCGGCCGTACACGCGACGTGCGCAGACGCGCGTTTTAGCGCGTCGCCTGCATGCCACGGTTAGAATTCACGCCCTCTCGGTATCGCCCGAGACGCTGCTCCAGTGTTCCAGTATGCAACTCGAAGAGGTGGTTATCATAGTCATAGAAGTAGAGAGAGCGGCCCTCGCCGTCAACTCGGTTGCGACTTTCGCGGACTTCTACACCAAGTAAGCGGACCCGCTCCGCGTATGCGTCGAAGTAATCCTCCGGAATCTTGAAGGCAATGTGATTGTATGTTTTCTCGGACAGCGAATCGCCCTCCATGATCGCGACCCAAACGCCGCCAACCAGAAAAAATTTCTCTCCCGATATGGAGAACGTCGTGTTACCGCTGGCATAAATCTCCTCCGCGCCAAAGATCTTCGACAAAAACGCTGTCATTCGGCCTAGATCACTCACCATGAACGTCACGTGGCTGAGCCCTTCAATCATGCCCCACGCCTCCTAATTTCCTTGAACTCTAACGTGGCAGATAAGCAGACGGTTTGGGACGCCCCGGCCCAAAACGTCCGCTACAGCGAGTTGTTAGCCGGATATCTCCAGTTCGTTCTCATCACACCACTGGCGCAGCGCTCGTTCTTCTCGTTCGTGCTCGAAGTCGTACCATCTCTGGAGCAGCCCCTTGAATCCCAGCAGGTCCTTGAACGCGGCATACGCTCCACGTCTGCGAAACATCTGCTGGACCTGTTGCAATTCATCCGGAAGGTTTTCCACGACGAACTCAAACACCAGTTCTTGACCTAGGCCAAGCTCGTTCCTGTGTGGGATCTCAATCCACGTGTCTGAAGGCAGATCTTTCTCGCCCATCTCATCCAGGTCACCTTCTTCGGAACGCCAGTACATTTGACCTGTGTCTTTGGAGATAACTGCCGTGTGCAATCCATATCCGGCTGAACTGACAAAGAAGAATGCATCCTGGATATCACTGAACTTGATCATCGTCTGTTCTCGTCTGTTCGGGGTTGGACCTGTTCAACTAATTGAAATTCATATGGATATATCCCAAACAAAGGCATTTTTTTGCCTTAAACCCCCTTTTTTGCCATCAAAAACAGGCTTATAAGCGGCTGCAGTCTCTCGTAACTCATAAGATCCATTCACCCCTGCCATCTCTCGCCACATCGCCTTCGGCCCAAGTTTCTCCTTTACATCTTGCACGAAACCCTCGCTCCCAACCGCGATACACTCCGTCCATCGGCTATCACGCTCCAGGCATTTTCCCTTATCCAAAGCCTCAGCAACCCAGCATGGTTTGAGGTCACAGAATAATTCAGAATCGATACCCCAAACCGTTTCTTCGCCTCAAAAACCCATTGCATCCACCGACGCTGATCCCGCGCAAATTTTAACAGAAATTCTCCTTTGTGGCATCGATGGGTAATATGCCATATGTAGCCAGGAAGGAAGTAGCGATTAGCCCTTGGCACTTCTATAGCCTTAGATGGCCATTTTTAGGGTTAAAAATGCTGGTTTAAGGCAAAAAAATCAGCCATTTTAGACCGGTTCTCCTGCAATTTCCAATACGTACACAGGTCCGACCCATAAAGAACATAAAGAAATAAAGAATAAAGATAAAGCTATAAAGCTCTGCTGAAGGCCTGCGAGTAGCTAACCCCCCCGAAAGCCAAAGTCGCTCAGCGGGCGGCCTGTCGACCTGGCGATTGCCAGCGACAACATCTTGATGTCATCACGAAGCCGATGCATGAGATCCTGCCAGAGTTGTTGGTTCTCCATGGCATTCATGTCTATGGCCGCGTACACACGGTCGAGGTCTGCATCCGAATGGGTAGGGTGGACGATCGCCGTGTTCCTGAATACACGGATTACCTCACCGAGGGTGACAGACCCAAGGGGCTCTTCCAGGGTCGCGCGAATCGGGTCCAAGAGCCCCTCGAGTCCGAAAGGCTTGAGCGTTCGGTAAACGGAGCCCCCCATGCTTTTATCCTTCTTGTCGAGCAGAAACAGCAGCGCAATGTAGTTGTAGATTGAGCTTAGGTAGAAGGCCATGGCCGCGCTGCCTGGATTGACTTCGTCTGCGATTGAGTCAAGGCGGTCGAAGCCGTACAAGACCTGCTTCAGGGTGTGGATTAGAAACACCGCCACAGCATCTAGTTCCTGGCCCACCGGTCCTCCCCGCGGTCCTGTCTAACGCCGCGGCTAAGTGGCGTGCAAAAGCACCGCGGTGCTTTTGCACGTCCGACTTCAGCCGCTTGTTAGGCAAATCGGCTGTTTACTTGTGTGTTGACACTTCCTCCACTTTGAATTCAATGGTACGCTTTGTCTCCACACTGTTGACGAGCATAGGAAGCGTGAGCTTTATAGTCTTACCTTTAAGCTCTAGCGCTTTGGTGGGATCCAGCGGCAGTAACTCCTGTCGAAGCTGGAGCTTTTGGCCCCATTGCACTTCAAAGGCGCCTACGAAAACTAGTTCCGACTTGCCTGGTTCAATAGTCATATCCGCCTTCAACTCCTCTAGACCCCCGCCGACAAAGGGGTTATACAGACCGAGCTTAAACGTCTTGACTAGGAGCTTATCGCTATCGCCAACCCTCAGTTTTATGTCTTTGCTGCCCCAGTGAACTACAAGGTTCTTAGCTGAGAGATTGCGTATCTCGAGCCCTAGTGCGTTTTTGTTAGAAGTCGGAAAGGACACCGCTATTTCATTGTCCTTGTAGTCCGTGCCTGTCGGAGCGCTTGAGCCGGTCACAGAGAGTTTGTAAATAATGTCGCCACATCGAACCACTATATACTTTTCGACGGTAGATTGGTCATTGGCACTCGGCTGGCTATCTGTACGAGGGACGGCAGTTCTCGAAGTAGTACCGCCGAGTGGGAAGGGTGACGGTTTGCATCCCGGAACAATGACTTGCGTGCTTGAAACGGGGATATCCTCGGAGAACAGCAGTTTGAGGTTTACGATCTTTTCCTTTGTTACTGTGATGGTGACTGACTTCACTGGGATACTGACGTGGTCACCACTTTTCGCCCCTGGCTTGTCAACGGCGAGCCAACCGCACCATGTGTCCTTGTCTATTTCCAATAATCCCCTAATCACCTCACCCCCAAAAGAGGTTTCGGTCGCATAGGGGCCGACCCCACCAGCCATCGGGAGCCAGTTCGGGACTAGCAATCGTGAAGCCTCAACACGCCTTCCTTCTGATTCAAGAACTGGAACAGCATCCTTCCAGTTTAACTTGGTTGGCCGGTCACCTGCGTTCTCTAACGTTAGTTCCACAATTACAACTTTGACGCTCTTGCCGCCGTAACCTATAGCGCTTGCTTCGAGAGAAGCGGACTTGACAGCCTTGATCACACATTCATCTGCTCTCGCAGCCGTGAAGGCCGTGAAAACCACTAACATCATGACGAAACTGATTTTGGGTGTCATCATTATCTCCTTTCTTGTTTTGCCTAACGACCAAGCTCACCTGCGGCTATGAAGCGGAGCGGAATAGCTGTCAGGTGGAGCGGCTTGTTATCTGCCGTTGCATCCGGAACTTCCACTTCCGTGATTGCACTCTTGGGATAGGTGACGAACTTCTTTCAAAATGAATTTGAAGGTGTGACCCTCATCTCCTTGTTTATAGGTGAAAAAGAAGCCTAAAGAGGTTGAAGGCAAGTCTTTTGCACCATGTTATCGATCTTTTTAGACGTTCTCTCTTAGATCATTTGATTTCTTCGCCACTCTTTCCCCCATGCTTTTGAAGGAGTCTGACTAACTCATCCTTTCCGGCCTTTTTTGCCCTATCCATCGGCGTATTGCCACCTGAATCCTTGCTATTGACATGGGCTCCCTTTGCTAATAGTAGCTCCGCCACGGCGTAATAGCCATTCGTTGCGGCCATGTGAAGTGGAGTCACGCCAGTCAGTGCTTTGGCATCAAGACCACCGACCTTAACTCCACTGGTCTTGCCAACAAGAGTTTTCAACGCCCAATCAGGCACAGGGCCTTCCCAAGTAGCCTTCTCATTAACATTTGCTCCTCTATCCAACAGAAGCTCCAGTACCTGTGTTTTTCCATTTGCAGCAGCCTTGTGTAATGGGGTCTGACCCTGATTGTCTTTAACATTTACATCGGCGCCTTTATGCAGAAGCACTTCCATAACATCCTTGTGGCCTCGTTCCGCGGCCAAATGGATAGGAGATACGCCTGTGTCGGTCTTTACATTCACGTTCGCGCCCCTGGCAAGCAGAAGGGCAACCAGTTCCTTCTGGCTATTGTCTTGTTGGGTCGCCACGAGTAATGGTGTCCAGCCATCTTGGTTCTTGGCGTTGACAGCGGCCCCTTTTGCAAGTAAAAGTTCCACAAGCTTTTTGCGTGCGTTAGCTACTGCAAATGCGATATGCAGTGGGGTCCATCCCTTAGCCTTGGTATTGACGAGCAATGGATCAGCTTTGAGGTAAGTTGCGACTTTTGCTACGTCGCCTTCGCTTGCAGCGTCGTGAATAGGTCCAGCATACGAAACAGAGCTGACCATGATGACGGAGAGAAAAGCGATTGATAATATTGTCAAAGTAATTTTCATGATAGATTCTCTCCTTAGACTTAGATAAGAATTTAAAATATTTTTCTTCATTTCTTCCTCCTTTCCTTGCGTTCAATGGCAGATAACATTAATTAGATGGATCCGCATAATATGCGGAAAATCGGTTTCCGGTCCTTATAACACGCCCCTAATACGGCTAATATCGCTGCGATAACCCATTTAATATCAGGTACTTGCATCCCTTGTTGCTTTTTATCACGGCGTCTTATGCGGATCCCTCTAATACCCCTCTCTTCCTAAGACCCGTCCACAGGACTGCGAACACCGGCCGGGCCATGATTGAGAACATGGGTGTAGATCATCGTGGTCTTGATGTCATTGTGGCCCAGCAGTGCCTGCACCGTTCGAATTTGGATTCCCTGGATTCCCGCTCCCTGCTCAAGACATGCAGGGACAGGTTTCGCGGGAATGACGGCGTTTTTTTATTGCGACACAGGCTCCGATGGGAGAGGGAATATTCAATCTGAAACGGTCAACATGAGTTAAATGGAAAAGCCCATGGTGGGAGCGCCGGGCCTCGCGAAGACGGTCCAGGAGTTTTGGTTTTTGAGCAGGCTGAGGCGCAATCCGTGGGTATCGGCTCGGTGGGTTTGAAAGGATTGGATCGGAGTTAGCCTCTAGCATGGGCTTTCCTCCTTTGGTGGGGACAATCTCAAATTATCGTTATTTTTTCGAAGATGTCAAGGTTTTAACCTGGCTTAGCAGAACTAAACAGGATTTTGCAGGGGTCCCGCCTTTGGCGGGATGGGCGCCCTAAATAGAAGGAGGGGAGGGTTGAAAGAGGGAAAATATTACGGGGTTAGTGGCCTTTTTAATCCTCTCTACCCGCTTTCCCGATTTTTTTAAGAATCTCAGGGCCAAGCAGATCGAGGAATTCTCCCGGAGTTACAATTTTAAATGGCGTGCTGGGGGTTATCTTAATTTTATCAAAATGCCGCTTATCCCCAGTGACAAGAAAATCAGCCTGGCCCTTGATGGCAGAGACAAGAACCGGAACATCTTTCTGCGCAATGATTCCAGAGAACTTTTCCAGTTCCTCGGGCTTAGGAAGGGGAACGGCTTTCAGGTTCACCTTGGGGAGGTACTTCCGGTACAGGGGCAGCAATTCAGGTAATTTCTTTTTCAGATTCCTCTCAATTTCGACCAGGTTGTAGCGTCCTGTCAGGCCGATAAGAAAGGGAAACCCAAGGGATAGGATGTCCAGAATGACACGTGGCGGGCCTTTATCCGAGAGGAGTCCGGAGATGATGACGTTTGAGTCGAGAAAAACTCTAATCGCCCTTTCGGCCATAGGTTTCCTGGTAAAGTTTTTCCCGCTCTTCCTTTAACCCTTGCAGCAAATCTTCCGCTGAAAGGCCGGAGGCCTTCAAAATCCTGCGCATCTCCCTTCTGGCTTCTTCGAGTTCGAGCTTTTGAGGGGTGATAAGGACAGATTCACCAAGGGGGATGATGGATACCACCCGGCCTTCTTCCAGGCGGGTCACCGCCCTGATTTTTTTGGGAATGGTTAATTGTCCCCGGGACTTAATTTCGGCGGTTATGGATTTCATCGGTTGCATACCCTATCCCCCTCAAAAATTCTGAATTCAGAATATCAGAATTTTGAAAAAATTTCAATCCCCTATGGAGACGGCCTGGTTCTTCTTAAAAACCTTCTCCCTCAGGATGGCGAAGCAGGGTGATTTGAACCGCTTTTTGCGGACAGACCTGAGCGCACCGGCCGCAGCCCCGGCAATCCTCACCCACCACCGCCTTCCCGTCCTGGAGGCGCATGGCCCCGATGAAACAACGCTCTACGCAGATTCCACAACCATTGCAGGCATCCCCCACCCGGACTTCAAGGCCTTCTATTTTCTGGAGCCCCGCTGCGGCCTCTTTCGGGAGAAACCGGTAAAGCCTGAAATAGCAGCAGCAGTCGCAGCAGTGACAGATGGCCACGAGCTGATCCTTCTGCTTCACTCCCAGCCAGAGCGAGTCCCACCTCAACTTCCCCGCCATGGGAATCAGGCCCGAGTCCAGAGCCTTCCGGTGGTGGGATAAAGCTTCTTCCACCGAGGCCTCCCGTCCCAGAGCGGGGTCGATCTCCCTCGCCCCCTCTCCCAGGAAAAGACACCCGATCTCCGGAGAAAAACGACGGCAGCCTTCGAGGGACCGGCAGAGGCATCGATGGAGGATGAACCGATAGGAGGATTCCCGGATCAGGTTTTCAACCACCTGACTGGGCAGGACCATGCTCCCGGGCGGCTTCACTTCCACCTGGACCGGGATGTACTGAGCCCGGTCTCCCTTAAAGCTCAACTTCATCCACCGGCCGAGGACCGGCCAGTTCACCATCCGGGCCAGGAGATACCGGATGGGCCAGAAAAGGGTGATGATTTTGATCTGCCAGACAGGACGACCCATAATCAACAAGAAAGGAAATTCGAAACTCGAAGCACGAAATCCGAAACCGTTTTCAATGATAAAAACCTAATGGGACACCGATAAACCTAGGGCCACAAAGCGGACACCAAAAAATTTTATATCGGGACACAGATAAACACAGATGAACACAGATTTGATATTTCCAAAAGATTGAAAGAAAAAAGACTGAATGGGACACGGATGAACACGGATAAACACGGATGAATCGTTAATTAAAAATTAGCAAATTCACAGGGGTAGGACAAGCTTATTATTTTATGAATGCGCAATTCCAATGGAAATTCCGAATTCCCTCCATTCGCCTGTGAAGATTTATCTTGCCCTCACGGCCAAAAGAGCTATAATAGGCCCCAAAAATCCCGGAGGAAGATCAGTGGCGGATAAAAATCTCTGGTCCATCACGGATGTGGTCCAGGCTCCTCCCTATCCTCCGAAAATCATCTCCCCCATCGACTCGGTGGAAATGGTCCTGATCCCTGCGGGTCAGTTTACCATGGGAATCACGGAAAATGAGCTCAGCCAGGTTTTCATCCTGGACGGTTCCCAGAACCCGGTCTTCATGACCGAAGTTCCCGCCCGCAGGGTCAAGCTGGAAGCTTACTACATCGACATCCATCCCGTCACCAACTACCAGTACGGAAGATTCATGAAAGAAACCGGCCACCGGGCTCCCATGCTTTGGGGGCAAGAGGGATGGAATGAACCCCTGCAGCCGGTAGTCGGGCTGGGGTGGGACGATGCCCGGGCTTACGCCGCCTGGGCGGGAAAGACCCTCCCTACCGAAGCCCAGTGGGAAAAGGCGGCCCGGGGTATCGACAAGCGGTGGTGGCCCTGGGGAAACGACTTTTACCCGGGATACTGCAATTGCAGCGAACTGGGGGTCAACCGCCCTACGGATGTGACCCGCTTCCATCAGGGAGTCAGCCCTTATGGATGTTACGACATGTCCGGAAACGTCTGGGAAATGTGCGAGGGCGCCTGGATTGAAGGCCACCTTCCCATGCGCGGGGGTTGCTTCCTGGGAAGTGCCACCTTTGTCCGCACCACGGTCCGCTGGTCCGCAGAGGACCAAGTCAACGGGGCCCACTGGCTGGGCTTCCGTTGCGTGAAAAATATGTCCGAGGGGTAGGCCATGAAACCCGAAGAGGTCTTGGATTTTATCTGCCGGCGCCGGAGCGTCCGTCGCTTCCAGAAAAAACCGATTCCCGAAGAGAGCCTGACGGTGCTCATGAAGGCCGCCATGGCCGCTCCCAGCGGCAACAACGCCCAGCCCTGGGAGTTCATCTGCGTCCGCGACCCCAAAATCAAAGAAGAACTTTCCCGTGTTCACACCTGGGTGTACATGGTGGCCGAAGCCCCGGCGGCCGTCGTGGTGATGGGGGAAAAAAGTTCGGAGTGGTGGGAACACGACTGCGCCGCGGCCACGGAAAATCTTCTCTTGGCAGCGGCCAACCTCGGTCTGGGAACGGTCTGGTGCGGAATCAAAGAGCCCGATGCCAGAAAGGTCCGCAAGATCCTGGGGGCGCCGGAAAGACTGGGCGTTCTCTGCATCATCGCTGTCGGCTACCCGGCCGAATCCCCTTCTCCCCATACCAAATACCGCAAGGAAAAAGTACACTGGGATCGGTTCGGCAGATAAAAACCGTGAAAGGTGAGGAGTGAGGAGTAAGGGGTTCAAAGCCAATCTTTCTTTCCTCCTTACCCTTTACCCCTCATCCATTACTGCTCACCCCTAACGGTCTTTCGAAAATGGAGCAAGCGCGATGAAACCTCTTTCTTCCCGCGAACGGTTTATGCTGGCCTTGAACCATGAAGAGCCCGACCGAGTGCCCATCGACCTGGGGTCCATCGCCTCCACCATCCGCACGGTGGATGCCTATGACCGGCTGAAGGAATACCTGGGCCTGGCCCGGAATAAAAAAATCCGGCACTTTGCCGACGAGCACATCATCCCCGACGAGGAGATCATCCGGGCTTTGCATGTGGACACGATGTATCTCCGGGTGAATGTTCCCAAGAGTTGGAAAAGGGAACGGGTAGACGCCCACACGGTGATCGATGAATGGGGGGTCCCCTGGACCAAAGCCCCCGGCTCCCTCTATACGTTTCCCAGCGCGCATCCCATGAAAACCGCCGAGATGGAGGAGATCGAAAAATTCCCTTGGCCGGACCCTGGCGAGTCCAGCCGTTACGAGGGCCTGAAGGAGAAGGCCCAGAAACTTTTCCAGGAGACGGACTATGCCCTGGTGGCCGAAGGACTGACGGGAGTCGGAGTCTTCGATATGACCTGGCACCTAAGGGGGATGGAAAACATTTTCATGGATATGATTCTCCACCCCGAATTCACCGAGGCCCTTTTCCGGAAATTGACCGATTTTTACGTGGCGGTCTACCGAAATTACATGAAGGCGGTGGGCGAATACATCCAGATGGTCATTTACTATGAAGACCTCAGCGGACAGGACGGGCCCCTGTTCTCTCCAGCCCTCTACCGCAAATACGTGAAGCCGTGCCACCGGCGGATCTTCCAGGCCATCCAGGAAAACACCCCAGCCAAGATTTGCGTACACACCTGCGGTTCAGTTTACGCCTTTCTGGATGACTATGTGGATTTGGGAGTCGAGGTGGTCAACCCGGTCCAGACCAGCGCCAGGGACATGGACCCGCAGCGTCTGAAGGAGAAATACGGAAAAGCCCTTTCTTTCCATGGAGCCATCGACACCCAGAGGTTTCTCCCCCGGGCCACCCCGGCGGAGATCGAGGAAGAGGTCCGGCGGATGATCCGCATCCTGGGCCGGGGGGGCGGCTATCTCTTCACTTCCTGTCACAGCATTCAGCCGGATGTCTCCCCGGAAAAAATCGTGGCCCTCTTTTCCTCCGCGGTGAAGCATGGAACCTATCCCCTGGCGTGAAAAGGGGGATACGAGGGAGCCACGGGGTGCATCCCCTCCATGGCGGGACATAATGAGGCGGTGTTTCTTTCATCGGTTCGCGTCTGATGATTATTTTGTTGGCCGGATCGGAACAGGGATTCGGTTTGGCGAAAGAAGGTCGGGGACAGGTGCCTTGCGGAATCCAAGCAGCCGCTTCTGAATCCGGGTAGTTCCCGCCGATTCTGTCCCGCCATGGAGGGGACGCACCCCCTGGGCGGACAATAATTCGGTACCCTTTCCACCTGCTCAATTGGGAGAAGAGCCTTCTTTATCAATCATAAGGAGGTCGGGATGCCCGCTTCGACAAAAGAGGAAAATCTTCTCACGATCCTGCAAGATTCGGCGGTAAAGAAATACGGGAAGGAACGGGCCAAGGTCCTCGAGGTTCCCCTCCAGGACCTCGCCCGGGCCCTCGCCGCGGTCGAGAACTACCCTCTTGAACTTGAAGAGGAGCCTTCCTTTGCAAGATAAATAGCATAGAGCGTGGAGCAGGGAGTGTGGAGAGAAAGGCAAGAACAGGATTTTTTTCTTTGGTCTTTGCTCCATGCTCCTCGCTCCTTGCTCCCTGCTT
This sequence comes from Deltaproteobacteria bacterium SM23_61, assembly GCA_001304105.1. Lineage (GTDB taxonomy): Bacteria > Desulfobacterota > SM23-61 > SM23-61 > SM23-61 > SM23-61. The sequence goes on from LJUR01000050.1 coordinate 30,368, forward strand.
TTTTCGTCGGAGGTGAGAATGACGGAACCCTATCGTTTGACCCTTTCAGAAATGATTCAACAGGTCAGCCGGAAAAAACTCTCCCCCGTGGACCTGGCCGAATCGCTCCTGAGACGCATCGACCTCCTGGAGCCCTCGATTCAGGCCTGGGTAACGATCGACCGCGGGAAGGTCCTGGAGGAAGCACGGCGGTGTGAGAAGGAAATCGGCCGCAACCGGAAGCGCGGCCCCCTTCACGGGATCCCTTTAGGTATCAAAGATATTTTTTACACCGCCGGGATGAAAACCACCGCGGGCTCCAAGATATTTGCCGATTTTGTTCCTTCTTTTGACTCCACCGCGGTGGCCCGGCTGAAGCAGGCGGGAGCCATCGTTCTCGGAAAGACCGCGACCACCGAGTTTGCCCATGCCGACCCGGCGCCCACCCGGAATCCCTGGAATCAGGATCACACCCCGGGCGGGTCCAGCAGCGGCTCCGCCGCCGGCGTGGCCACCGGAATGTGCCCCGGCGCACTGGGATCCCAGA
>LJUR01000051.1 GCA_001304105.1 Deltaproteobacteria bacterium SM23_61
GCGGTGGCCGCTATCGAAAGCGGATATATGCAGCGGGAAACGGCCAAGAGCGCCTACGAACGCCAGAAAAGACTCGAAGAGGGCAGGGATCTGATCGTCGGCGTAAACTGCTTTCTGGGAGAACACGAATTGGAAGTCACCACGACCCGGCTGGTCGCCCATCCCTACGACCCGGACCGGCGCGACGAAGCCGAAAAGCATCAGATCGAGAGCCTCCATGCGGTCAAGAAGCAACGGGAGAATGGAGAAGTCGAGCGACGGCTCAAAGAGCTGGAGGCAGCCGCTCGCAAAGAAGAGGAAAATCTCATCCCCTATTTCCTGGGATGTGTCAAGGCGTACGTCACCGTTCAAGAAATGTGCGATGTTTTGCGGGGAGTCTTCGGAGAGTACCGCCCGGTAGCGATATAAGAAGCAAATCTCCCTCAGTGGGGAGTCAAGAGTTGAAAGAATAACGAAGGATTGTGCGCGAGAGGAAGCCTCAAGGAAAGGAGAAGAAAACATGAATCAAGGACGGAAGATTAGAGTCCTCGTAGCCAAGCCGGGTTTGGACGGACACGATCGAGGAGCCAAAGTCGTCGCCTACGGCCTTCGGGACGCGGGGTTTGAGGTGGTGTACACGGGTCTGCGGCAGACCCCGGAGCAGATCGCCAGCGCCGCGATTCAGGAAGACGTGGATGTGGTCGGCCTGAGCATTCTTTCGGGGGCCCATCTGAGCCTGACCCAACGGGTCCTCCAAAAGCTTAAGGAGAACGGGGTGGGCGACAAGATGGTCCTGGTCGGGGGCATCATTTCGGATCCGGATGCGGCGAAACTGAAGGAGATGGGCGCCGCCGAGGTGTTCATCCCGGGCACCTCCATCAAGACCATCGCCGAATTCATTAAATCGAAATTCGGCTCTTGAGAGTTGAACTTCATTCCCGACGGAGGAGATCATGCGCACGACGGAAACGTTAGCCCGATTTGTTGTCGAAACATCCTATCGTTCCTTCCCCAAGCCCGTCATCCACCAGGCCAAACGGTGTTTTCTGGATCTTCTCGGGGTTGCCATCGGCGGGTCTCATCAACCTTTGACCCGCATTCTGGTAAAGATGGTGAAGGACTTCGACGGCAAGCCCCAGGCCACCGTCTGGGGCCACGGATTTAAGACGAACGTCATGAATGCGGCCCTGGTCAACGGGGCCATGGCTCATGCGCTGGATTACGACGATACGCATGGGGAAGCCAGTGGGCACCCCAGCGCCCCGCTGATCCCCGCTCTTCTCTCCATTGCCGAATGGAAGGGGCTTTCGGGAAAATCGGCCCTGGAAGCCTTTCTCCTGGGGTTTGAGGTGGAGACCCGAATCGGAATGGGCATGGGATTGAAACATTATGACCGGGGCTGGCATAGCACTTCCACCTTCGGCCGCTTCGGGGCGGCGGTGGCCGCAGGGAAACTTCTAGGCCTTTCCCTGCCCCAGATGACCCGGGCCATGGGCCTGGCAGGAACCCAGGCTGCAGGGGTCCGCCTGGTCTTCGGAACCATGACCAAGCCTTTTCATCCCGGAAAAGCGGCCTTCGACGGCGTCCTTTCGGCAATCCTGGCCCAAAGGGAATTCACCTGCGCGCCCAATATTCTCGAAGGGAAAAAGGGCTACGTGGAGGCGCTGGGGGATCACTCCCGGCTTCAGCCGATGGTGAAAGGCCTGGGCCGGCAGTTCGAAGTGCTCAAGAACACCTTCAAGCCCTATGCCGCCTGCCTGTTTACCCACCCCACCATCGACGCAGTCATCCAGCTCAGAAACAGGCACAAGCTGAGCCCGGACCAGGTGCAGCAGATTCGATGTGAGGTGGCCCGCGGCTGTATGGATGCCGCCGCGCAGGCGGAACCCAAAACCGCTCTGGCTGGGAAATTCAGCGTCTACTACGCGGCCGCCTTGGCGTTGGCCGAAGGGGAAGCCGGTGAAGAACTTTTCACCGATCAAAGGGTCCTTTCCCCCAGGATGGTGGCGCTTCGAAAACGTGTGAAGGCCTCCGGTTCGCCATCGCTCAAGAGCACGGAAGCCAGGGTGACCATCCTGACGAAGGATGGGAAGAAATATGCGGCGTTCATCGATTGTCCCAAAGGCGACCCGAGAAATCCCCCTTCCGATGGGGAATTGGAGAAAAAATTTCGCAAGCTGATGTCCCTCCGCTATTCTTCCAAGAAAGTGGACTCCCTGGTAGATCAAATTTGGAATCTGGAGAAGGTAAAAAACATCCGCCGCATCATCCGACTCTTGGATTGAGATTCGAGAGTCTACTCCAAAGGATAGGATCGCGAAAGAAGGGGGATCGTCTTTCGATTGCTTCTCCGGGGTCAGGTCCGCCGTTTTGCGTGAATTCCCTGGGGGCGACGGAGCAAGCGACTCCGGGATTTCTTCACCGGATCATCCTGCCACCTGGCAGGCAAAAACCCAAACCCGGCGTGGGCGGCGTTTCTCCGCACAGAACCCGGCACTCAGCACCAGCCAACAGGATCGGGTGGGGGAGGGAAAGAATCAGGAGGACTCTTTGCGAGAAGTTCATGTTCAGGAGATCATTCGCACCCTGAGGGATTTGATTATCCGGGCCAACACTGATTTGCCCGATGACGTCCTTTTGGCCTTGGAAGGGAGCCGTCAACGAGAAGAATCCCCGTCAGGAATACAGATTCTGGATGATTTGATTCGCAATGCCCGGATCGCCCACCGGGAAAAAGTCCCGCTCTGCCAGGATACTGGAATGGCCGTCCTCTTCGTCGAGTTGGGCCAGGAGGTACACATCGTGGGCGGGGAGTTGAACCAGGCTTTGGAAGAAGGGACCCGGCAAGGATACCGGGAGGGATATTTACGAAAATCAACCCTCGATCCCGTCGAGCGCATCAATTTTGGCGACAATACGCCGCCCATCGTTCACCTGGAGATGGTTCCGGGAGAGCAGCTCAAAATTCGGGTCTTGGCGAAGGGATTCGGCGGGGAAAACATGAGTCAGGTCAAACTCTTCCCCCCGGCCGTGGGCATGGAGGGAATTCTGGATGAAGTGGTGAAAATTGTTTCTGCGGCAGGGCCCAACGCCTGCCCGCCGGTTCTGGTGGGGGTGGGGATCGGCGGGGATTTGGAGCAGGCGGCGTTGATCGCGAAAAAGTCTCTCTTAAGAAAAATCGGCGATGAAAACCCGAGACCCGAAATCGCCGAGATGGAAAGGAAACTCTACTTCCGGATCAACAACCTGGGCATCGGCCCGGGCGGTTTGGGTGGAAGGGTTACCTGCCTGGCTGTCTTCATAGAGACCTTCCCGACTCACATCGCGAGCATTCCTCTGGCGGTGAATATTCAATGTAATTCCCACCGTCACAAGGAAGCCGTTCTGTAAAAGTTTCCCCAAGGCATCCTAAACGACACCAAGATGGAAAAACCATGGGTTGTCCTTTGAGCCCCGAATCAGCGCAGGGGGGCGCTTCCCGCTAGATAAGTCAGGCCTTCTCCCCTACGGAGGCAGGTCTTCATCTTCCCCTGAAAACGGGTTCCCTCTTTTCTACAAAGGACTTCATCCCCTCGGCCCGGTCTTCCGTGTTGAAACAAATCGTCTGGGCATAACGCTCTAGATCCAAAGCCTGGGCCAGGTCGATACGATTGAATTGTTGAAGCGTTTTTTTGGCCAGGGTGATCGGGATGGGCGCATTTTTCACGAATTTCATGGCGAATTGTCTGGTCGCCTTCGTCAGCTCATCATGGGGAACCACTTGATTGACCAGGCCGATCCGCAAAGCCTCCTGGGCATCGATGACCTCTCCGGAGAAGATCAGTTCCGCCGCCTTGGCATACCCCACAAGCCTGGGCAGGAGCCAGATCCCGCCCCAATCCGGGTGGATCCCTCGCCGCACAAACACTTCGCCGAAGCGCGCCCGGTCGCTGGCAATACGCATGTCGCAGGCCAACGCCAAATTGCATCCCCCTCCGGCGGCGACCCCGTTGACCGAGGCGATGACCGGTTTTCCGGTCGACTGGATGAGCAGGACCGCCTGATCGCGAATCGGTCTCTGATCGAAAGGAAGATTCGTTTCACTCTGCGTCGTACCGGCAACGAATTCCTTGACGTCGCCCCCGGCGCAGAAAGCCTTTCCAGCCCCCGTAATTACGATGACCCGGACTTCGACGTCTGCCGCGGCCGTCTCCAGGGCGGAAAGAATTTCCTTCCGCATACCGCCTCCCAAGGCGTTCATCGCATCCGGGCGATTCAAAGTGATCGTCCCGATCCCGTCTTCCTTCTGGAACAAGACAAACTCCCAGTTCATTCCATCTCCTTTCTCTTAAAAAAAGTCCCGAGCGCCTCATGGGCCTTCAAAAAGCATGGTCCTCTTTATCCATGCTCCTGGCTATTAAACCCTGTTCTATCTTTCTTATGATTCATTGCCCCGGGTTGCTTTTTAAACATACGGGTAGTAGCTCTGGGCCACATCCAGTCGTCCCAGCTGACCGCCTCCCAGCCACAACTGGATGATTTTGCTGTCCCGCAGGTATTTTTCCACATGGTAGTCCCTGGAGTAGCCATAGGAGCCCATCAGCTCCATGGCCCGGTTGCACACCATTTCGGTCACATCGCAAGAAAATACCTTGGTGGCGCTGGACCTGCCCATGAGGAAGTCCTCGCCCGGGTTCCCGAAGGTCTTTCGATCGTTGAACATGGCGGCCACTGAAAGATAGGAGGCGCGGGCTACCTCAATGCCGATGGCCATGTCCGCGATCATGGCCGCCTGAAGCGAATGGTTACGGACCGGTTTCCCGCCGTATTGTCGGGTGTGGGTGTAACCGATGACGATCTCCAAAACGGCTTGGGCATTTCCCAAGGCCATGGGAGCGCTGCTGAGCCGGCCCCAGCTTACATTGTTGCGGAAAAGCTTCCAATCCAACCCCGGCCCGCCGGCCCGGTATGCTTTGGGCACGCGCACGTTGTCAAAATAGATGGCCGCATTCACATCGGTCACCCGCATCCCCATCTTGGCTTCCGGCTTGCCAAAAGAAAGCCCCGGTGTATCTTTCGGGACATAGATGAGCGCCATGCCCTCTTCCTTTTGTTTCGAATCTGTGGTGCATACGACACAATAAAGATCTGCCACGCTTGCTCCGCTGGGCCACATCTTTTCTCCGTTAATGATCCAGTCATCCCCTTCCAGCTTGGCGGTGGTGCGAACGGTCATGCCGTGTTCGGCCCCGTCTTCAATGTTGCAGCCCCCGGCCGGTTCGGTGATCGCCAGACAGGCGCAGCGGGGGGTGTCCTCACAAAACATGGGGATGTATTTTTCCATGATGGTGGTGTTTCCTGCCCCCATGGCGGCGGCCAGGCACCAAGGGATGATCAATGCATGGAGAGAAACGCCGCTGTCCCCCCGGGATATTTCTTCGGTGAGAGCACAGACCGTGGGAACCGAACGGATCCCCAAGCCCCCGTACCGGGGGGAAAATCCACGCTTTTGGATGCCCAGTTTCACCAATCCGCCGTAAACCTTCTCAAAGACCGTATAGTCCTCATCCAGCTTCATCCGCACGGGCATGATTTCCTGGTCAACGTATCTTCGAATTGTTTCCAGGAAAGCGATTTCCTGCTCAGAAGTGATAAAAGCCCCGTAGCGTTTCATCCCTGCACCATCCTTTCATGGGTTTATTTTCAGGTTGTATTGACGAACCTATTTTTGTTGGGATTCCGCCAAAGGGGTATTTTTTAATAGGGTCTTCTCCCAATCGAGTGGGTGATTTCGGTCGATTTTCCATAGGCCGGGATGCCCGCTGCCAAGGCGGGGACGATTCGAGAGGGGCCAAGGGGGCGCATCCCGCCCCTGGCGGGACATAATGAGGCGATTGTTCTTTCATCGGTTCGCGTCTCATGATTATTTTGTTGTCTGGATCGGAACGGGGATTCGGTTTTCCGTAAGGGGATCGGGGACAGGTGCCTCGCGGAACCCAAGCGACCGCTCCGGAAACCGGATTGTTCCCGCCGATTCTGTCCCGCCAGGTACGGGATGCACCCTCTGGGCGGAGAATATTTCGGTACCCTCTCCACCCACTCGATTGGGAGAAGAGCCTAAAAAAATAAACTTATCTCATCAGCCGATATTTTGTCAAATTGGATAATTTAAGAACGTCCTCATCCCCGTCCCGCATCGCGCATCCGCTTCTTTTATGGTTCAATCAATTTCTTTTCCAAGGCCTTCATCTGGGGAATAAGAGGAAATTGGTACAAAACATATCCCTGGATCGGATACCGCAATCCCTTTTTATTCGTCTTTTCCAGTCCATTCACAAGGGCTTCTAAATGAGTGACCGGAGTGGAGAAGAGCATCTCGCTATCATCGGTTCCCGCCAGCATGCGCTCCCCTCGCCCCGGATGGACTAGGGCCGGTTCCTGCCTCCAGAAAGGCATGACAGCAGAGACACAGGAGAGACCGAAACTCGTGCTGGAACGGATAAGGCGTGCATGGCCATGGATATATGCATAAGCAAGCCGAGTCATCTGCGCCGGCGTCCCATAGATTAGAACAAGGTCAGGTTGTACCGGTGACTTAGCCAGAGGAAATGCCACGATTCCTTTGACCTCTCCAGGTTCTAAAAATTCCATTTGTTTTGCTAGCATAGAGGCAAGCTCAAGGGAATCGAAATACCCCATGTCTACAGCAAATTGGGCAAAATCGGATCTGTCCTTCAGTTTTTTGAAACCAAAGCCGGCCAAACAGGGGGTGCAGCTGATATCTTCTGCCATCGCTCCCACAATCCACCCCCACCTTCTGGCGAGTGTGGTCCACTGGCACAGGGCGGTCTTGATCCCGAATTTACTAGGTCTAACCACCCCATCAGGTAAAGGATCGTCCTCTCTTAGGATTTTAATGCCGATGGGAAATGATTGCGGCATCACCATCCGCATGATAATTTCGGAATACCTTTCATAATTCATATTCTTCTTCCTTTCAATCCCTCGCATAATAAGGTGATAGAGGGCACCCGGCATGTCAATGCGGGCTTTTCTAGGCATAGGCTGCTTGCACCAGAATCTAGTTCTATTGTCAATTTATAATTTTATGGAGGTCCCTATTTCTCCAAAGCGTCCTGAACGGCGAAAAGCCGCCTTTTTATGTTAGCTGCTAAAATTCATACCGCAGGAACCCGAAAACCGCATGGCCCAGTTCCCTTTGCGAAAATTGACCATCGTATTGAAGCGAGGCACTTAGACCTTTTTGAGCGAAAAAGGAGAGGGCCGCTCCGAACCGGGCCCCTTGTCTCTCCGAATGCTCTTCCTCGATCGAGAACTGGGCATCGGGGAGATCCGCCAGGGAGGCCCGGATGGCCCGGTCATCGCTCTTGAAGTCATAATTCCAGGAGGCGCTGAGCTCCGGGATGAAGCTTCCGATTCGGGTTTCCCATATGCCCGTCAGTCGCAGCCCGAGTTCTCCCACCAGCGAGTTTATGCGCTGATCGTCAATCCTCAGGCTCATCCCACTTGCACTGCTTTCCTGGAAACCATCCGCGTAATAATGGGTATATTGCAGGGAGGCAAAGGGTTCAAGGACCCATTCCTTCATCCGGAAATACCTTCCCGCCGACACATAGGCGGATAGAACATCCCCTTCGTGGTCGCTGTAAGCATTCTGCTGGAGGCTCCCGATGGCCAGATGGCGTTCATTTTCGTAGCGGTTCCTGGCGTAGGACCCTACGGCTTCAAGATAGCCGTTCTTGGTAAAATAGCTTCCGTAAAGGGAATTGAACAAGGTTACGATATTTCCTTCTCCTTCGTGATCATGAAAACTCATCTCCCCCTTGGACTGGGCGAAGCTGACTCCCGAAATCAGATTTTTCCCATGGGCCTGATCGAAGCCGAAGGCTGTACCCTTGCCGGAGAAGTTGAATCCGCGGTACCCATTCGTCTGAGCTCGCCCCTCCTTTTGGCCAAAGGTACTCATCCAGAGGCCATTCTTGGGTTGTGCCTTGGACATCTGGTCCAGGTTGTAAATCTGGTCCAGGTTCATATCCGGTGTGGTATTGGCGTATACCAGGGATGGAATGGAGGAAAAGCCGCCGCTTGGAAGACGCCGACCGATGGGGGAGTCGTACAGACGAACGGTATGCATTCGTTTGTGCAAGCTGTGAATATGTTCTCCGGCTGCCCTGAAGGTGGCCTTCCTGAAACTGTGGTAAGAATCGGGGCTCAGGCTGGAGAAGGCTCTCTGGAGTTCGGGCTCCGGCAGGGTCTGAAACTCTCCGAGGACATCCGCGGAATGCCCCGAGGCTGTATACATGACCCTGTCCAGGTATTGAGCGATCTTCATCTGAACTTTGTTTTTGGCTATGATGGTGCAGCTTTTGGCCTTGGCCTCCACCTCTATGTGGTCCGGATAACCGGTTACCTGGAACTTCAGGAGGGGGGCCGGTTTGGGCAGCGTTTCACTGGTAAACCAGCCGTTGACCTGGTCGGCTACGAGAATGGAATATTTCGTGCCGTTGCGATAGGGCCCGCGCCCCCGGACCACCTTCAGCTCACCATCCAGCCCCGCGTTCCCATGGATCTTCAGCTGCCCATGGCTGCCGTCGCGGTTCACCAGGGCCTGGAAGGTGCCATCACCGGCCAACTGGTAACTGTGGTTGATGGCCAGGGTGCCTTCGTTCACCTCCAGCCTCTTCACCTGCTGCAGGAAGCCCAGCTTGTAGGTGCCCCATCCGTTCTTAATGGCCGTTTCGAAGTGATTGAGCTGGCCGCCGAATTGACCCGCACCGTAAAGAAGAAGCGAATCATTCCCGAGGCCCCCGGTTGCATTTCCGGTCATCCAGGCATTTTCGAAGATCTCCAGAGAATCGTCCCCGCTGCCGAGATCGATGTGCCCAAGGGTCGTGGAGCCCCGCAAGAGAGAGACACGGTCGTCGCCTCCGCCGGCCTCGATGGCGGTGCCTGGAGATTCGATCTGGTTGATGATTTGCCCGGTATTGAGGGTGCCGTAATTCAATATTTCGTCGTTGCCCTCACCGGTCTTGATCCCGATGGCTGTTGCGGATGCGCTTTGAATCAGACCGTTCTTCTGGGCTGAGGCGATTGCCGTAACATCGATTCGGCCCCGGTTATAAATGTAATTATTCCCGTCGCCGGTCTTTATACCAAAAGCGTTTGAATTGGCCACGCTTTGGGTGCCCGCAAGCAGGGTGATCGCGGAAGAATTGGCGGTTACATTTATGAAACCTTCGTTTGTAACCCAATTGTCTCCCCCGCCGACTTGGATCCCCTCGGCCTCGGCTGTGGCCTCGGCGCCGGCTTTCGCCTGCCCAATATAAGTTCTGGCCTCGCTTGTGGCTTGGGCAGATGCACTCACGCGCAGTTCCCCCTTATTCTTTACCACCGCATGCTCACTGTTGCTAAGATCAACCCCCTTTGCAAAGGCCTTCGCGACCGACCCCGAGTTTCCATTCCTGGCGTCCGAGAGGGTGTACTCGTCGTCCTTTTTCAGTTCCTGGAGTGGATCGCTGACCGTGAATTGACCGGTATCAGGATTAAACCCAACCACCAGGCTGACGACGTTCAAATTCTGGCCCGTCAAAAAACGAACCCATTTCCCGACGAAGTCATCCTTGGGCATGCCTTTTTGAGACTCATCGATGAACGTGGTCGTCCCGCTTTGCCCGTCCGCTGTAATTTTGGATTTGAGGTCCTGTTCCGTCCCTCCGATATTGGCTCCCTGGGCGAGGGAAAACGCCGCGGCCGCCGCATCGGCGTTGACGACTCCCCCGTTGATAACCACATCCGTACCTTTTTCTGCCCGGATTCCCGAGGCCCGGGCTTCGGCGGTGGCATCGGCGTCGGCATTGGTTTCGTTGTATATCGTTTTCGATAGGGAACTCGCGTTCGCGGTCGCATAAGCAGAAACGTTGATCTCCCCCGCGTTGTACCCGAAATTGCTTCCTTCTCCGAGGTCAAGGCCCGCTCCGGTCGATGACGCGCGGGCGTCGGAAAAGTTGTAGGTTTCTTGACGATAAATTCCAAAGGGGTCGAAATAATTGCGGGTCGTTGTCACTCCCTGGACAATGGCGCTGGAGGCAGAATCGACATCGACGACGGCTTCTTCCCCGTTTAGGACGATGTCGTCCCCGGCGCCGGCCGCAATTCCGGCCGAATCGCTGAGCGCCTTGAAGCTGAGGATTTGCTTGGCTGCGCCGTAAAATCTAACTTGAACCCGCTCCTCCTTGGATTCGACCGCGGAAGTCGACCGGGTCGCGATGCGCCCTGAATTATTGATAGAGTCCCGGGACTCTCCGCCTTGGATACCGGTGGAGATCGACTGCGTCCGGCCCTCGGTCTGAATATCGGCCTGGCCGCCGTAATCCAGGACCCACCCGTTGGCATCCAGGGTAGCCTCGGCCCCCACCCCTACCGTGCCCCAGTTCATAATCTCGTTGCGGCCCTCTCCCCCGGCGATGCCGATGGAATTCACCTTGGATTCGGCCTTCAGGTCTACCTGGATGTTTCTCCCGACAACGCGCTCCCCCGCTTTGATTGCGTTGCCCGACATCACCTGAATCGTTCCGGAGTTTATCATCACGTCGTCGCCGTCTCCTCCATCGATCCCCTTCGCCACAATTGAGGCGGTCGTGGAGGCATCAACGGAGACGCGCCCGCCGATCGATACCCGCACCGAGGAAATGTCGGGTCCCTTTGTTCCGTAGTCCAGGAGGGTATACCTGGGGTTCGGTTCCATACCTGCCGGGATGACGTCGCGCAGAGTGAAGGTTCCGGTCTCTGGATCAAAGGCCTCGACGACGGTTATAAAATCAGGAGCTTCCTCCCCTTGAAAACGTACCCATTTCCCTGTCAGGGTCTGCGGATCCTGGCCCTTGCGGGAAATATCGATAAATGTTCTTGTCCCGCCAATCCCCTCTCCCGTTACCGTCGATTCGCTCTCCGGACGGCCGACTAAGACAAGGATGTCGCCCTTGTTGGTGATCCGATCGCGATTCTCACCCCCCTGGATCCCGGTCGCTTGGACCTCCATCGCGATCTGAACCGTGCCATCAACCTCATCTCCGATGATCCGGGCTCCCGATTCGATACGGGGAGCGCTTTTTACAAAGACCATGTCCTGGTTGAATATCTTATCCCTGCCGGCACCGCCGTCGATACCGGTGGCATGCGCCATAGCCAGGGTTCTCGCATCCGAGTTGGCCGGGCCGTCGCTGCTTACGGTGAGGGTCGTCACCCCTACGGTTCCGCCGGCCTCGACCGCCACCAGGCCGGTGTTGCAGATCTTATCGTTTCCCGCCCCGGCGGCGATCCCCTTGGCCGTAGTCTCACTGGTCACGGCGGTGGAGGAGTTGGCCACCGTTTCCTCGTCACCTCCGAAAAGGGGGCCGGTCTTGGCGATCGCCACGGTGGTTTGCTTTACCCTTGTGGTCGAGGTCGCGCTGGAGAGGATGGCTTCTTTATTCAGAATTACGTCGTTCCCCTCTCCGCCGTCGATTCCCGATGCGACGGCGGCGGTGCGCGAAGAGGAATCGGAGATCGCGGCTGCGAAGGCGTCTCCGAACCAGCCGGCATTCGCGACGCTCACCGAGGATACGGTCACATTCATGATGGCTTCCGCTTTGGCTTTGATCGACCCATAGCTCTGGATCGAATCGTCTCCCTCCCCACCGGCGATCCCGCCCGCATCTGCGGTTGCCCCGGCGGCGGCGGCGGAAGCTGTCTTGGCCGAGGCTTCTCCGAATACGACATTCTCTTTCACCGTCGCTGACGAATTCGCCGTGCCATCGGATGTGGCCTGCACGGTAATGGTGGCGCGGCTCGTGATGTCGTCACCCCCGGAACCCCCGTCGATTCCTCTCGCGAAAGATGCAAGCTGAGCCGAGGAATCGGACACGGCCTTCCCTTTGGCGGCGCCGATGAAGGTGGTGCTCTTGACCGTAGACTCGGATTTGGCATTCCCCGTTGACTTGGCAGTGATGGAGATGGCTTCGGTGCTGGTGATCGTGTCGAACCCTCCTCCTCCCGCTATCCCGGTACCGGCGGACGCCACGGAGGTAGAGGCGTCTGCTACGGACTCTCCCAAGGTGGCGCCGGCGATATTGAAACCGCTGGCGGTCACCGACACGCTCTTCGTGACGGCATCTGAGGTGGAATTTAGGGTGATGGCCGCTTTGCTGTGTATCCAATCGTTTCCCTCGCCGCCATCGATTCCTACCGCCATCGAATTTGCGCTCGTCTCGGCCTGGGCCAGGGACTCCTGGGAATTGTAGCCGATTTGCAACCCGGTTACGGTGGTCGCCTTTGATACCCCGGAAACCTTCGAGTCCGCGGTGGCCTTTAGCGTCCCTTCAGCGAAGATCGAATCTGCATCCTCTCCCCCCTCGATACTCTTGGCAAACGTGCTGCTGGTCGTGGAACTCTTCGCCCCCGCCGACTGAAGCTGGCCACCCAGAGAAAGGGCATTGACGGTTACCGCTCTGCTTTTGTTATCGGTTGTTGAAATGGCCTCTACGGTCATATCGCCCCGGGATGAGAGTTCGTCTTTTCCATTTCCGCCCGAGATGCCCAAGGCATTCGCCGCCGCGGAGTTGCTGGTATCGGAGAGGGCTTTGTTGACCCCGGCGCCGATACTGATTCCCGAGATGCCAATCGAGTAGCCGGACGTCGTGGCATTCGAAGTGGCTTTGATGTGGGTCGTTGACTCGTTGTCGATTATATCCCTGCCATCGCCACCCAGGATGCCGGCGGCGGTGGCACGGGATGTACCGGAGGCGTCGGCGACGGCGCTCTGCGCGGTAAAGCCGGCACCCACGATGCTGACGTTGACGGCGGTCGCCTTGGCGTTGAGGTCCGAACCCGCTTCGACGGTAAGATCTCCACGGTTGGTGATCCGGTCATTGTCTTTGCCACCATCGAGCGCGACCGCCACGGACTCCGAGAAGATGCTTGTTTTGGCAATGGCACTCTGGTCAGCGGCCCCTAAGGTCCCGCCGAGCTGAAAGGACACACTCACCCCTTCGGCATTTGAGTTCGAACGCAGCTCGATATCTCCCGTGTTAAAGATTTTGTCCGCGCCTTCGCCCCCGTCAATCCCGATAGCCGTTGCCCTGGAAGTGCTGCGAGCGTCGCTTAAAGAGGCCCCCGAGGCGTTTCCGATCGCAGCAATGATGGCTCCAGCCACCGCAACACTGCTCGCCTCCGCATCCACGTCAGCCAGAATCTTTCCTCGATTGATGATCTTGTCGTTGCCTTTGCCACCGTCAATCCCGGTGGCCATGGCTTCGGCCGTCGAGCTCGAGTCACTGAGCGCCCGTCCTTTGGTTTCCCCGCCAGCCGTACCGGTAATCGTTACCGCAACGGTTGTCGCCTGGGCGGACGCTTCCATATCCGAGTCTCCCTCACCTCCGTGCATCAGAGTGATCATGCCTTCATTGATGATGGTGTCGTCCCCTTCACCTCCGTCGATGCCGGTGGCGAATGACTTGGCCGTAGCGCTGGCATTGCTCAGGGCAGCCCCGGAGGCATTTCCGCCAATGGTAATAGCGGCAGCGGCGCTCACCGCAACGGTCGTTGCGTCGGAGTCAGCATCCGCTGAGATGCGGGCCTGGTTGACAATCGTGTCGTTGCCCTTACCTCCTTTGATCCCCGTGACTGTCCCAGTGGCGGTTGAACTGCCGTTACTCAATGCATCCCCCTCGGCATTCCCCCCAGCGGTTCCGGCAATCGATACAGATACGGTCACCCCCGTCGCATCTGAAGATGCAAGGAGATCGAGGTCCCCTTGGTTGACGATTTTATCGTTGCCATCAAACCCGTCGATGCCGGTGGCGGATGCTTTGGCCGTAGCGTTGGCGTTGCTCAGCGCAGCTCCGGAGGCATTCCCGTCGAGGGTGATCGCTGCATTGACACTGGCCGCAACCGTCGTCGCAGACGAATCCACGTTTGCTGAAATTTTCCCGCTGTTGAAGATTCTGTCGTTACCCTGGCCGCCGTCGATGCCGGTTGCCGCTGCGTCGGCCATTGAGCTGGCATCGCTTAGGGCCGCCCCTTTGGTGTCCCCCCCTCCGGTACCCGAAATCGTCAGGGAAACAGCCACTGCCGTCGCCTTGGCATCTTGGTCATCCAGGGTCTCACTCTCTTTCATCAGAGTAATCGTTCCTTCATTAAAAATCCAATCGTCACCCTGGCCGCCATCGATGCCTTTGGATATGGCTTTGGCAGTGCTGCCGGCCTTGCTTAACGCGAATCCCGAAGCGTCCCCTTCCACTGAAATCGCGGCATCGACACTGGCCGCGACCGACGTCGCAGTCGAGTCCGTATCCGCGACGATCTTCGCCCGATTGATAACCAAATCATCGCCTTGACCACTGATAATGCCCGCACTTTCCCCCTCGGCAATACTACCCGATTCACTCAAAGAAGACCCGGTTACGGCCCCCTTGGCACTCCCTGAAACGGACAGGGACACGGCCACACCGGTGGCGGTGGAATCAGCCTGGGCGGTAATTTCTGTCCCGTCCTTGTTAATGATTTTATCCTCGCCATCCCCGCTGATAATCCCCCGGGCATATGACTTGGAAACACTGGAGGCATCACTCAGCGTGGATGTCTCGGCACTGCCGTCTTTGGTGATCCCGACCCCGATGCCCACTGCCACCGTCGTAGCGTTGGAATCTGCCTTGGCCAGGATCTTTGAGGCCTCGTTGACGATCAGGTCGTCACCGTACCCAGTATCAATCCCCTTAGCATATCCTTCAGCCACACTACCCGACTTGCTCAAAGCCGAACCCGAAACATCCCCCTTGGCACTCCCTGAAACGGACAAGGATACGGCCACACCGGTCGCGGTGGAATCAGCCTGGGCAGTAATTTCTGTCCCGTCCTTGTTAATGATTTTGTCTTCCCCACCCCCGCTGATGATCCCCCGGGCGTATGATTTGGACACACTGGAAGCATCGCTCAGCGTGGATGTCTCGGCACTACCGTCCTTGGTGATCCCGACCCCAAGACCCACTGCCACTGAAGTCGATTGAGAATCGGATTTGGCCAGGATCTTCATACCCTGTATCAATCCCCTTGGCATATCCCTCGGCCACACTGCCCGACTTACTTAACGCCGAACCCGAAACATCCCCCTTGGCACTCCCTGAAACGGACAAGGACACGGCCACACCGGCAGCGGTGGAATCAGCCTGGGCGGTAACCTCAGTCCCCTGCACATTAATAATTTTGTCGTCACCAGTTCCAGTCGTGATGGCCTTAGTGTCGGCCTTGGAATAACTTGTCGCATCACTCAGCGTGGATGTCTCGGCACTACCGTCCTTGGTGATCCCGACCCCGATGCCCGCTGCCACCGAAGTCGATTGGGAATCGGATTTGGCGAGGATCTTTCCTGCCTCGTTGACGATCAGATCGTCACCATATCCTGAGTCAATCGCCTTGGCATACCCCTCAGCCACACTGCCCGACTTGCTCAACGCCGAACCCGAAACATCCCCCTTGGCCCGTGCACATTAATAATTTTGTCATCACCAGTTCCACTCGTCATGGCCGTAGTGTTGGCCTTGGAATAACTTACCGCATCGCTCAGCGTGGATGTCTCGGCACTACCGTCCTTGGTGATCCCGACCCCAAGACCCACTGCCACTGAAGTCGATTGAGAATCGGATTTGGCCAGGATCTT
>LJUR01000052.1 GCA_001304105.1 Deltaproteobacteria bacterium SM23_61
CCGCTGACCTACGGGGCGGTGAATTATTTGAAGCGAGTCGAGCGGGAAGACCATTACGACCGAGAAACGGATTTCAACCCCCTGAAATGGAAGGACTGAATATTTCCTGCGAGGAGAGGCTTAGAAGTTTAGGTCTGACAAACCTAACCCGGCAAAGCCGGAAGCCAACAGGTCTGAGGCATTGAAAAATCCGAAATCCGAATATGGAATCCCGCGAAGCGCGGGACGAACCGAGCGTGAAATTCAAATGTTCAAAAATAGAAAACCAGGAAAAAACATTTGAATTTGGAACCTTTGGATTTGTTTCGAATTTCGGATTTCGTCCCTCGAGTTTGGAATGGGCCCTTTCTCGGGGAAGTTTTGATGCCATCTTGCCAACAACTGGACGCTTAAGAGGCTAATGGGAGAGAGGAGAAAGGTTTTTTAAAAAGCTGCTCAGTTTGTTCATGTCCTCCGCAGAGATATCCACAAATTTTATCCCGCAGCGGTATTCCGAGTCTTTCAATTTTTCCATCCAGATAACCTGAGATACCATTTCCACGGTATTCACGGAATTCATGCCGCAGTCGGAGGAAAAGAATAACCTCAGTTTCACCAGATCGCCGACTTGGAGAGGCCGGCCAAGATGGACGATTAACCCTCCTTCGCTGGCATTGCCCGTATACCCCTTTTCTTCTGTATTGGATGTGGCCGGGTAATATTCAACCGGCAAATTCAACAAGAACCTGGGATGTGCCCTCTCCACGAATTTGGCCACCCCATAGCGCTGCCTTAATTCTTTCTCCCGGTTGGCCATCTTTCCTCCGTTCTTGACCCCAAAAAATTTTGTTCAAAACTACTATATATTGTGTGTATATGCATTATCCAATACTATATATTGGGTGTCAAGGAAAAAATGCGCTGACCGGAAATATCTTGAAATTAATAAGAAATTCAATAGCCATGGCAAGGCCAAGGCCCTTTTTTGGGAAAAAAGCTCCTTCTTGCTGTCGAAAAGACTCGTTCCGGTGCCAAGGGGACCTATGCAAGAAAATAGTGAATCTATGGAGGCCGGCCCGAGTGCCCATGGGCGGGGGATGGAGAAGAAAGGGGTCACCGACAGATCAAAACTGGCGAGTCGCTTGCAAGATCAGATTTTCCCCCCGACGGGAAAATCGGTAGGCTGCTTCCGGAGGCATTCAGAGCCGTAGTTGTTTAGAAAAGATACTCATTCATCAATGGTCGACTAGCGGATGGTTCTCCCCCTTGGTTATTGAAATCAACCTTCAGGGGACTCCTTCTCATCCTCTTTCCATTTTTCCAGCATTCGGTGGAGACGCAGGATTTTCTCTTCGATTGTGTCTGCCCCCTTTTCCTTCCATTCCATGACCTGAAAAACCACTCCGCATAGGTCCCGAGGGCTGAGAAGAATCTCGTTGCGGACACCCCCGGGTTCTTCGCGATGGGGGATCCGGATGCCCTGTTGTTGGAGTTGAGCCTGGAACGCTTTAAGGTCCTCCACCTCCAGCCCGATATGATGGAGCCCCTCTCCCCTTCGCTCGATGAATTGGGCCAGGAATTCATCGGGCTTGGCGGGCTGATCCAGCCCGATGAGGGTATCTCCCAGCCTCAAATAGCCCACGCACATCTTGGACCCGGAGAGGACGATTTCCTTCCTGGCGATGAATTCGGCCCCGAGAATACGGGTGAACCTCTCAATGGCTTCGTCCAGGTTTTTAACGGCTATCCCGATATGGTCGAGCCTTTTGATCTTTGCCATCGGTTCGCTCCATTCTAGCCGGGGGTCTGAAGGGCGCCGGGCCCTTTCCCTCAAGCCTTCTTTCCCAGGGCTTTCTGGCAGGCATTGATGATGGGGATAGTGAAATCTTCGGGGCTCATCATGAAGGCCTCAAAACCGATCGACTGGGCCGTCTGCTCGATCCTTTTTCTGATGGCCTCGGGATCAGCAGCCTCCAGGCCAACCAGGTTATTCGCAATCTGATCGTCTCCATCAATGGGCTTGATGAAGTAATCTCCTGAAAGCATTACTTCGGCGACCTTTCCTGTCCCGTCCACGAGAACATGGGCACATACGAGCTTCCGTGATTTATGTCGGCTCAACCCAAGCCGGTAGCCTTCCGGGAATTTTTCAAATCGTTTGGAGCTGGACTTAGAAAAAGTCCAGTCCTCGGAGGCATATTGGCTCAGATAGGAATCATAGAATTCCATCCCCATCTTGCCCAACCCTGTGAACTCAACTTTGGTCGCCAAGACTTTCTCCAAATGAAGGGCAATGGCGGTTACCAAGGCCTTTCGCGAGATTTCTTTCCCGGCCTGCTCGTGGAGACTGGTAGCGTAATCACGGATATCCTTGGCGGCTTTATCCCTGAACTTTTCTTCGGGAGTTTTCAACACTGCGGAGGCGATGGAGATGTCCAATTCATCCACGTTCAAGAATCCACCCATGTTTACGCACCTTTCACCATGAGGCAGGACGGCAAATCCCCCCAGCTTGCGACTTCCCACCAGCAGATCGCCCATATGTTTGTAAAAGGCTGCGGTCACTCCCGTGGCATGAACGGCCTGGAGAAGGATCTTTCCGATCATCACGCGAAGAGATTCTTCCATGCTTGGGAAGAGGTCCTGGCCAAAGGCCATGGCGAATTGAAATGAGTTTGGTCCCCATATTCCCGAGCCTCCTCCGCCAATCTTGCGGAAGATTGGGACTCCCAGCTTGGCGGAATTACCCATATCCACGTCATCGTCTATGTTGATGTGTCGGCCTACGGCCACGAAGTATCGATTCACTGCGTAGATCATGAAGGTATCGGGAATCTTTCCTTCAGCCCGAAGATCATTGACCAGGGGACGAGTCACGATATAGTCCAGGGGGCTGGCTTCGGGCCAGTAGATCATCCGCCAGGGTTTCATCTTAACCCCCCTCCTTGGAGATTTGGTTATAGACCTCCCGCTGAATAACCAGACGCATGATCTCGTTGGTTCCCACGGCGATCATCCCGCCCCGTACATCCCGGAAGTGACGCTCAACGGGAAATTTGGTCGTAAACCCAATTCCTCCCATGATCTGCATGGCTTCGCTTACCACCCAGAAGGAAGCCTCGGCCGAAAAGAGCTTGGCCATGGCTGCTTCGCGGGTTACATTCTCTCCCTGATCGAACATCCTGCCCGCCTTTATGCGCAGGAGGCGGGCTGCTTCGATCTTGGTGGCCATGTCGGCGACTTTGAAACTGATGGCCTCGAATTGGCGAAGGGGGCGGTGAAAGGCATGTCTTTGCGTGGAATAGCGAACGGCGATCTCGTAGCAGGTCCGGGCTGGCCCAAGGAGGCCTGCGGCCACAACGATTCGCTCTGCATTTAGCATCTCCATCAGTATGGGAAAACCCCTATTCTCTTCTCCTACGCGGTTTTGAACTGGCACCCTGACCTGGTTAAAGACCAATTCGGATACGATTCTCAACCCCCGCCATCCGAGGGTATCGAATTCTTCGGAAGTGACGATTCCCGGGTCTCCCTTGGGGACCAGAAAAATACTCATACCCTGGGTCGGGTGGACATCGGGGTTGGTGATCGCGAAGACCAGAAAGACATCGGCCACGCCGCCGCTGGCCATGAAGCGCTTTTCGCCGTTTATCACGTAGGTATCTCCATCCCTTGTGCCCCGAGTCTTGATCCGGGCGGCATCCGAACCGGTTTCCGGTTCGCTGATGCATTCGGAGACGATGATCTCAGCTTTGCAGATACCGGGAAGGTACCGTTGCATTTGCTCCTCGCTGCCGTGTTGGTAAAGAATATCCATCACATGGTGGGGAACGCTGCGGGCGCAGGCCAGGGCGTAGGATTGGGCTCCGGCTTCTTCGTTGATGATCGCCTCATGGATCATGTCCTTTCCACCCCCCCCGTATCGGGAGGGGAAACGAACCCCGATGTAGTGCCGGTGGGCTAATTTCTTCAATAAATCGAAGGGATATTGATTCCTGCGATCCATGGATTGCACATGGGGGGCGATCTCCTCTTCGAAAAAGCCCCTGGCTTCCTTGGCGTATTGTCTCTCTCCTTCGGAATAGAAGAGCGAAGACATAAATCCCTCCTCCAATTTGATCATGGCAGGCAGTTATGCCAAGCGGCGCGCCGAAATAAGGGCAATTGACGAATTGCCCCTACAGGACCGCCGCCACCTCCGCCCTGAAAACCCTCCTGGCACAGGAGGGCAGCCCTGTCATGACAACCTTGCTGGCCTTTTCGGAAGGGGAAAAACTCTCGGGAAGTAAAAGCACTATAGGATAAAGCCGTTAGGCTGTCAACGGATAAACCAGAAATTCCTTGACATATCTTAAACAATATTGTAAACAATTCTGAAAACCAACGGGGTAGCCTTATGTCCCGCAACAAATCGTCCTCGCCCAATCAGCCGCTGCGCAAAACCATATATACCGCCCTGAAAAGGCAGATTCTCTCCGGCCAGGTGGCGCCGGGAGCACGGCTCGTCGAAACCTCCTTGGCTGCCGAGTTGAAGGCCAGCCGGACCATCATCCGCGAGGCAATCAAGCAGCTCGAACTCGAAAATTTAGTGAGGGTTACTCCTTACAAAGGGACGGAAGTGGCCCGGTTCTCTCTGGAAGATATCGAGGAGATCTACACCATTCAAGCGGCCCTCGAAGGGATGGCAGCAGGCCTGGCCACCCGAAGGATAAACAACGGGGAAATCAAAGGACTCCGCCGGATTCAAGCCAGGCTCCGCGCGGCCATCCGGGAAGAGCCTGCAACCTGGCAGCGGCTCAACGTGCGTTTCCACCAGTTTTTTCTGGAGAAATGCGGGAACCATCGCTTACAGAATCTGATCAACAATCACCGCGACCAGTTTGCCCGGTATTGGCGGATCATCCTTTCTATTCCCGGGCAAAGAGAGAGGAATACTCGGGACCACGAAAAAATCTTGAAGGCTCTGGAGAAAAGAGAGCCTCTAAAAGTCCGTCTGGCCATGGAAGATCACATCCAGCAAGCGGCTGTGAATTTGACAACCTTTTTGCAGAAGCATTCCTTTTTGATATAAAAGATCGAAAGAACTGATGTCCAAATATCACCTTTCGCCTTCCGGAGCGATGCCATGGTGATCGGGGAAATTCTCGGGGTCAATGCTACGAACTTTCCGGATAAGATTGCCCTGATCATGGGAGAGGAGCGCTTCACCTACCGGCAGATAAACGGGGAAAGCAATCGCATGGCCAATGCACTGATCCGGGATGGGGTCGGGGAAGGATTCCGCGTGGCCGTCCTGGAAAAGACTTCGGCCCGGTCTATTGAGATGATATTTGGAGTAGCCAAAAGCGGAGCGACCCTGGTGATGATAAACAACCTCCTGCGACCCCGGGAGCTGGAATTCATCCTCCAGGATTGTGAACCCTCTTTCCTTTTCCTGGGGGAAGATTTTATCGATCCGGTACTGTTTATGCGGGAGAGGTTGCCCTTCATTCAAAGGTACATCTCTCTGGGCGAAGGAAGAGACGGAGTCCTGTCTTTTAGCCAGTGGATCGAAGGGGCCTCCAGGCAAAACCCAGAAAAGAGAGTGAAGGAAGATTCAATCTTCAACCTGCTTTATACGGCGGGCACCACGGGCGTTCCTAAGGCAGCGATCTATACCCACAACCGGTTCTGGCAAAACCTCCTGAGCACGGTGATCGATACATCGGGCATGGGTTACGATGACATCTGGCTCGGACCCGTACCCCTTTATCATATCGGCGGGTTTGCCACCGTGATGAGGGCTTTGCTGATGAGCAATACGATCATACTGCGGGATTCCTTCGATCCCCGGGCCTTCCTGCAAACCCTGGAAAAAGAGAAGGTCACGATTCTCTATGCCTATCCAACCATGATTCACGCCCTGGTTCATCATCCAGAAGCGAAAGAATTCGATTATTCCTCTCTACGCTTGGTCGTTTACGGCGGGTCGGCCATGCCTCTGGCGACTCTAGAGAAAGCCTTTGAAGTCTTCCGGTGCGACTTCCTCCAGAGGTACGGGGCGACGGAATGCTGCGGGAGCGGGATCTCGGTTCTCTCTCCCCGGGATCATCGGCAAGCCATGGAAGGGGGTGATAAAAGCAAGAGACGATTGAGTTCAGCGGGTCGGCCTACACTGGGCACAGTAGTAAAACTCATGAATGGGGAAGGGGGAGAAGTGACTCAACCCGGGTCCGTGGGTGAGATCGTGGTCAGGCTGAATGCTCCCATGGAAGGATACTGGCGCCGCCCGGAAGATACTTCGGAAACCTTGAGAGACGGATGGTTTTATACCGGGGACATCGGAATGATGGATGAGGAAGGGTACCTCTACATCGTGGACCGGAAGAAGGACATGGTGATCAGCGGAGCGCGCAATATTTACCCGAGGGAAGTTGAGGAAGTCCTTCATTCTCACCCTTCCGTGCTCGAAGCAGCGGTCATCGGCGTCCCGGATGAGTATTGGGGAGAGAGTGTAAAGGCCATCCTGGTTCTCCGGCCGGGAAGGGAGGCCAGCGAAGGAGAAATCATCGCCTTCTGCAAGGAAAACCTGGCCAGCTATAAGAAGCCTCGCTTTGTGGAATTTGTCTCTTCCTTGCCCAAGAATCCAGGGGGGAAGATTGACAAGAAGGAATTGAAACGTCTGTATGGAAGAGTCGGCAAAAAGGAATCCTTTGAAATCTACTGAGCAGGCTATTTTGCTGGCGGAGTAAGGAACCACAAGTCACCGCTTCCCGGCCCTCCCTTTCGAGGGGGAGGGTGAGGGTGGAAGGGTAGCGTGAAGAATGAGCAGGGGAGCTTAAGAGGGAGGAAAAAAAATGAAAGGAGGGTTTTCTATGTGGGAAAAAATTCGTCGGGTTGCAGGGATCACTTCTATTTTTTTCATGATTCTCGGGGTTTCTTCTCTTTCTGCGGTGGAAAAGCTGCCCAATCTGCCCGAAATGATGTTCTGGGTAGCGTATGATGTGGGTTCGACCGGCTATGTCCAGAGCGCCACCATCTCTAATGGGTTAATGAAAAAATACGGGGTCAAAATTCGGGTGATTCCCTCTGGAACCTCGATAGGCCGTTTCATGCCCTTACTCACCGGGGCGGCAACCTATTCCAATATGGGCGATGAGTCGGCCTTTTATATTGAAGGCCTTTACGAATGCAACAGAATGGGGTTGGGGCCGCAGCCCTTGCGGCAAGTCCTGGCCGTACCCTTCGTAACGGTCATGGCCGTCACCAAGGAATCCAGGATCACGACTCCAGATACTCTGAAGGGAAAGAGAGTCGCCTGGATTCCCGGAGCCTCGACCCTAAATGTTAAAGCCATCTCCACGCTGGCTTTTGGCAATCTGAGTTTCAAAGATGTGATCAAGGTTGAATTTCCCAGTTATGCTGCTTCTTTGAAAGGATTGATAGAGGGAAAGGTGGATGCAGCCATCGCCGGCCACGATGCGCCCATTCTGTATGAACTGGAAACCTCCCCCCGGGGATTGTCTCATGTCGTCTACCCTCACAAGGATAAGCAAGGATGGGCTCGAATGCAGGCCATTACCCCTTGGCTGGCCCCCACGCTATGGGATGATGGACCGGGTTTCAAAAAAGGGAAACCCGATGAGGTCTGGTCGTACAGGTATCCCAACATGGTCACTTTTGAGAAAACCAGCGCAGCCGAGGTGTACGCCTTGGTAAAGGCCATCAACGAGGCTTACCCGTTATACAAAGATGCCCATAAGATGATGCCCTACTGGATAGCGGGGAAGGCCGGTGTTCCTCCCGCCAACTGCCCCTTTCACGAAGGAGCCATAAGATATTACAAGGAGGTTGGGGTCTGGAAGCCCGAGCATGACGCCTGGAATAACAAGCTCATTCAGCATATGAAGGATGTAAAGATCGAATGGGCTGCGCTGGTTGCTGAGGCCTTGGTGAAAGGCGTCAAGGAAAAAGAATTCTCCAAATTGTGGTTAAAAAAACGTGAAGACAAAGGATGGATGGTTGAATACTGAGCGGAAACAAACCCAGGATGGTGGCCGGGGGAATATTTTTAAAAGTGTTCCCCCGGCCTGAAAGGAAAGGCCTCCCATGATCATAAGCGAGAGGCACCGTCAGCTCAAGGGCCTTGGATGGGTATTTCTGCTTGTTTTTTCCGCCATTGGCATCATTCTGGCGATTCTCCAGATTTTCCTCCTCAAACCTTTTGGCTTCATGCTGTTGGAGACGGCTTATCACTATTCCCTCATCGCTTTCTATGGGTCCTTGGTATTTCTTATTTTCCCGGCCAGCAAAGCCAGCCCAAAGGAGAGAGTCCCTCTCTATGACTATTTCCTATTCTTCCTCTGCCTCGCCGTTTCCCTCTATTTTTCCGCTGTGGCCCTGAAGGTTATCGAGCGGGGATGGGAATTCGTCGCTCCTCCCTTGCCCACCGCATTCGGCCTCATTCTCTGGTTGCTCATGCTGGAGGCGGTTAGAAGAGTAGCCGGGGGAGTCTTGATGGGGACCTGTCTTTTCTTTTCCTTCGTTCCTCTCTTCGCCCATCTCATGCCCGGCTTTTTGGAAGGGCGTGATTTCTCCCTTCTGGCGACTGCCCGGTATCATGCCATGAGCGTGGAGAGCATCCTGGGCATCCCCATGAAAGTCGTGGGATCCCTTCTGATCGGCTTTATGATCTTCGGCGTGGTTCTCCAATCCACCGGAGGGGGCAGATTCTTCATTCATTTTGCCCTGGCCGTATGGGGCCATTCCCGAGGCGGTCCGGCCAAGGTGGCGGTCATCTCCAGCGCCCTCTTCGGGACCATGAGCGGAAGCGTGATCTCCAACGTGGTGTCCACGGGATCGATGACCATCCCTACCATGAAACGGTCAGGCTATCCCCCCTTTTACGCCGGGGCCGTCGAGGCCTGCGCTTCCACCGGAGGGGCTCTCATGCCGCCGGTCATGGGGACCGCGGCCTTCATCATGGCTTCCTTTCTTTCCACCCCTTACTGGAAGATCTGCCTAGCGGCGCTCGTCCCGTCGGCGCTTTACTACCTGGGTCTGTTCATGCAAGCGGATGGGTACGCGGCCCGGGCCGGGCTCAAAGGATTGGACCGGAAGGAGCTGCCTTCCCTATGGATCACCCTCAAAGACGGCTGGTTTTACCTTTTTGCCCTCTTCACTTTGATTTATCTTCTCCTTTACTTGAGGATCGAGGCTTGGGCTCCTTTCTACGCCTCCGCTCTCCTCATTCTGCTGGCCATGACCAAGAGAGAAAGCCGCTTAAACTGGGCGAGCCTTCTGCAGCTGCTCATGGGAACGGGGAGATTCCTATCCGAATTGGTGGCCATTTTGGGGGCTATCGGGCTGGTCATCGGCGCCCTCTCGATGACCGGCGTGGCCCATTCCTTTTCCCGGGAGTTGGTCAGCTTTGCCGGAGGGAACATCGTATTGCTCCTCTTGATCGGAGCCTTCACCAGCTTCATTCTGGGAATGGGAATGACGGCGGCAGCTTGCTACATTTTTCTGGCCATCGTGCTGGCCCCGGCGCTTACCGAGAGCGGCTTGAATCCTTTGGCCGTGCACCTCTTCGTCATGTACTGGGGTTTGGTCTCTTTCATTACTCCTCCAGTGGCCCTGGGGGCCATTACCGCCGCGAGCATCGCCCACTCGAATCCCATCAAGACCGGCATCCAGGCTATGAAATTGGGAGCGGTCATTTACTTTGTCCCCTTTTTCTTTGTGTTTAATCCTGCCCTGGTTTTACAGGCGCCGCTCCAGGAGATTCCTTTTCCCCTGCTGACCGCCGCGATTGGGGTCTTCCTCATTAGCGGATCGCTGGAAGGGTATCTGCAGGGGGTGGGCCCCATCACCTTTCCCTACCGAATCTGGCTGATCATTGCCGGAATGCTTTTGGCTGTGCCTGAGTGGCGGACCGACCTGGTGGGTTTATGTTTAGCCGCGGTCGTGGTGGGGCTTCGTTTTTGGAGGAAAACGAATCAAAGGGTCGGAGAGAAGCCGGTTTCGCCGGAAGTGGGTTAGGACTTGTTTAAAACGCCTTGGAGTCGGCTAGGAGCCTGGGAGGATGAAGGGATTTGCGTTTACCGGATATCCTGCGGCGTTCAGCGACATTTTACCGGGATCGGGCGGCCTTGGTCTGTGAGTCCCGGCGGTTCACCTACGGTCAGTTCATGGAGCGGGTGAACCGCTTGGCCGATGTTTTATCCGCATCGGGAACCGGGCCGGGAGACCGCGTCGCGGTCCTTCTTCCCAACTGCCATCGGTTCGCCGAGCTTTTTTTGGCCGTTGCCCAGGTGGGAGCAGTGCTGGTTCCCCTCAATATCCGGCTGTCCCCGGAAGAATTGGCGGGACTCATCGAGCACAGCGAAACCGTGGGGCTGCTTTCGGCAAATCCTTTGCGGAAAACCCTGCGGGCGATGGGCAATACACTGGCCAAACTGAAGTTTCTGATCGGCATCGATCTGGAAGAGGAAGGTTTTAAAGACTATGAAGCCCTTATCGAAGCAAACCGTTTCTCCGGGAGGGAACTGGACTTCGATGACGGCGGGATCGCTATTCAAATGTACACCAGCGGCACCACCGGAACCCCCAAGGGGGTGCTCCTGACGCACCGGAACCTCATGGCCAACACCCTCACCGGAATCTTCGAGCGGAGGTTCACTCCCCAGGACGTCTTCTTGAATGCCGCGCCCATGTATCACATCGCCGATATTGAGTACTTTCTTCAAATCCTCTCCGTGGGCGGCACCAACGTTTTCCTCGAGCGTTTTCAACCGAATCTTTTCTTGGAAACGGTGCAGAAAGAAAAGGTAACTTCGACCTGGATTGTGCCTACGATGATCTATGACCTCCTGGCTGTGTTTGACCCGGGCAGATATGATCTATCCTCTCTCAAGACGATCTTCTATGGCGGCGCCTGCCTTTCTCCCGGACTTTTCTGGCGAGCCAAGAAAACGCTTTCCTGTGAATTTTCTCTGGGCTTCGGGTTGACCGAGGCCAGCCCCCTCGTTTCCATGCTGAGGCCGGAAGACCACCGGGGTGATCCGGAAGGAGTGGAGAGGCGGCTGCGGTCGTGCGGTCGGAAAGTTTTTAACGTCGAGGTGCGCATCGTTGATGAAGAAGGCAGAGAGGTGCCTGTGGGGCAGGTGGGCGAGATCGTGGTCCGCGGGGCCAATGTAATGAAGGGGTATTGGAAAATGGAGGGGGAGACCCGGCAGGCTTTGCGCGGAGGATGGCTGCATACGGGTGACATGGGCAGAATCGATGAGGAAGGGTATATTTTTTTGGTGGATCGGAAGAAAGACGTGATTAAGAGCGGCGGGGAAAATATCTATTCGCGGGAGGTGGAGGAAGCCATCGCTTCCCATCCGGCGGTGGAAGAAGTGGCCGTGGTGGGAGTGCCGGATGAGCGCTGGGGTGAGGCAGTGAAGGCCGTGGTGGTGCTGCGGGAAGGGGCGGAGTGCTCCGAGAGCGAGATCCACGAGTCTTGCCGCGGCAAGCTGGCGGCCTTCAAGCAGCCCAAATCGATCTCCTTCGTGGAAACCTTACCCAAGAATATTACCGGCAAGATTCTGAAAGCTGAACTCCGAGAAAGGTATAAGCAGGCCAGTGGAGCGCCCCATGAATTTTGATCTCTCCGAGGAGCAGCGGATTTTTCAAAAAGCGATCCGGGATTTCGCCGAAAAGGAAATCGCTCCCCTGGTGGAAAGGGCTGAAGAGGAGGAAGTTTTCCCCCTAGAACTCTTTCCCCGGATGGGCCGCCTGGGATACCTGGGGATCCGCTATCCGGAGGCCTACGGCGGAAGCGGCGCCGACAAAATTGCGGAGTGCATCTGGGCGGAAGAGCTGTTTCGTATCTGCCGGGGGATTGCGACCTCATTGTTCGCCCACTGCCACCTCGGAACCTTCCCGATTTTCGGGTTCGGTACGGAGGAGCAGAAGATCCGTTTCCTCTGCCCGGCGAATCGGGGAGAGAAGATTGCCGCTTTCGCCTTGACCGAGCCCAACGCGGGTTCGGACATTCAGTCCATTGAAGCGAGAGCGACAAGGTCGGGGAACGCCTATCTTCTCCAGGGCTCCAAAATGTTCGTGACCAACGGGACCTTTGCCGATTATGTCCTGACGGCGGCTTATACCGATCGAAGAAAAGGGTTCGAAGGGATCAGTCTTTTGGTGGTCGAGAGGGGAACTCCCGGGTTTCAGGTCTCCCGGAAGCTGAAGAAGGAAGGAAGCCGATCCTCCGAGACCGCAGAGTTGACCTTTGAGGACTGCCTCATTCCCGAAGAGAACCTGCTAGGCCGGCGGGAGGGGGGTTTCCGGGACATATTGAAAACCCTGGTGGAGGGAAGAGTGGTAGTGGCCGCGGGGGCCACGGGGGTAGCCCGGGCAGCCTTTGAAGCCGCCCTCCGGTACGCCGGGGAACGGGTGGCCTTCGGCCGACCCATCGGACAATTTCAGGCCATTGGGTTCAAGCTGGCGGACATGGCCACCTGGATCGAGATCTCACGGACCATGATTTACCGGGTGGCCTGGATGATCGATCAGAAGAAGCCCTGCACCCTGGAGGCTTCCATGGCCAAGCTCTTCGCCACGGAGATGGCGGAGAGAGTGACCAGCGAAGCGATGCAGGTCTTCGGCGGATATTCTCAGATGCGGGAATTTCCCGTGGGCCGGTACTGGAGGGATGCCCGCCAGCTTAAGATCGGCGAGGGGACCTCGGAGATCCAGCGAAGGATCATCTGCCATCAACTGGGGCTGAAAACCGACTAGGGGAGGAAGAGCATGAGCCGCATGCCGGAACGGGTGAACATCTGTGAATGCTGGGCCCGGGACGGGATCCAGGGAGAGGACCAGTTCATTCCCACGGAGAAAAAGATCGCCATCCTCAACCGGATGGTCGATGTAGGCTTCAAACGGATCGAAGCCACTTCCTTTGCCCATCCCAAGCTGGTCCGCCAGTTCTCCGATTCCCTGGAGGTGCTGAAGGGGATCAAACGCCCTCCGGAGGTAACCTTTATCGCCATCATTCCCAACGACAAGGGTCTGGACCGGCTCCTGGAGGCCTGCCATCAGGGCTACGGGGTGCAGGAGATTACCGCCATTCTGTCGGCCAGCGAGGATCATCTCCTGGCCAACCTCGAGCGTACCTTCGAGGAAGCCCTGCCCCCCCTGGCGGACCTTGTGAAACGGGCCCGGCAGGCCGGAATCAAAGTCATCGGCTGCATCGGAACCGCCTTCGGATGCCCCCTGGCCGGAGAAGTCCCCCTGGAAAAGATCATCGAGCTCACCGACTGGTACCTGGACAAAGGGGCCACCTCCATCATGCTGGGAGATACCACCGGGGAAGCCAACCCGCGGCAAGTCCGGGAGATTTTCGGCCGGATGAAAGACCGTTTCCCGGGAGTGGACTTTATCGCCCATTTTCACGACACCCGGGGAATGGGACTGGCCAACACCCTGGCCGCTCTCCAGGAGGGAGTTGTCCTGCACGACAGCTCCTTCGGCGGGATGGGAGGGCAACCGGCCACCCGGCGGCCCAAGTACCACAAGGGATTCGCCGGCAACGCCTGCACCGAAGACATGGTGCTCATGATGGAGGAGATGGGGATTCAAACCGGCCTCAACATTGATGAGGTAATTGATACGGGGATTATGGCCGAGGAACTCTGCGGCCGAAGCCTGCTGGGGCACGTGACCCGCAGCGGTCCGGTGCGCCACCGCAGCCCGAGGCCTTTTTCTCTTCAGGAGTTGAGGGTCAACGGAGAGATTGCCCCTGCCCTGCTGTTTGCCGAGAAGGTGAAAGAAAGCCTGTCCGGGCAGGCTCTCGCCGGTTATGTGATCCGTGAGGCTTTGGCCAAGAACTGGCCCGTCCCGGAAAGTTTGAGGATTTCCACCGATGGAGTCTCGATCCGGGGAGAACTTGGAGGAAGGGACATCCTGGTCACGAGGTTCAAGGTGCTGGAGATAAAGAAGGAAAAGAATGAAGGAATCCTGGAAGTCCTGAGCCAGAAGGCCAACGGGGATGTCTTCATGGAAGGAAAGACGATACTTACCTTCTCGGGATAGACCTGAATTGCCGAAGTGATTTGAAAGTGGAAAGCGCATGAAATCCGAATATCGAAATCCGAAACAATCTCGAAAGTTCAAAAGCCGAATGATCCAAACAAAAAATGAATGCAGGGGGTGCACGGCCGTGCGCCCTGTTTTGGGTGTAGAGGGGTGAATGCTATGGCGAACCAGGAGAATAAGCCGGAGTTGCTGTTTGCCGATCTTCCCCCGGGCCGGACTTTCAGGACCCTGGAATATCCGGTCACCCAAGAGCTGGTCCAGGAATTCATGGAGACGGTGGGAGACCGTGATCCCCTGTACCAAAAAGACCTTGCGCCCCCGGGGCTGGCGGCGATCTATGCCCGCCTCTCCTACCTCCAGGGCCACACCATGCCCTCCGGGGGAGTGTTGGCCAAGCAGGAATTCGAATTTCAAAATCCCGTCAGGATCGGCGATACCCTGAAGGTCCAGGCCAAGGTGGTCGAGAGCTACCTGGATGAAAAGGAAAGAAAGAGAGTTAACTTTCTGATCGAGGCAAAAGATCAAAAGGGGATGCCGGTCAGCACGATCCGCCTCCAGGCCATATGGCCGAAGTGACCCCCCCATCCTTTCCCTCCCCCTCAGAGGGGGGAGGGTAGGGAGGGGGTGCGAAGGAGAAGGGAAAAAATGTTACGGAAGGTGAAACCGGGGGATTCTCTTCCGGTGATCGAGAAGGAAATCGATCAGGACCGGATTCTGCGGTGGGCCCGGATCTCCGGGGATTTTAACCGGCTTCATGTAGACCCGGAGTTTGCCCGGCAGACCCGCTTCGGCGGGACCATCGCTCACGGCCCCATGTCGCTCGCTTTCCTGAATGAGCTGATGATGAAATGCTTCGGGATGGGCTGG
>LJUR01000053.1 GCA_001304105.1 Deltaproteobacteria bacterium SM23_61
GGGTGGATTCCCTGGGGATTCAGAGAGGGACCTACCAGCGTCTGCGGGATCATCCGGTGCCTTTTGATAATCTCTTCACCCGCCTGCATTGGGACGGAGGGACGCTGAATGTCCGGGACTTCACCCTGGCCGGTCCTTCCGTTCAAGCCCGAGGGTCCATGAAACTGGGACTCTTCCGCCCTTCCCTGGGTCTGGACTTGCAAACCACCCTGGCCGACGAAATGGCCGGTCTCGATTCTTTCCAGGTTCAAATCCGGCTGGAGCCGGTGGAAGCGCGGGAAGAGGCCAAGGGATCTTTTTCCCTATCCGCGCGGCGAAAGTCCGCCGAACAGCTCCAGGTGGAGGGAAATCTGGGTTTGACCCGCTCCTCCCTCCAGCTCCAAAACGTGCGTCTCCTTCAGCCGGGGCGGAAGGGGAGAGTCCAGGGGGAAGGGAAAATCGTCTTTGGAGAGAAGCCGGTCTTCTCCTTGAAGGCCGATTTCTCCGGGATAACCCCGGTTCCGGGACTGGAACTCCTAGCCGATCTCTCCGGAACCATCGAGATCAAAGGTCCCCTCGATAAATACCGAGGGCGCCTCACGGTCGCCAATCAGGCCAAGGGTTGGCAAAAAGCCCGGGCAGCGGCCGTCTTCCGCGGAAGCCCAAAAAATTTGGAAGTGACCACCCTCATGGGTGGGTGGCTAGGCGGTTCGGTAAAAGGCCCCCTGAGGATCTCCTGGGCCGACGGAATCTCTGTGGAGGGAAATCTCCAGGGAAGAAAGCTGCGCCTTGGGTCTTTCACTCCAGATTTGAAAGGAGAAATCAACCTGAACCTGGAGGGCCGCCTTGCCTGGCCCAAGACCCGGGAGCCGGAGGCGGTCTTCAAGGCGAAGCTTCTCGAAAGCCGACTTCATGATATACCCGTAGCCGGAGAGGTGGAAGGAAGCTGGAAGGAAAACCTCCTGCACATCGCCCACCTTCGCCTTGGCGGGAAGGGCTTTGATCTCCGGGCTGAGGGCACTCTCCAGGAAAGAATCAGCCTGGAAGGGGAACTGACCGACCTTTCCCAGCTCATCTCCCAGGCCAAAGGTCAAATATCCGCGGCAGGTTGGTTTCGTTATGGGGAAGACCGCCTGAGCGGGATGCTCACCGCCGAGGCGAAAAACCTGGTGGCGAAGGGAGTAAAGGCTCAAAATTTCCGCGCCCACCTTCACCTGAAGGAATATGGCCCCGGGATTTCTCCCGCTTTGTCCGTCGAGGCCCGGGCGGAAAACATCAAGGCGGGCCCCCTAAATCTTTCTTCTTTTGATCTCCAGGCCGCCGGAAGTTCTTCTTCTCACCGGATCCAATTTGACCTCGCTTCAAACCATGTTCATGCCCGGGGAGATGCAACGGGGGCTTACCGGGATGGCTCCTGGAGAGGGACCCTGGAAAAGCTCCACGGCCGGGAGGCCCGGGGTCCCTGGAATCTTCAGGGTCCGGCGCAGGTCACTTTTTCAGCGGATCGATTCCTGGTTTCTCCCCTGGTTATAAAAAGCGGGCAGGGAGAAAGGCTGGAAGCCCGGGCGGACCTGACCCTGAATCCGGTTCTGGGATCTCTCCAGGCGCAATGGCAAGAGGTCGATCTGACCCGGGCCAATCCCTGGATCCCTGTGGGCCGGGTATCCGGGCAGTCCAGCGGATCTTTCTCCGCCCGGGGGCAAAAAGGCGGATGGCATATTTCCGGGAAAAGCCGTTTCAAGGGATTTTTTGCTCATGACCGCCTGAGTTTCGAGGTTCCCTCCGGGCAGGTTCAGGTGGACTGGAACGGGAAAGGTCTACGGGCGGCGACATCCTTGAAGCTTAACCAGGGCGCGACCCTGGACGGAAAAATATCCTCCCCCGATCCCTTTCAATTCGATCTTCCCCGGCAAGGGAAACTGGAAGCCCGGTGGAACTCCCTAGACCTCGGGCTGTTTCATTCCTTATTGCCCGGAGAACTGATTCTTATTGGAAAAAATTCAGGAACCCTAACCTGGGGATGGCTGCCCGGTTCACGCTTTGAAGCGGCCGGAAAGACCCGGGTCTCCCAGGCCGAGGTTCATTGGAAGGGAAGGGCAAAGCCCATTTCCATCCCCTTGAAATCGGCCGAGGTTGACTTTGATTGGCGGGGCGAGGAATTTCGGGGGAACCTGAACCTGAATTCCGCCGAGCACGGAGCCTTGAAGGGGGGCTTCCTTCTGCCCCTTTCGGCCCGCATTTCGCCGTCTTTTGCCCCCGAAGGCCCGTTCGAAATTTCTATTCAGGGGCGGCTTCAGGAAAATGGGCTTCTCTCCCGCCTCTATCCGGAATGGATTCAAAAGAGCCGGGGAAAGGCAACCTTGGGCCTCAACGCCGAAGGTACCTGGTCCAAACCTCAATGGGAGGGAACGCTTTTGATTTCGGATGCCGGATTCCAGATCGATAGCTCCAAAAAAGACGGGAAGCATGGCAAGATATCTTCCTCGATGAATTTTGAGGTGCCCCATGCGAAAGCTGTGGCCGAATGGGGACCCCGGGGCTTGATTGCCACGCTGGCGGCCATGTTGAACCAGAACGGCAGGATCGGAGGGGAAAATGAAAGGGCGAGTTTTGCCTGATTTTCGTCTCGCCCTTGCGGGGGAATGGAAGGTCTATCGGGGGAATTTGAGCTGGAAGGGAGAACAGGGGATCATCAACGCGGCCATCAACCAGGCGGACCTGGATTTTATCTGGCGCGGAGAGGGTTTGCAGGGGACTGTCTCCCTTTCCCTGGCTGACTACGGTTCTCTGAAAGGGAACTTCCGGGTCCCCATTTCCGCCCGGATCCCTCCGCGGCTTGACCCGGCTGGTCCTCTGCGGGTTTCCCTTCAAGGCCGGGCGCAGGAAAAGGGGCTCCTGGCCGCTTTTTTCCCCGGAATGGTGGAAGAAACCAGGGGAAACCTGGACCTGGATTTCAAGGCCGATGGAACCTGGGAACGGCCGAATCTCCAGGGGACCCTGCAGTTGAGCGGAGCAGGGATGGGCATTCCTTCCCTCGGGATCCGGGTCGAAGATCTTTCCTGCCGATGGAAACTCCGGAATGAGCGGATTCAACTCGAATCGCTCCGGGCCCGATCCGGCCCTGGACATTTGGAGGCTACGGGGACGATCTGGTTGAAACGGTGGAGTATGGACCGTTTTGAAGGAAATTTGAAAGGGGAGAATTTTCAGACCTTCTATCTCCCGAACCTGAGGATCCAGAGCACGCCGAGCCTCGAATTCCAGGGGACTCCCCAAAAAATCACCGTGCGGGGAGAAATCCTGCTTCCCGAGGTCCATATTTCCGAAGTCTTCGGTCCCGCGGTGGTCCGGACCAGCTCTGACGTGGTTATGATCGACCATCCCCCGGAGGGAAAGCCGTCCCTGTCCATGGATGTTCAGGTGCGGGTGATCTTAGGTGATCAGATTCAGGTGAAAACCGGGGGAATCGATACCCGGCTGGCGGGAAACGTGGATTTGAAAATTTTGGGCCTCAAGCCGGAGGAGGCGACTGCCCGGGGCGAAATCCGGCTCACCCAGGGGACCTACAGCGGCTATGGTCTAGGCTTGCGGATCGACCGGGGGCGCTTTATCTATTCGGGGGGCCCGGTCGATAATCCCGCCCTAGACATCCTGGCCCTTCGGCGCGCCGATGACCTGGAAAAAATGTACAATATCAAAGTGGGACTGGCCATTTTCGGGACTCTCAAGAAACCGAATGTGAAGCTCTATTCCCAGCCGGTCATGAAAGACGAGGAAATTCTTTCCTATCTCCTTCTGGGTCGGCCCTACGACCCAAAGGAAGGAAAAACGTCTCTCCTCCTGGCAGGGGCAGCAGGTCTTTGGGCCGGCGATTCCATCGGCGTGGTGGACCAGCTGAAAGGCCAGCTGGGGATCGATACGGTGGACATTCAAACGGGGGGCGGAGACCTGTCGCGGTCTATGGTGACCCTGGGCAAATACCTTACCCCTCAGCTATACTTAAGCTACGGATATTCCGCGTTTAACAACGAACAGCTTTTAAAAATCAGATACCGGATTTCGAAAAACTGGGAAGTGGAAACCTGGCGGGGGAACGAAATGGGGGTTGACTTATATTACCGGATCGATTTTTATTAGCTTTAAAAAACCTTCTTCTCGTTCTGATGCATCTAAAGACATAGATCATCTCCAAATTAGTTGAAGGCCAAAGAGCTGCTATTTTGGAAATGTCAAGTAATTCCAGGGTCCCGGAAGGAAAATCATATTGCTTGCAATCATGAGGCGGCTGTTTTATCTTGGCTGTGGCGGGGGTGTCCTGTTGCTACCTTGAAGTTTTCTTTTCCCGCCCCCGCGGTTCTTTGCGGAAGTCAAGCGGGGAGACTTTGGAAAGCAAACTCCCGCCGATGCTTGCGGCGCAATCTGCCTTTCCTTCCGGGCCCTTGGCAGGTTTTCATGAAATAATGAGTAAGTTCTGAAACGGAAGGAAGACGGAAAGAGGTTAATACCTCGAGCTCTGACTCCCAATTTTCGGAAAGGAGGAATTCATGTACAACACGATTCTGGTTCCTTTGGATGGTTCCAAGCTGGCGGAGTGCGTTTTTCCGCATGTGGAAACCCTGGTGAAAGGTTCTCAGGCCAAGAGGGTGATTTTCGCCCGGGTCGTGGAACCCTTCCGCCCCCCGATGACCGACTATGTCCTGAATGAGGATCAGCTCAAAAAGGTAGATAAAGAACATAAGGAGCATGCCGAGAAGTATCTGAAAGAGATCCTCGGTCAGGCCAAATATGGAAGCGGAGTCCGGGTCGAGACCGCGGTCCTCCACGGAAACGCGGCCGATGCCCTGGCTGAATTCGCCAACAAGAACGAGGTGGATATCATTGTAATCGCTACCCACGGCCGTTCGGGAGTCAGCAAATGGGTGTGGGGCGGGGTGGCCGACCGGATCCTCCGGTCCTCCTGCGTTCCAGTGCTGATGGTCCGCGCCCCGGGTTGCGCGCCGGGAATCTAATGGAGTGCGGATTGCGGAATTCGGAATGCGGAATTCAAAAAGATTGTGGGGGCACGATGCATCGTGCCCCTGCGGCCGAGATTAATAAGAAAATCTTCCTGCCAAAATACTAATTTTTTGGGGCCCCCAGCGCTTATCTTGCAAACCCGGCCTTATCCCTCCTTGACAATCCTCCACAATTTTTATATTTTCCCAGCAGCGTGATGGGGCGGTTCGCAAACCTTCTTAAGGATGAGGGAATCCGGCAGTTTTTGGGGGTAAAATTCGAATTCGGCAAGGGCTTTTCTCTTGAATCTTATCCGTGTTTATCCGTGTCCCAATAAAAGCCGTGAGGCGTGAGGGGTTAGGGGTGAGGGGACAAAAATCTTTATCTTGAATTTTAATTCATTTTTTGGTCTGTGTTTATCTGTGTTCATCCGTGTCCCGATAGGAAATTTTCCGGTTGCCGCTCTGCCGGGCTGCGTAATCTGCGGATAAGCAGTCTCGAACTCCGGAGGATCTTATGAACGTGGGCGCCCTCCTGACGATGCAGGCGAACAAATTCCCCGACCGGGCGGCCCTCATCTGCGAAAACAAGAGATTGACTTACCGGCAATTCAACCAGCGGTGCAACCGGCTTGCATATTCTCTCCTGGGCTTCGGCCTCAAGAAAGAGGACCGGGTGGCGACGCTGCTCTTTAATTCCCCCGAGCTGGTCGAGGTCTTCATGGGAACGGCCAAAGCGGGCGGAGTCTTTACGCCGATCAACTTCCGCCTGGCCGCCGAAGAGGTGACCTACCTGGTCAATCATTCGGATTCCCGTATCTTTATTTTTGGAGAGGATTTTTTCCCCCTGGTGGGGAATATCCTTCCCCGGCTTTCCAAGGTGGAGAAGTTCATCTCCGTGGGAAAGGCCCCCTTCCCCCGGGCTATGGCGTATGAGCCCCTCTTGCAGGCGTCCATGGATGAGGACCCCCCAGTCGCCGTTTCGGAAGAGGATGAGTGCCAGATGCTCTACACTTCAGGGACCACAGGCAAGCCCAAAGGGGCGGTGCTGACCCACGGGAATGTCCTCTGGAACCTCCTCAACACGCTCCTGGCCAGAGAGGACAGGGAAGGGGAAATCGCCCTTATCACCGGTCCTCTCTATCATGCCGCCGCCCTCAACAACCATTTTCTGATCCGGCTGGCCCTGGCCGGAACCAGCGTTCTGATGAAACATTTCGACCCCCGAAGATTCATGGAAACCATCGAGAAGGAGAAAGTCAACGTGATTTCCGGCGCGCCGGCCATGTTCCACCTTCTCCTCAACCTGCCGGATGTGGATCAATACGATACCCGCTCCATCACCCGCTGCACCCTGGGTGCTTCCACCCTGCCCGATGAAACCAAGAAAAAGCTGCTAAAACTCTTCCCCAATGCAGGGGGCATCTACGACATTTACGGGGCGACGGAGGCCTCTCCCACGGTTACCGCTTTGAATGCCGCAGATTCTTTTAGGAAAACCGCCTGCGTCGGCCCCGCAGTTCCGTTCCTGGAAGTGAAAATCGTGGATGGCGAGGACCGGGAGGTCTCCCGGGGAGAACCCGGTGAAATCGTCTGCCGCGGTCCCAATGTCATGAAGGGATATTACAAAGATCCCGAGGGAACCGCGGAAGTCCTGAAAGGGGGCTGGCTGCATACCGGCGACATCGGCCGGATGGATGAGGAAGGGTTTGTCTACGTCGTCGACCGGAAGAAGGACATGATCATCAGCGGTGGGGAAAACATTTATCCCCGGGAAATCGAAGAACTCCTCTACCACCATCCGGCAATTCGGGAGGCAGCAGTGGTGGGGATTCCCGATCCTCTTTGGGGGGAATCGGTAAAGGCCTTCGTGGTTTTGAAGCCCGGAATGACCCTGTCCGAAGAAGAGGTCATCGAATACTGCAAGGCCCACCTGGCCAGCTACAAGAAACCCAAACAGGTCAAGTTCATAGATTCCCTGCCCCGGAATCCCTCGGGGAAGGTTCTGAAAAACCTTTTAAGAGGGGGACAGGGGTGAACGAACAAGAAAAGAACAGCCAGCGCGATCTTCTGCTTTCGCCCTTTCGCCCCTTCCCCTTTTCCCCCCTTCTTTTTCCTTTCCGTTTCAACCCATCCGATCAGGCAGCCACATCCCGATTTGGGGGAAAAACATGACCAAGACCAGAACCAAGGCCTGGCAAATCACCCAGGGCCATACCGAAGCGTAGATTTCCCCCATGGAACAATCTTCCGGCACGATGGCCCGCATGTAGAAGAGGTTGAACCCGAAAGGAGGGGTAATGTAGGCCATGCCGCAGTTCAGGATGAAGAGGATACCAAACCAGGTCGGATCAAATCCCAGAGTGGTCACGATGGGGAGAAAGACCGGAGAGCAGATCATACACATTCCCACCGGATCGATGAACATGCCCAGGATAAAGAAGATAAACTGCATAATCCCGATCATCGCCAGGGGGGGAATCTTTAAATCCTGAACCAGGCTCAGGATGAAATCGGAAGCTCCTCCTGCACTATAAATGGAGGAGAAACATTTGGCTCCGATCACGATCCACATGGCCATGCAGGTGACATTGAGAGTACGGATGGCCGCTGTTTTTAAGCTCTTCCAAGTCAATCTTCTATGGATGAGCGAGCAGATGATGGCCCCCAAGGCACCGATTCCCGAGGCCTCGGTAGGAGTACAGATTCCGGTATAGATGACCCCCAGGACTAGAAGGATCAGCAGGAGGGGAAGGATGATGCTCTTGAGGGAAATGAACTTTTCTTTCCAGCCAGCCCTTTCCTCTCTGGGTAGAGGCGGCCCCATATGGGGGTGGAAGAAACATCGAATGGTGGTGTAGAGGATCATCACCAGGGCTATGGTGATGCCGGGAATCATCCCTCCCATGAAAAGCTTTCCCACCGAAGTTCCAGTGATGGAACCATAGAGAATGGCAATCACGCTGGGAGGAATGATAATCCCTAAGGCCCCTCCGCACATAATCCCGCCGATGGCCATTTTCCGGTCATAACTTCTCTTGAGCATCGCCGGCAGGGC
Organism: Deltaproteobacteria bacterium SM23_61; assembly: GCA_001304105.1. GTDB lineage: Bacteria > Desulfobacterota > SM23-61 > SM23-61 > SM23-61 > SM23-61. The sequence goes on from LJUR01000053.1 coordinate 8,032, forward strand.
AATTAATCCCATGGTCACTGTTGCCACCCCGCTGATCCCGGACATGGCCGCAAAGATGGCGCAGATCACCACCGTTCCTGAAAGTAATCCACCCGGAATCCCCCCAAACCATCGGTACATGATCTCGAACAACTTCTCCGCGATTCCCGACCCTTCCAGCACCACGGCCATGAGGATGAACAAAGGAACCGACACCAGAATAAAATTCATCCCTTCCCCGTAGGCATGGGAGGCCACCATCAACAATCCGGCAGGCCCCCAAAGCCAGAGAGTGAAAAGAATTGCCAGCCCTCCGAGGGTAAAAGCGATGGGAAGCCCCAGTAATAGCAGAACGATCAGAGAACTAAAAAGCAGAATGGTCAAAAAAGAAGGATCCATCCGTCCCCTCCTCTTTTCCGGTCGAGGATCCCAAAGGGTTTCTCCCTTTACTCTTTTCTCTTGTCAAAGAGGCCTCCTTCCCCGGACACAACCTTGCTGGGAAAGGCATTCTGGCCGGTCCAGGCCGTGGAAAAATCCCGGATCCATTTCGCCAAACCTTGCAGGCCGATCAGCAATCCCCCGATAGGAACCATAATCTGGCTGGGCCAGAGGGGAGGCGCCCAAGCGCTGGTGCTCACCCGGCTATCTTTGATGGATTCCCAGGCCACTTCGCCCCCATACCAAACCAGAATAAGACAAAAGGAAAAGAAAAAGATGTAGGTAAATAAATCAATGGCCGACTTTGTCCGGGGAGACCACTTTTGGTACAGGAAGTCCACTTTTACCTGCCCACCGTGGAGGAATGCATACCCTCCTCCGAGAAAAGTGATCCAAGTCAGAATAATGCAGCTCATCTCCAGCCCCCAGATCGTGGGCCGCTCGAAAAAATATCGCGCGCAGACATCGTAAACCACCAGAAGCGTCAAAATCACGGCGAGAAAAGAGAATATTTTGCCCAACCACTCATTCATCAGATCAATTCCGCATAGGATCTTTTTCAGAAGGTTCATGCCCCCTCCCTCCGGTGCCTATGGACAGCGGGGGCGTTGGCGATCCCGCCCCCGCATTTCAGCCCTCATTTCTTCCCGAGCTCTTTGGAAATCTTAACCAACTGGACACAATAGGGACTCTTCTTCTCCCATTCTTCCCAGAGGGGCATTACGGCCTGTTGAAATTTGGCAAACTCGCTGTCTGCAAGCCAGGTAGACTCCACCCCGTATTTGCTCTTCCCTTCGTCCCGGGCGATCTTTTCCAGATCAGGTCCGGATACTTCGTAAGTATACTTGGCCATCTTGGCCACTTCTTCCTGGAGGATCGATTGGTATTCCTTGGGCAGCTCGTTCCAGGCGTTCAGGTTAACCAGAAAGTTGATGCTGGCTGCGGCGTAGATGGGCGGCCAGGATACCTGCTTGGCCACTTCGAACATTTTATAGGTGATCCCGGCGTAGGGAGGATACATCGTTCCATCAACTGTTCCTCTCTGCAGGGCCATATATTGCTCGGCACCAGCCAAGCTTACAGGAATAGCTCCATGGGCAGAGGCGATTTTGGCAGAGGTCCCGGTGGCCCGGATTTTTTTCCCTTTCAAATCCTCCAATTTTTGAATGGGAAAGCGGGTAAGATAGTTGTAAGAGCTGGCGCTGCACAGGCCGACTAAATAGACTTGATGTTTTTCCGCATAGGCCTTTCTGAGAATGGAAAGAAATTCCGTCCCCAGGATGAGTTTGGCGTTCTCCTGGGAGGTCTTGGCCCCATAAGGGAGGCCCCATTCTAACAAGGCCTCGGGGAGGATACTGATATGGTAGGGGCCGCTGCTGCAGATCATTTCGATGGCTCCCTTTCGCACCGCATCCGGAGCCTCCAAGACCTTAAACAGCGCATTGGGCGGAAAAACCTTAATGTCCAACCCCCCTTTGGTTCGTTCTTTTACCTGGCGGCAAATCTCGGCGACCTGTCCATATCCGCCCCAATGACCCATATACTTTTCCGGGGGCGGCCAGGCGGACTGGATCTTCCATTGAAAAACCTTGGAAGGCTTCGCCTGGGCGAAGGCCGGCGCACCCCCAGCCGATAGAATGAAACAAACAGAAACCACCAGAACAACGGCTCCAGCCCAGATCCTTTTCGTCTCCATCTCTCCCTCCTTTTTTCATTGCTTGGAAATTATAAAAGTCTCTGCGTGCTTCGCGACCTCTGTGGTTAGGTTTTTTTATTTCCGTGAAACGATCACTAATGGGCAAACCCCTTGGCGATCTTGACCAGCTGGGCGCAATAATCGCTCTTCTTCTCCCACTCATCCCAGAGGGGCTTCACCGCCTCGCGGAATTTCCCGAATTCCGCTTCGGAGACGAACACCGCCTCCGCCCCGAACCGCTTCTTTCCCTCCTCCTGGGCGATCTTCTCCAGGGCCGGACCGGAAATGTCATAAGTAAATTTGACCATTTTGGTCACTTCTTCCTGGAGAATCTGCTGGTATTCCTTGGGCAGCCTGTTGAAGGCATTCAGGTTGGCCAGCAGGCTGGCTCCGATCATGGAGTAAATCGGCGGCCAGGAATGGTACTTGGCTACTTCAAACATTTTATAGGTGATTCCTGCATAGGCGGGAAAGATCGTGCCGTCCACGGTTCCCCTCTGCAGGGCCATGTATTGCTCTGCCGGGGCCAGGTTGACCGGGACCGCTCCATGGGCCTGGGCGACTTTGCCGTAGGCGCCGGAGGTCCTGATTTTCTTCCCCTTCATGTCCTCCATTTTATGGATGGGAAAACGGGTTATATAATTGTAGGCGCTCGTGCTGGTCAGGCCCAGCAAAACGACTTGATGCTTCTCCAGGTAGGCTTTGCGGAGGATCTTAAAATATTCACTCTCAAAAAGAAGCTTCGCGGCTTGCTGGGAAGTTTTGAGCCCGTAGGGAAGCCCGTAATCCAGATTGGCCTCCGGCAGGATGCCCACATGGTAGGCGCCATTGCTCAGGATCATCTCCACCGCTCCTCGCTTCACCGCGTCGGGGGCCTCCAATGCCTTGAAGAGAGCGTTGGGGGGGTAGACTTTAATGTCGAACCCTCCCTGGGTTCGCTCTTTGACCCGCCGGGCAATCTCCGCCGCCATCCCGTAGGCCCCCCAATATCCCATGATCTTCTCCGGGGGCGGATAGGCCGCTTGAAGCCTCCAGGAGACATTTTTCGCCTGCTGGGCCTGGGCCATTGAAAGGCTGCCTCCGGCTAGAAACAGGATTGCAACAAGGAAAGCGGCAACCACCGAAAAATAATGATTTTGAACCCTTTTCATGAATCCCCTCCTTTCCTGTTGGGACCGGGCAGAAAGCCCCGGCCTGGTGTTGTTCTCCCCCCAGAATTACGGCTGGGTCACGATTTCGGCGAAAGCCTATCCCGCAATTCCCTCTTGAGCACCTTTCCCGAAGCATTGCGGGGCAACTCCTGGGTAAAATGGATTCCCCCCTTGGGGAGCTTGTAATCCGCCAGGCGTTCCCGAAGAAAACCCATCAATGCGTCGATTTCGGGGGCCGGCGCTCCTTTTTTTAAGACCACAAAGGCCAGCGGGGTCTCCCCCCAGCGGGGATGGGGGATCCCCACCACCGCGCTTTCCAGCACCGCCGGGTGAGTATCCAGTACATTCTCGATCTCCTTGGGATACACGTTGAACCCCCCGCTGATGATGAGGTCCTTTTTCCGGTCCACAATGTAGATGTACCCATCTGCATCGACGTATCCCAGGTCTCCCGTATGGTACCATCCGCTCCGTAAGGCCTCGGCGGTCTCCCTGGGCTTTCCCCAGTATCCTTTCATGATGTTTTGCCCGCGCAGGACGATCTCCCCCACCTCTCCCGGCGGAAGCTCCCGTTCCTCGTCGTCAAAGATGCGCACTTCGGTGTTGATCCCTTCTTTGCCGATGGATTGAAGGCGTTTCTCCATCTGCAGCGATCCATCCAGGTAGTGGTTTTCCCGGTCCAGGAAGGCAATGTACCCCGGCCCGGTCTCGGTAGCCCCGCAGGCGCCGATGAAGTCCCAGCGGAATCGTTCCATGGCCTGCTTGAGGGCCCCCACGGGCATGGGCGCCGCTCCGTAGACCACGGTGCGCATGCTGCTCAGGTCGTACCGGCCACTGTCCGGAAATTCCAGGAGCTTGAGGATCATGGCCGGGACAAAAAGGGCGGTGGTGACTTTTTCTCGCTCGATGGTGGCCAACACCTTGGGAGGGTCGAACCCATCCAGAATCACGATCGTGTTGCCCCGGAATACATTGGCGATCATGCTTCCAAAAGCTCCGGCTTGATAGAGGGGGGCGGTTACCAGGGCCACATCGTCCGGTGCCAGGCGCCGGGTGACGCAGGAAGACCATACGTCGGCCAGGAGGTTGCGGTGGGTCAGCATGACCCCTTTGGGTTTTCCCGTCGTGCCGCTGGTATAGATGAGGATGGCCGGGTCGTCGTCATCGGCCACGGGTTCTACCCGCGAGGGGGGATAATTCCCGATGAGGGACTCGTAATCCGGAAGGGTTGTGCTTCCCCCGATGGCGTAGACCTGGCTCCAGGTTTGTCCCGGCCCTTTCGGCGGGATTTTGGGGAGGTAATTCTTGTGGACCAGAAGAAGGGAGGGGGCGGCATCCTGCAGAATCTCGGCGACTTCCGGGGGCGCCAGGCGGACATTGATGGGAACCGGAATCCCCGCGGCTTTCATGGCCCCGAAGTAGACTTCGAACAGCTCCACCGAATTATGGTTGATTACCGCCACCCGGTCTCCGGTTTTTATACCCGCGTTCAGGAGCCCCCGGGCCATGGCGTTGGTGCGGGAGTCAAATTCTCTGAAGGTACACCGGCGGTTTTCGTCAATCAGAAAAGTTTTATCCGGATAATATTTGGCGTTCTTGTCGGCCAGGTACCCGAAGAGCATCTGGTTGGAACGGACCACGTTACCCCCCTCGGATTTCCCCCCCGCCCTTATCCCCTCTGCCCGATGGAGGAGAAAGGAGGCTGAAGGGAGAACGGCGATCAACTCCGCAATCCCATCTGCCTGGCAATGATATGCCGCTGGATTTCCGAAGTCCCCTCGCCCACCAAGTAGGCCAGGGCATCCCGGTGAAAGCGGCCCACCGGAAATTCCCGCATCTGCCCGTACCCTCCGTGGATCTGCATGGCCTCCTTGGAAACCCGCACCGCCACCTCGGAGGCAAAGAGCTTGGCCATGGACCCCTCCCGGATGGGGTTCTTACCCTGGTCCATCATCCAGGCCGCCCGAAGGACCAGGAGACGGGCCGCGTCGATCTCCGTGGCCATGTCCGCCAGCTTGAAGGCGATGGCCTGAAACTGAGCGATGGGCCGACCGAATTGAACTCTTTCCCTGGCGTACCGGATCGCCGCCTCATAGGCTCCCTGGGCCATGCCCACGCAGTTTCCGGCCACCCCGATGCGCCCCTCGTTGAGGGTCTCCATCACCCGGTAGAAGCTTCCTTCATCGCCGATCAGGTTCCCGGCGGGGATGCGGCAGTCTTCAAAAAGAAGCTCCGCGGTCTCGGAGGATCGGATTCCTTCTTTCTTCAGCTTGCGGGTCACGAGGAAGCCGGGGGTTCCTTTCTCCACCAGGAAAATGCTGATTCCCCGGTATCCCCGGCTCCTGTCCGTGTAAGCAATCAGGGTGAGAAAATCGCAGATGTTCCCGTTGGTGATGAAGATCTTCCGGCCGTTGATGACGTAGCCGTCTCCCTCCCGCCGGGCCGTGGTTTCGATGGCCTTTACGTCGCTTCCGGCGTTGGGCTCGGTGAGGCCGAAGGCGAAGATCTTCTCCCCCCGGATGGCGGGAACCAGGTATTTTTCCTTCTGTTCTTCACTCCCCCAGTGGAACAGCGGAAAGGATCCCAGGTGGGAGTGGGCCGACCAGGAGGAGGCAATCCCCTGGGACACGCGGGAGATCTCTTCCCGCATGAGAACCTCGGAGACCTTGTCGATCTCCGCTGCCCCGTACTTTTCCGAGTAGCGGGGACACAGGTATCCCAGTTTTCCCATCTGGGGAAATAGTCGGAGGGGAAAAGTTTCCGTCTCCTCGGCCTCTTCCACCAGGGGAGCGATCTCCGCTTCCGCAAATTTGCGGAAGGTGTCCTTGAAAATGCGCTGGTCTTCCGAAAGAAAAAATTCCATAATGTCACCCCCGTTCTCTTGCACCACAACCTCACCCCCTCCCATCCCTCCCCCCTCCCCGTCGAGAGCCTTCGGGTCAAACGAGAGGGGGAAAGCAAGGGTGGGGGGGAACGTGCAACCAGCAACTTGCAACCCGCAATTAGTTCTTGAGCATTTCCCGCAGCTCCCTCTTCAGCACCTTCCGGTTCGGGTTGCGGGGAAATTCTTCCACGAACTTCACCGCCTTGATGACCTTGTAATTGGCCAGATTCTCCTTGCAGAACTGGATCAGCTCCTCTTCGCTGACCTTCTTGCCAGGCCGGGGGATGATGAAGGCCATGGGGCTCTCTCCCCGCTTGGGGTCGGGGATGCCGATCACCGCGGCCTCCATCACTGCCGGGTGCGTGTGAAGGAGCTCTTCGACCTCCCGGGGATAGACGTTGTAGCCGCTGCAGATAATCATGTCCTTCTTCCGGTCGAGAATGTAGACATACCCGTCTTCGTCCTTCTTCCCCAGGTCTCCGGTGTGCAGCCAGCCTCCCTTCAGGGTCTCGGCGGTCGCCTCCGGGTTGTTGTAATACCCTTTCATCACCGCCGGCCCCCGGATCACCACTTCGCCCACCTCACCCACGGGAACCTCCCGGTCCTGTTCATCGAAGATCCTCACCTCCAGGTCGGTAAAGGGAAGGCCGACCGAACCAGGCTTGCGGACCCCGAAGACCGGGTTGGAAGTCGCCGCCGTGGTGACTTCGGTCAATCCATAAGCCTCCACCATAGGGATCTTGAACTTCTCTTCAAACTTCTTCAGCACTTCCACGGGAAGGGGCGCGCTTCCCGAGGTTCCTACCTTCCAGGTGGATAGCTTATAATGGGCGGTCCGGGGATCATTCACCAGCATGTAGTGGAGGGCCGGGGCCCCGCTGATCATGGTGGCCCCGTATCTTTCATTGGCCCTTAGGAACTCTTCGAAGTCCAGCTTGGCCAGGATGACTGCCGTGGCCCCCAGCATGACCACCGCCAGCATGCTCACGGTCAGGCCCATGGCATGGAAGAGTGGAGTTACGGAAACGCGGATCATCCCCTCGTCCAGGTTCAGATGTTTGATGATCCCTTTCACGTTGGAATCGAAATTCCCGTGGGTAATCATGGCCCCCTTGGGAAAGCCGGTGGTGCCCGAGGTGTAGATCATGGTGGCCGTATCATCAGGGGCGCAATCCACAATCATTTCCCTCCCAGGCTTTTCCGCCAGGAGGGCGGAAAAGAGGAGAGCGCCCGGCAGGGGCTGGGCCCCGATGGTGATTACATTTTTCAGAAACTTCAAACCAGGCCTTATGGACTGGATGATTTCCCCCTGGCCCTGGTGGACGATCAGGGTGTTCACCTCCGCATTCTCCAGGATGTACTTGGATTCCCGGGCCTTCAGCATGATGTTGACCGGGACGAAGACCGCTCCTAACTTGACCGCAGAGAACCAGGAGACGACAAACTCCAGGCTGCTGGGCGCGAAGACCGCCACCCGGTCGCCTTTCTTCACCCCCAGCTTCTGCAAACCGTGGGCGAAGGCCTCGGTCAGGCCCTGGAGCGTTTTGTAGTCCGTGGGCTGGTCGTTGAAAACAAAGGCGGTCTTATCCGGCAGACGCTTGGCGGTCCGGGGAAGAATTTCGGCAATATTCATCACTCTTCCTCTGCCAAAGCCAAGAAACGCCATGCACTATGCGCTGAGCGCATTGCGTTTTTAAATACTCACCGGCTCCTTGAACTCCCCAAAGACTTTCTTCAGGGCGGCGGTAATCTCCCCGACGGAAGCGTAAACCTTAACCGCCTGGATGAAAGCGGGCATGAGGTTTTCCTTTGCCTCTGCACTCCGGCAGAGTTCATCCAGCGCCTTTTGGGTCTTAGGATTATCGCGTGAGGCCTTCACCTCTCTCGTCCTCTGAATCTGCCTTTCCACGGATTTCGGGTCTGCCCGGTGAATGACCAGCCGGCGCTTTCCCCCTTCCCCGGTCTGGAACTTATTTACCCCGACGACGATTCTTTCCCCCCTCTCCTCTTCCCGAGCCACGCGGTAGGCCTCTTCGGCAATGGCCATCTGGGGGTATCCTTTTTCAATCGCCCTCACCGCTCCCCCCATGGACTCGACCTTCTCCATCTCCCCCCGGATCTTCTCTTCGAGTTCCCGGGTGAGAGCTTCCACCAGATAAGACCCACCCAAGGGATCGGCCACCTTGGTAATCCCCGTCTCAAAGGCCAGAATCTGCTGGGTTCTCAACGCCAGGCGGGCGGTGTGCTCCGTGGGGATGGCGTAGGCCTCATCCATGGCCGGCTGGAGCATGCCCTGGGCTCCTCCCAGGATGTTGGCCAGCAGTCCGTAGGCTCCCCGGACCAGGTTGTTTTCCGGCTCCCGGGCCCGGTAGGTGCTCCCCCCGACTGTTCCGGTAAAACGGAGGAGCATGGAGTTCGAGTTTCGGGCCCCGAAACGTTCCTTCATCATCCTGGCCCAGAGCCGGCGCAGCGCACGGTACCGGGCCACCTCCTCGAAGATCTGCAACCCCGTGGCAAAGAAGAAAGAGATGCGCGGGCCGAAATCGTCGACCGCCAGCCCTCTCTTCAGGGCATCTTCGACGTAGGCCACGGCATTGGCAAAGGCGTAAGCCCCCTCCTGGACCATGCTGGCTCCGGCCTCCCGAAGGATGATTCCCCGGATGTTGTAGGGGTAGAAGCGGGGAAGATGGCGGGAGCAGTACTCCACGATGTCCGTGCTCATTCTCAGGGCCGGGCCGGGAGGGAAAACCCAGGTTCCGCGGGAGATGTATTCGCAGAGCATATCATTGGACAGGGTCCCGTTCAGTTTGGCCGGGGGCACATTTTGCTTCTCGGCCAGGGCGAGGTACATGGCCAGCAAAACCGCAGCCGGGGTGTTGATGTTGAAAGAAGAAGTGATCTGGTCCAGGGGAAGGCCGTCATACAGGATTTCCATGTCCCGGAGGGTATCGATGGCCACCCCCACCTTTCCCACTTCCCCCTGAGCCATCGGGTCATCGGAGTCCAGTCCGATCTGGGTGGGAAGGTCGAAGGCACAGGCCACGCCCATATTCCCGGATTTGAGCAAAAACTTCCACCGCCGGTTGGTATCCTCGGCCGACCCAAAGCCCGAATAGAGACGCATCTGCCAGGGCCCTTTGCGGTACATTCCCGGGTAGACTCCCCGGGTGAAGGGGTACTCTCCGGGAAACCCGAGGTCGCGCAGGTAATCGATCCCCCGAAGATCATCGGGGGCAAAAACTGGGGGGAGGAGCCGGCCTATCTCGGAATGGGCGGGGGGCAGCTCTTCGACCTTCTTTTCCTTCGCCCAGCGCTTCTTCTCCTCCGCGATCTTCTTCACATCATCCATAAAAACCTCAAAGAACTATTCACCACAGAGATCACAGAGAACACTGAGATAAAAAAGGTTTAGAATAGGGTTTAAATTGCAGGTAACCCGTTTGGATTTTTTTCTTTTAGAGTCTTGGCTTTTGCTTTTTCCTGCAATGATCTCTGTGTCCTCTGTGCTCTCTGTGGTGAAAATGTCTTTTAGTAGTTTTCGTGGGTGAACTTTGCCAATCCCTCCCGGAAATTGGGGTGGGCGATGGCCGTCAGGGCCTCCGCCCTTTCCCGCAGGGTCTTTCCCCTCAGATCGGCAACCCCGTATTCGGTCACCACGTATTGAATCGAGTGGCGCGGATGAGTTACCGCCGAGCCGGGGGCCAGCTGGGAGATGATCCGTGAATTCTTCCCGTCCGGCGTCGCCGAGGTGATGGCCATGATCGACTTCCCCTGGGGAGAGAAGAGCGCCCCCTGGAGGAAATCAAAAGATCCCCCGATGGCGCTGATCTGTTTTCCTCCCACCGTTTCGGCGTTCACCTGGCCGGTAAGGTCCACTTCGATCGCCCCCAGGAGGGAGACAAACTTCTCGATCTGACCCGCCACCCGGGCGTTAATGGTGGTCATGATGGGCCGGCCTTCCACCAGGGGGTTCTCATGGACGAAATCGAAGAGCCGCTTGCTTCCCAGAATCTCGGTGACGATCATCTTCGGCTGCTGCCCGGGAGTTGCGGACCTCTCCACCAGCCCCTTCTCCACACAATCCACCATGGCATCGATGCCCATGGCAAAGAAGCGCAGGTCCCGCTTCCCCTCCAGGGATTGAACCACGGCGTCCGGAATCGACCCGATCCCGATCTGCAGGGTCGCGCCATCCGGGATCAGGCCGGCAACATGATTTCCGATCTTGCGCTCCGCCTCCCCCACTTTTTCGGTGGAGGGATATTCCAGGAGCGGACGGGAGGTATGGACCAGATAATCGATCTGGGAGATATGGAGGAAGGCGTTTCCCAGAACCCGGGGCATCTGGTCGTTCACTTCGGCGATGACCCGCTTCGCTTCCAGCGCCGTGGGAAGGGAGTGTCCGATGGAAACCCCGAAGCTGAGATATCCGTTTCTATCCGGGGGGGAGAGATGGACCAGGGCCGTATCAATCGGCCAGATCCCTTGGCGGGAAAAGACAAAGGGAGCATCCCCCTGGCGCATGGGAATGTATTTCACCGTGCCCTTCTTCAGCAGGTGGCGGATCCGGGGGGCGCACTGCCAGGTGCGGAAAGAGAAGCTCTCTTCCAGCCCTTCCTGGAGAAAGGGATATTCGATCTGCAGCCCGCTGACGATCTCCACGCCGCGCAGGCGGTCCTTCTGGTCAATCAGCGCCCCCATCAAGGTCTGGGGCAGTCCACAGCACAGCGGAAGGATCAATCTTTCTCCGGAATTCACCCCCGCCAGGGCCTCTTCTGCCGAAACCCACCTGGAAAGACGCTTCATTTTCCCTCCGGCCCCAGGAGTCCAACCGCCCGGCCTACGACGGCTTTTTCTCCGTCTTGTCTTTCGACCAACAGATCGCACTCGACGGATGTTCCCTGAACCTGTTTCACTGTTCCTCCAATCCGGATCCGGTCCCCCGGCCGGATGGGA
>LJUR01000275.1 GCA_001304105.1 Deltaproteobacteria bacterium SM23_61
CCACCTCCAGCCGGTGTACAACCCGGTCTCTCACCTGGTCTACTCCGCCACCGGAGCCGACGTGCGGGACGTGATCATCGACGGGAAGATGGTCATGGAAAAGCGGAAGCTGCTCACCCTGGATGAAGGAAGAATCCTCGAAAAGATGAAGGAGATCAAGGAAGATATTCTGCGGAGGATTCAATAAGGCAAGTGCCACAAGTTTATCAATGAAGTTATTGGTTATTGGTTATTCGTTATTCGTTACTGGTCTCTATGCTCTTTGCTCCATGTTCCCTGCTTTTTCTTACATCAGCACGCCGGGGGAGTTGCGATGAAGGAAAATCCAGCCTGGGATATTCTCATCCATGATGCAGGCCTTCTCCCCCTCCCGGACCGCGCTTATTTTATCGAGAATGGATGGCTGGCGATCCGGGGGTCTGAAATCCTGGCTTTGGGAAAAGGGGCCCCTCCGCCCCATCCGGCCAGGAAAAAAATTAACGGGACCGGGTGTTTGGCCATGCCCGGGTTGATCGATGCTCACCTCCATGCCCCCATGGCACTTTTCCGGGGATTCGCGGACGATCTTCCGCTCAAGACCTGGCTCGAAGAACAGATATTCCCCGCCGAGGGGAAATGGGTAAACGGAGAGTTTGTTTACTGGGGGACGCTTCTGGCCTGCGCGGAAATGATCCGGTCAGGGACCACCACTTTTGCCGACGGATACTTTTTCGAAGATCAGGCCGCCCGTGCCGCTCTCCAGTCGGGGATGCGGGGTCTTATGGCCCAGGGAATTCTCGATTTCCCCACCCCGGATTCTTCATCCCCCGCGGAATCCATCAAACGGATAAAAACCTTCATCCGCGATTATTCCGCTTCGACCCTGGTAAAACCGGCGATATTTGCCCACACGGTTTACACCTGTTCCCCCGATCTGCTGAAGAAGTGCAGGAGCCTGGCGGACCGGTACGGGGTTCCCCTGATCACCCATCTTTCCGAGACCCGGAGTGAAGTTGAAGAAGTTATCAAGAAATACGGTCAAAGGCCCGTAGATCATTTGGAAAATATAGGTCTGCTCTCTTCCCCTCTCATTGCCTGTCACTGCGTCTGGCAACCCCGAGTCCAACATGAAGCTGGCCTCGGGCGTGGCCCCGGTGCCGGACCTCTTGGCCCGGGGGGTAACCGTGGGATTGGGCACGGACGGATGCGCCAGCAACAACAACCTGGACCTCTTCCAGGAGATGGACTCGGCGGCCAAGCTGCACAAGGTGCACCGGCTGGACCCCACGGTGATGCCCTCCCAGACGGTCCTGGAGATGGCCACCCTGGGAGGGGCCAGGGTCCTGGGGATGGAAAAGGAGATCGGGTCCCTGGAGGCGGGCAAGAAGGCCGACGTGATCGTCCTGGAGTTAAACCGGCCCCACCTCCAGCCGGTGTACAACCCGGTCTCTCACCTGGTCTACTCCGCCACCGGAGCCGACGTGCGGGACGTGATCATCGACGGGAAGATGGTCATGGAAAAGCCAGAAGCTCTTGACCCTGGATGAGGAAGAGATTTTAGCGAAGGCCGGGGAATGGGGCAGAAAAATTCAACCGATTTCGGATTTCAGATTGCGGATTGCGGATTGAAAAAAACCGCCCTCTTTTAATCCGCAATCCGCAATCGCCAATCCACAATTAATACGAGCTCCACTTCTCCCTTTTGGCCCAGCCGAATTCCCCTACCAGGGAAACGAAATTACACTCCAGCAGGTCCTCCTGGGAAAGGCCCCGGGAATCCTTGCGGATGCGGATGAGTCTCTGGCTGTTCCGCTCGCCCACCGGAATGACCATGGTTCCCCCGGTTTTGAGCTGGTCCAACAGGGGCTGGGGTACGGATGGAGCTCCGGCGGTGATCAGGATGGCGTGAAAAGGCGCCTCCTCGTCCCAGCCGTAACTGCCGTCGGAGAGTTTGGTGACCACGTTATGACAATGGATCCGGTCCAGGGCCTTCCTGGCCCGCTCCAGAAGCTGCCCACCTCGAGGACTCTTTCCCTTCCCCGAAGACCCAGGGCCTCGCTCATGTAGGCCACCATATACGGCTGGGTGATGGTCTGGCCGTCGCCGATGGGCAGGGCCGTGTCCCCGTAGGCCCTCCCGAGAAGAGCCTCGGGAACAAAAAGGTGCCGGGGAATTTTTCGCATGGCCTCGATGACTCTTGGGTCCTTGATACCCCGCTCGATGATCTGCTCTTTCACCATCTTTTCCCGGGCCCGGGTATAATCCAGAGTTCCAGATTGCTCTCTATGGGTTGGTTTCATTTTTCTCGATTAAAAATGGCAGACAAATCCAAATATTTTTTTCTCGCAGAGCCCGCAGAGTGAAACCCCTTTTTAAATACCGCCCTGGAAATAGCCTTTCTTTCTCTGCGCTCTCTGCGGCCTCGAGCGAAGCCCATGAACCTAATATGGTTCAGGGCGAAGCGGGCGAGAGAAAAGCCTTCAGATCCTCCGTTTCAAGAGCGTCTCGAAGGACGCATAGTTGGTCCAGTCCAGATGCAGGGGAGTGATGGAGATCGAATTCCGGGCGATGGCTTGGAAGTCGGAATCTTCCGTATCCGCATACCCCGGATCGTTTCCCCCGATGATATAGTATTTTTTTCCCCAGGCATCCACCTTTTCCTGGACCGAGTCCCCGTAGATCCTTTTGCCCATACGGGTGATTCGCTTCGACCTGGGTTTCTTACTCCCCGGCACGTTCACATTCAGCAGGGTGTTTTTGGGGAGGCCGTGGCGCAGAAGATTCCTGGCCAGCCGGACGGAAAAAGTAGCCGCGTGGGTAAAATTGAATTTTTTCCTCCCCACCAGGGAAACGGCGAAAGAGGGAATTCCCAGAATGGTCCCTTCGATGGCCGCGGAAACAGTTCCCGAGTAGGTAATGTCGTCGCCCAGGTTCTCCCCTTTGTTGATTCCGGAGACGATCAGGTCCGGCTTCCCGGGGAGGATCTTATGGGTGCCCAGAAGAACGCAGTCGGTCGGGGTTCCGTTTACGGCGAAATAGCGGGGGCCCAGGGCCTTCATCCTCTTCGCCCGCAGGGGGCGGCCCATGGTCAGGGAGTGGCTCACGGCGCTCTTCTCCCGGTCCGGAGCGACCACCCACACTTCGGCGATCTTCTCCAGCGCCCGGGACAGGATGAGAAGTCCCTCGGATTGGATTCCATCATCGTTGGTGACCAGAATTTTCAAATTGAGATCCTTTTTTTACGGCCATTTTCTCGATTCAATGTATTTCTCCGCGGCGAAAGCAGCCGTCGCCCCGTCGCCCACGGCGGTGGCGATCTGACGCAGGAGTTTTTTCCGCACATCCCCGGCGGCGAAGACCCCCACCGCCGAGGTGGCCATGGTGTCGTCGGTCAGAACGTATCCCTGATCGTCCAGATTCAGGATTCCCCTGAGAAATCCCGTGTTGGAGAGCCACCCCACGTAAAAGAAGACTCCTCCAACTTTCAGGGACCGGGTGTCTTTGGTCTTCACATTCTGCAGCTCCAAACCTTCCACTCCTGAATCCCCCACCACCCGGGTTACCACGGTGTCCCAGAGGATTTCGATTTTCGGGTTCTCGAAGGCCCGTTCCTGAATGATCTTCTCCGCCCGCAGCGCATCCCGCCGGTGAACCAGGTAGACCCGGCTGGCAAACCGAGTGAGGTAGAGGGCCTCCTCCACCGCCGAATCTCCTCCCCCGATGACTCCGATATCCTGGTCTTTGAAGAAAGGCCCGTCGCAGGTGGCACAGTAGGAGACCCCTCTGCCGCGCAGCGTCTCTTCTCCGGGAACTCCCAGTTTGCGCGGTTCGACTCCGGTGGCCACGATGACCGCTTTGGCGGACATTTTCCGTTCTTCTATCTCCAGTTCCCAGAATGGCTCCCGGGCCCCCAGCCTTTTCACTTCCCCGTAGGTTACTTCCAAGCCAAAACGCTTCGCCTGGGTTTCCATGGCCTGGGAGAGGTCCGGCCCGGATATCCCCTGGTCGAATCCGGGATAGTTCTCGATGTGAAAAGTCGACGCCGCCTGCCCTCCCGGAGCCATCTTCTCCACAAGGAGGGTTCGGAGCCTTGCCCGGGCACCATACAGGCCGGCGGTCAGTCCGGCCGGCCCTCCCCCGGCGATGATCAGATCGTAACCGGCTTTTTCCATGTGGGCCCCCTGTTTCCGGATATGAGTAAAAATATCATAACTTTTTCAAAAAAAACAGTATTCCCCCCCGGCCCCGGCGGTCTGCCGGGTTAGGGTTGCGAATTGTCCTTCGGCGACTGCAAATCCGAGACTTGTTTTTGTTGTTTCCACTCCGGGATTTGTTATAATCATTTTTGATTCTCGAGGCGATATGCTTCACCTAGCTTTTTTCTGGCACATGCATCAGCCCTATTACCGGAATCCGCTGACGGGGGAGTATTCGCTTCCCTGGGTCCGCCTCCATGCCCTCAAGGGCTATTATGATATGATTTCCTTGCTGGAAGACTTCCCGGCCATCCGCCAGAATTTTAACCTGGTCCCCTCCCTGATCCGCCAATTGGACGACTATGCCCGGGCGGAGGCCCAGGATGTCTTCCTGGAAACGTCGCGCCGGCCGGCCGAAGATCTCTCTCCGGAAGAGAAGAAATTCATCCTGGCCAATTTTTTCATGTGCTACTGGCAAACCATGATCAAACCCTACCCGGGATACTGGGAACTCCTCAGAAAAAGGGGGCTGAAAGTCCCCGGGTACCGCCTGGATGAAATTCTTCCGAAATTCAGTCCCCAGGACTTCCGCGACCTCCAGGTGTGGTTCAACCTCACCTGGACCGGGTACCGGATCCGCCGGGAAAAGGAGATCCTCCGCGAGCTGATCCAGAAAGGGAGGGGGTTCACCGAAGAGGAGAAGGCCTCCCTGCTCCACACCCAGCAGGAAGCCATCCGCAAACTGATTCCCCTCTACCAATCGCTTTTATCCCGGGGGCAGGTGGAAATCACCGTCAGCCCCTTCTATCATCCGATTCTCCCCCTGCTGATGGACTGGTCTTTTGCCGCCCGGGCCATGCCCCGGGTGGCTTTGCCCGGCTCTTTCTCCCATCCCGAGGATGCGGAGGCGCAGATCCAGAAAGCCGTGGCTTTTTATGAGCAAACCTTCGGCGCCCGCCCCTCCGGCATGTGGCCGTCGGAAGGTTCTGTCTGCCCGGAAATGATTCCCCTCCTTCGGCGGGCCGGAATCCGCTGGATGGCTTCGGACGAGGGGGTCCTGTTCAAATCCTTGCCCGGGGAGGCGGCCCGCTCCGCCCTTTACCGGCCCTATCGAGCCCGGTTCAAGGAATCCGAAGTACTCATGGTCTTCCGGGATCGAAACCTCTCGGACCTTATCGGCTTCACCTATTCCAAGAACGATCCCCAGGCTTCTGTCCACGACCTGTTGACTCACCTGAAAAATACCGCTTACTCGCAGCCCCGCGACCGGGAAGCCTTCGTCCTGATCGCCCTGGACGGGGAGAATCCCTGGGAATACTACCCCGATGGGGGCCACGCTTTTTTGAACGGGCTCTACGAGACACTTTCCCGGGAGACCATTTTGAAGACCGTCAAGGTGGGGGAATTCCTGGAAACCCACCCGCCCCGGGATACCCTGAAGGCCCTCCATACCGGGTCCTGGATCGATCAGAATTTCCGGATCTGGATCGGCCAGCCGGAAGACAACCTGGCCTGGAACTGCCTCAAACGAACCCGGGGATTCCTGGAAAAAGCCGCTTCCGGGAACCCGGCAAGCAATCCGGAGAAAAATGACCTGGCCTGGGAAGAGATCTATATTGCCGAGGGAAGCGACTGGTTCTGGTGGTTCGGAGACGATTTCAGCAGCGATCAGGACGAGGAATTCGACCGCCTCTTCCGCATGCACCTGAGCAATCTCTTGCTGGGCACGGAGGTCCCCGACTACCTGAAAACCCCCATCTCCACCGCCCATGAGGTGAAACCCACGCTGGAACCCCTGGGATTCATATCTCCATCCCTTGACGGACAGGTCACGCACTTCTACGAATGGCGCGAAGCGGGCTTCTTCTCGGCCAAAACGACCGGTGGTTCCATGTACCGGGGGGAGGGTTTTCTCTCGGGGTTTTATTACGGCTTTGACGCGGAACGATTGTATTTTCGCATCGATCCCCTATGGGGGAAAAAAGATCACTTCCAGGGGTTGCGGGTCCACATTCATTTCTCCCAGCCGAGGGAATGGCAAGTCGTCTTTCCCCTGGATTTTTACGGAGAAGAAATGCCTTCCTTCGAGTTGTACCTCCAGGAAGGGGGCCGGTGGGTTCCCAAAGGTCGTTCCACCCGCATGGGGGCGGGGAAAATTCTGGAGCTCTCCATTCCCTTCGGGGAACTGCGGCTTCAGCCCCAGCAAAGAATTCATTTTTTTGTCCAGGTCCAAAAAGGGGAATTCGAGGTGGAGAGGTATCCCCGCAGCGGGTATCTTTCCCTCTCCATCCCCGACCGGGATTTTGAATCGGTCCACTGGCAGATTTGAGGTTCCGGGGGCGAATATCGTTATACGTTACTCGTTACTGGTTACGGCTAAAAAACCGATACTGGATGCTGGATAAAACTGGTTACTTGTTGCTCGTTACTGCTTACTGCTTGCTCCTTGCTGGTTAATCGTTGATCGCTTGAGATTCTGATTGATTGCGTCAGTAGAGCAACGAATAACCAATAATTAATAACGTATAACCAGCAACGAGTAAAGGGGTCCCATGAAGACCATCAACCTCCTTTTCGCCGTGCATAACCACCAGCCCATAGGGAACCTGCCGGAAGTCTTTGCTTCGAGCTGGGAAAAGGCTTACGAGCCATTCCTCCGCACGCTGGAAAGACATCAGGGTTTCCCCTTCTGCCCTTCATTCCCGAAAAAGACGCCATCGGCCAGGTTCGCCTTTCCAACCAGTATTTGGCCGAAAAATTCCGGATCCGCCCCGTGGGACTCTGGCTGGCCGAGCGGATCTGGTCTCCCCTCCTGCCCAAGATGATGGCCCCCACCGGGTTGATTTACACCATCGTGGACGACTCTCACTTCTGCTACGCGGGCTTTTCCGAGGAAGACATCTTCGGCTACTACGTCACCGAATGCGAAGGGAGCACCCTGTCCCTGTTTCCCATCAACAAAAAATTGCGCTACGCCATCCCTTTCCGCTCGCCCGAGGAAATCCTGGATATCCTGCGCCTGTACGCGACGGATCCCGGAAACCTGGCCGTGACCTACGCCGATGACGGGGAGAAGTTCGGGTTCTGGCCCGGAACCCATCGCTGGGTCTACGGGGAGAAATGGCTGGAAAAATTCATTCTCGCCCTGGAGGAAAACGGCGAGTGGGTCCGACTGCTCACCTTCAGCGAATACCTGGAGAAATTTCCCCCCCAGGGGAGAGCCTACCTCCCCCCCGCTTCCTACGATGAAATGATGGAATGGGCCCTTCCCTCCCTGTCGGCCATCGCTTTCGAAGATCTGCTGGAAGAGTTGAAACGGGAAGGCCGGTACGAGAAATACCGTCCTTACCTTCGGGGAGGGATCTGGGAGAATTTTCTGGTCAAGTACCCCGAGGCCAATCAGCTGCACAAGAAAATGCTCCGGGTCAGCCAGAAAGTCCACCGAGCCATGCAGTCCCGCTTCATTTCTACCAAGGAATTTCCGCCTCCCCCGGCCCTCCAGGCCTTGTGGCGGGGTCAGGACAGCTGTGCCTACTGGCACGGCCTGTTCGGCGGGCTTCATTTAAATTACCTCCGCCACGCCACGTACCAAAACCTGATCGGCGCCGAACGCCTGGCGGAAGTTCTGGAAAAGGGCGGGGGAAAATACCTACAGTATGAAATCATGGACTTCGACAAAGACCTTCAGCCCGAAATTCTGGTCTCCAGCCCGGACCTGGGCGTGATTCTCAAGCCCGGCTACGGGGGAGCCGTCCTGGAACTGGATTACCGGCCCAAGCGGTTCAACCTCACCAACGTGCTGGCCCGCAGGCCGGAAGCCTACCACCGCAAATTGAAGAAGAATCAGGCCAACGTTCCGGGGGAATCTCCGCCGCCCAGAACTCCGGAGATGGAGGAAGCACTCCTCTACGACTGGTACAACCGTTACTCCTTCCTGGACCATTTTCTGGGGGACGGGACCACCCTGGATCAATTCCGCCGCTGTCAGTACCCGGAGGTGGGGGACTTCGTCAACCAGCCTTATACACTGGAGGAGATCGAGGAGTTTGACGGCCCCGGTGTTCTCAGCGTTCTCCTCCGGCGAAAGGGGGGGCTCTGGGGGCGGGAAGGGACCTTGCCCATCGAAACCCGAAAGCGTTTCACCTTCTACCGGAATCAGGCCAGGATGGAGGTGGGATACGAGATCACCCATCAGGGAGCGTCCGAGACCAGGCTCTGGTTTGGAGTGGAGCTGAATCTCACCCTTTTGTCGGGAAAAGATTCGACAAGGCATTTTCTCTTTCCCGGCCTGATGGTCGAGGACCGGCGACTCTGTTCCATGGGCGCGATTCCGGGAGTGGAACACATCCGGCTGCGCGACGAATCGGCGGGATTCGAACTCTCCCTGGATCTGTCCCCCCAGGGACAGCTCTGGCGCTTTCCCCTGGAAACGGTCTCCCAGTCGGAGAGCGGCCTGCAGAAAACGTACCAGGGAACGGTTCTTCTGCTGCACTGGCCTTTTTCCCTGAAACCCACGGAGAAAAAGATGCTCGGCATCAACCTGTTTCTCCAGGGAACCCGTCCGGCGGGTTAAAAAATGTTGCTGGTTGCTCGTTGCTGGTTCCTGGTTGCTCGTTACGGGCCGCGGGCGCTTAAATTGTCTGGTTTTTATTGTTTCGGAAATTACAATATTTTTTTGATCCGTTTTGACCCGTGATCATCCGTGTCCCGGTTAAAGCCGTGAAACGTGCGGAGTGTCGATAAGACCCGACCACGGGAGGTGTAAGGGGTAAAGACTTTTTTTAAGTAAGGGACTTGAGACACTTTCTTGTCCGTGTTCATCCGCGTTTATCCGTGTCCCATTAGGCCCTTTGTCTTTACATCTTTTAGAAATATAAAATCTGTGTTCTTCTCTGTTCATCTGTGTCCTAATCGTTTTTTAATTCAAGATCTCTGCGATCTCCGCGTGCACTGCGGTTCATTTTTTGGTATTTTGGAAAGAGGAGGAATGAATGCCTGAACTGCGTAAAGACCCGGTCACCGGAAGGTGGGTCATCATCTCGACCGAAAGGGGAAAACGGCCTTCCGACTTCGGAATTGAAAAGACCAAGAGCAAAGAGGGATTCTGCCCTTTCTGCCCGGGGAACGAGGAAAAAACGCCGCCGGAAATCATGGCCTTCCGCCAGGAAGGGGGCTCCCGGAATGGACCCGGCTGGCGTCTCCGGGTCGTGCCCAACAAATTTCCCGCCCTGCGGGTGGAAGGGGAGATCAGCCGCGAAGGGGTCGGTCTCTA
>LJUR01000276.1 GCA_001304105.1 Deltaproteobacteria bacterium SM23_61
ATCCTCCGGAAAGGGTGATCAGGTTTAGAGAACAGGGCTCATCTTTCGGAAATATTGAAAGAAAAGTCTATCGGGAAAGGGAATATGAGGCCCGAGGAGGAGTTAGATCCAGAGCGGTTCCCAAACCGGGCAAACCACGGGACATGCGCAGACCAGGCCCGCCCTCCAGAGATATGCGCGATATACAGCGATGGAAAGAAATACCATCCCAGGGGGTAAGACCCCCCCAGGCTAGATTCAAAGATGTGTATCCATCCATATCTCACCCGTCCCAGAGGCCCGAGGTAAAAGGTCGATACAGCAGTGGAGAGAAAGGACAGGGTCGGGGAAAAGGAAAGAAGGATAAGCGGCGGTAGAGACTGAAGTCCTGTCAGAAGATCACAAGAGCTTCTCCGCGGATCTGGAATTACAGGGGATTGCCTGTTAAAAAAATTGGATCATCTCCAAATTAGTTGAAGGCCAAAGAGCTGCTATTTTTGAAATGTCAAGTAATTGCAGGAGCCCGGAAGGAAAGTCATATTGCTTGCAATCATGAGGCGGCTGTCCCATCTTGTCTGTGGCGGGGGTGTCCTGTCGCTACCTTGAAGTTTTCTTTTCCCGCCCCCGCGGTGCTTTGCGGAAGTCAAGCGGGGGGACTTTGGAAAGCAAACTCCCGCCGATGCTTGCGGCGCAATCTGCCTTTCCTTCCGGGCCCTTGGCAGGTTTTCATGAAATATTCGATCAATTAATTTGGCGATGATCCAAAAATTTTTGTCTCCATCTCCTGATTATTTTAACAGGCCAGCCGGCACTGCCGTTACGCCAGCTTTCTTTCCCCGCTGGCCAGCTCTTCCAGCCCTTTGCGGTCCAGCAACTGGATCTGTCGCGGCCCGATCGATTTGATGATTCCCTCGCGGGTCAATTTGGCCAGGATCCGGGAAAGGGTTTCCGGAATGGTTCCTAAAAGGCTGGCCAGTTGATTTTTGGGGATCTCCAGGGTTACTTCCGACTTTCCTTCTTTCCCCTCCCCCAGGTACAGAAGGTAAGCCGCCAGCCTTCCCGGAACCTCTTTCAACGACAGGTTCTCGATGAGGGCCGAAAAGCGCCTCAGGCGCTGGGAAAGGACGGCCAGCATGTTCAGGGCCAGGGAGGGGTCCCTGCGGATCAGATCCATAAATTCCTTCCGGGCAAAAAAGAAGGCCCGGGTCTCCTCCAGGGCCTCGGCACTGGCCGGGAACCTTCTCCCGGTGAACACGGCCACTTCCCCGATGGGCTCTCCCGGGCCGAAGATATGGAGGATCTGCTCCTTGCCCTCCGGCGATAGCTTGAAGACCTTCACCCGCCCGGATAGGACCACATAGAAGCCCGTTCCTTCATCCTCTTCGCCGAAGATGGTCTCCCCTTTCTGGAAAACCCGGTCGGTCACGATCATGGCCAGCCTGTCATAGTGCTTCCGGTCCAGCCCTTGAAACAGGGGAATGCGGGCGATCTGGTGGATGAGTTTCATGAACCCCCTCCTCAAGGGGAATTATGCTCATCTTTTGATTTAAGTCAAGGCGCTTGAATGGAAAAGGGTTAAAATAAAAAATAGGGTGTAGGGTGTTGGGTGTAGGGGGCAGGGTGCAGGGTACAGGGCGGAGCAGGGAAGGAAAAGAATCTCGGCATGGCGTCCCAAGGTAAGCTTTTTGGGGGTTGAAGCATGAACATGAAATGGACCAGAGAAGCGGAGGAAGCGGTGACCAAGGTCCCTTTCTTTGTCCGCAAACGGGTCCGTAAGAGAGTGGAAGAAGAGGCCGCCCGAGTGGGGGCCGGGGAAGTCACCCTGGAGCACGTCAGGACCTGCCAGGAGCGTTTCCTGAAACGGATGGAAGAGGAAGTAAAGGGATTCCAGGTGGAGAACTGTTTCGGCCCGAGCGGATGTCCGAACCGGGCCGTCGCCTGCGATGATCTGCCCCGAAAAATTGAAGACTTTCTCTCCCGCCGGGACCTTCGGTCTTTCCTGGCCCAAAAAGTGAAGGGCCCTCTAAAATTGCACCATGAGTTCCGGGTCTCCATCTCCGACTGCCCCAACGCCTGCTCTCGCCCCCAGATTGCCGATATCGGGCTGATCGGAGCACGCCGTCCTAGGGTTTCCGAAGAAGAGTGCAGTCAATGCGGCGCCTGTGTGGAGGCCTGCCGGGAGGGGGCCATCCTCCTTGCCGGGAAGTGGCCGGTTATCAACTGGCAGAAATGCGTGTCCTGCGGCCAGTGCATCGTCGCATGTCCGACCCGCACCCTGCAGGAAGAAAAGAAGGGATTTCGGATTCAGGTGGGGGGAAAATTGGGCCGCCATCCCCGGTTGGCCGAGGAATTGCCGGGGATCTATTCTCCCGAGGAAACCCCCGAAATTATAGATCGCTGCCTGGATCATTACCAGAAGCACTGTCAGGATGGGGAACGGTTTGGGGAGGTCTTGGAAAAGACAGGGATAAAAGAACTGACCGACGGCAGACTGCAGACCGATGACCGCCAGGAATACCGACCGATGACCGCAGACCGATGACCGTTGTTAAAAAGCTGCTTTCGTCCCAGTCCGCGGTCGGCCGTCGGCGGTCGGCGGTCAGTTTTTTTTAATTTTCTTGACTTGAGTCAAGGAAGGTTTTTCGGGCTCGGTATAGAATTGAATTAAAGATTGAAGTCGTTCTTTTTCGAGGCTGCGGCCAGCGACTCGAAAGCCAGCGGAGGAAAATCCCATGAGGTGCCCGGGACAGGACAGCCGGTATTGGAAGCCGGGAGCGGTGTATGACGTTCCCTGCGCGAAATGCGGGAACCCCATCGAGTTCTTCAAGGATGAGCCCACCCGGCGATGCAAGAAGTGCGGCCACAAGATGGTCAACCCCAAGATGGATTTCGGCTGCGCGGCCTACTGCAAGTTCGCCGAGCAGTGCCTGGGGGACCTGCCCCCCGAATTGATCGCCCAGAAGCAAGATCTCCTGAAAGACCGGGTGGCCATCGAGATGAAGCACTTCTTCAAGCAGGACTTCAAAAGGATCGGGCACGCCACCAAAGTGGCCCGGCACGCCGAGGAGATCGCCAGGGAAGAAAAAGGAGATGCGGCCATCGTCCTTATCGCCGCCTACCTGCACGATATCGGGATCAAGGAGGCGGAAGCCAAGTATCAGAGTACCGAAGCCAAATACCAGGAGGAGCTCGGCCCCCCCATTGCCCGGGAGATCCTGACCCGGCTGGGGGCCGCCCCCGGGCTTATCGAGGAAGTCTGCGACATCATCGGGCATCACCACCATCCCCGGCCGGAGGAGACCACCAATTTCAAGATCGTCTATGATGCCGACCTGATCGCCAACCTGGAAGAGAATCAGCAGGGGCAGAAGATCCCCCGGGAAAAGCTGGAGGCCATGATCGAAAAAAACTTCCTCACCGCCGCCGGCCGCGCGCTGGCCCAAAAAACCTTTTTAACCACCACCCCCTCCCTGCCCTCCCCCCTCGAGGGGGAGGGTTAGGGTGGGGGGGATGAACGTGGATAAACTGTTTTGCATGTTTATAATTCCCCGGGTGATAAATAGTTTTTTTCTTTCTTTTCTATTTAAACCTCTGCGTGCTCTGCGATCTCTGTGGTGAAAATTTTTTTAAGATATTAGGGAGGAAAAAATGAAAATCAAGCGGAAGATCATCCAGATCGACGAAGAAAAATGCGACGGCTGCGGGGTCTGCGTTCCCTCCTGCGCCGAGGGAGCCCTGCAGATCATCGACGGGAAGGCCAGGCTTGTGGCCGAAAAGTACTGCGATGGTCTGGGGGCCTGTTTGGGGGAATGCCCCCAGGGCGCCCTGAAGGTCATCGAGCGGGAGGCGGAGGATTTTGACGAAAAAGCCGTCGAGGAGTATCTGCATTCCCAGGAGAAGGCCGGTAAGAAGGAGCCCCTGCCCATGACCGGCGGATGTCCATCCGCCCGCATTCAATCTTTCGCACCGGCCATGAGCTGCCAGGATGCCAACCGGCCCGTTTCCTACGGAGAGACCCCCTCGGCCCTGACCAAGGTGGTCATGATGGGCTGCCCGAAGTTTGATGAGACAGATGCCTACGTGGAGAAATTCGCTGAAATCTTCAAGTTTTCCGGGGTTAAATCGGTCTCGGTGGTAACCATGGAAGTCCCTTGCTGCCAGGGCCTGCCCATGATCATCCGCAAGGGGCTGGAAATCTCCAAGAAGAAGATCCCCCTGGAGCAGGTCATCATCAGCACCCGGGGCGAAGTCCTGAAAACCCAGAAATTGGTGGCTTAAAAGGCAATACCCTTCCCCTCGATGGGGGGGAGATTGGGCCTGCCGGAGAGATCCGCTGATGAGATCTGAAACTGATGTCTTCTTTTTCGGGTCGTTGAGCAGGGAGCGGGGGGATCATCACTGCCCCTGCGACCTGCAGCGGCCCACCCCGCTTCGAGAGATCCTGGAGCGTCTCCAAATTCCACCCGCCCGGGTGCAGCTGGTCATGGTCAACTACCGGGCGATACCTCCTGATCATGTGATTCAGCCCGGCGACCGGGTGGCTCTCTTTCCCAGGGAATATGCCATATTCGCAGACTGGAAGAACCTCCGCCGATAAGCCCTTCCTGCTCCGGGAAACCAGCCCCCTCAAGGAGAATTTTCCCTTATTTATCCTCGTCCAGGAGCCTCTTGTCCCCTTCCAGTTTTTGGATCTCCGAAATTTCCTGGGAAACCTCCAGGGTCCCCAGATACTCTCCGTTCCGGTCCCGGACGGCAAAGTACCGGATCAGCACGTATTTGCCCCGGTAATGGATCCAGAAATCCACCTGGTCTCTCCTGCCTTCCTTGAAGGAGCTGAGGATCTTTTCCACCACGTGAACGCTCTGCGGGGGATGGCAATTCTGAACTTTTCGCCCGATGATGGACTTGGTCCTCAAAAAGATCCTTTCCTTGCCCTCCGAAAAATATCTGACCTTATCCTCCCTATCGATAAAGGTGATATCCACCGGTAGCGTATTCAGGACCCCCATCAATTCTTCCAGCTGGAACGACCCGGTGGGCAGAGAGATGGCTTCTTCTTCGGCCTTGGGCATCTCGGTGACTGCGCTCCGCAGTTCCTGGATAAGCTGGTAGGTTTCTTTGGGTTTCTCGATTAAGCCGTAGCCCACGTTTTCCGTCTCTTTTAACACCTCCACCCAGTCCTGCACGCTCAGCTTTTCCAGGGAAGCGGGAAAGAGAATCTTCTCTTCCTTGAAAATCATCCCGTTCACTTCTTCGATCAGGGGGGTGAGCGTCTTGGCGGCATACTCTTTCAATTCCTTCTGGTCTTTCAGGGTCTCGATTCCGGCCAGACTTTGCCTCCACAGGGCGCGGATCTCATCGTCCTTCCCCCACATGACCTTGGACGGACCGTAAAATTCATATTTCTCCAGGTAGGGGAAAAGAACCTGTTCTTTCCAGGTGTAATTGATGTCCAGGTTCTTCAGCTTGCCCAGCAATTCCCCCACCTTCTGTTTAAAGGGGGCGATTCCGTGGGTTGGCCCGCTTTGAACCGCTTCTTTCAGGGCGGCGGTGAGCTTTTCGATCTCCCGGTTGTCCTGTTTCATGAGGTACACGGGGTGGGCCGGGGACTGCTCCTGGTCCATGGACTTCTCCAGGGCCGATTGAAAGAGCAGGGCGTGGACGTTGCAGAATGTCTTGATTTCGTCCGGGGAAATTCCTTCATTCATGAGACCCTGTTCAATTTCGGCGATTTCCGTGGAGGTGACATTGCCGATCTCTTTTTCGAAGCGGTCTTTGGCCTCCTCCACCGAAAGCCCGTGGTGCAGTTTCCTGAGAATGTCTTTCATCACTTCTTTTTTCTTTTCTTTTCCGATTCCCTCTGCCATACCGACCCTCCTCAGCCCAGAGTATCATCCAGAGAATTTCAACCAGGTGCCCGTCCTCTCCAGGGCCCGACGGAAACCTCAAAGCCCCGTGTTTAATCATTATACCCAACTTCTTATCCCGTTAGAAAGCGGGAATCAGGCTTTTTTTAAAAGAGGCAGCGGGAGATATCTGTCTCAGGATTGCAAGCAAGATTACGTTTCTCCGGCCCCCTGAAATCACAGGAAATTCTGGAAAGATCCGCTCTTTGGCTTTCAACGGATTGGGAGATGATCCCAAAATGAGAATCCGCTGAATGCTTGATTTAGGTAAAGCCTTGGGAAGAAATATCTGATAGAATGAAATGCATAAAAGGAAGGGTTTCTCTCTTATGGATTTCTGAAGAAAGGAAGCCCTCTTATTTTGTCGGACCTCAAATTCAACCTGGATGGGGGCTCCCCCGGTCTCCCGTTTCATCTCTCCAGGAGATCAAAACATCTACCACAGAAAGGAAGAGGAAGGATGGAAGGAAACGCTATGTTCTGTTACCAGTGCGAGCAGACCGCCAAAGGGGAAGGCTGCACCAGAATGGGAGTCTGCGGCAAGGAACCCGAAGTGGCTGCGCTGCAGGACCTTCTCGT
>LJUR01000054.1 GCA_001304105.1 Deltaproteobacteria bacterium SM23_61
AGGGTGGCTTCATCGGAGAAGCCCCCTTCGGACCATGCACTGCCGTCTTCGACCCCGTGGTAATAGCTGATCTCCCTGCCGAAGTCATACGCCCGGCCGTCCTCGCTGATCAGGGCCATGTTCAAGTAGAGCCAGGTATTGTTCAGGGGAGCCGCGGTGGTTTTTATGACCACATTGGAGGGGCGTCCGGAGATATCAAACAAATCGGTTACGATCGCCTTTCCCTTATCCCTCTGCTCGAAGGTGAAGCGGTTTTCGAAGACCCGCTTGTTCTGGGAAAAAAAGAAAAGGGCCAGGTGGACGAAGACGGCCACCAGGAAAAAATAGCCGATGAGTTTCCAGAGGGAGGCGGTCTGACCCGCATAGGGAGACGGTTGGTTGGGGGCGACTCCGATTCGAGCCGGCATGGGAGAAGTGAGCTTGAAAGCCCTCCACAGGGTCTCCGGCTCCATGTACTCCCCGATGGCCCAGTCGGTTTCCTGGGCGCTCTGTTCCTTGCTCAGGATCAGGGGGGGAGCGATGTAATCCGTGTACCGGCAGGTCTCCCCGGCTTGAACTTTCCAGTAAAACTCCCCCAGCACGTACACCACCCTGGATTCGGCGGTTTGGAAGTGGAGGAAGGTCTTGCCCAGGTATCTCACTCCATCCCCCCTTTTCCTCGGGATGTGGGTGGTGGTTTTCAGGAAATTCCAGTGGCCGTTGTACTCGGAGAGCCAGCGGAATCCCCTGTAGGGGTTGAAGAGGAGATACTCGCTCCACTCGTAATCCACTCCTTCCACGGTAACCGCCCGACGCAGGTATCCAATGACTTCGAACAGGTCTCCCCGGAGCCTGCCCCTGCTTCCGAGGGGGATGAGCGGCTTGTGTTTGATCCTGGATTGAAAAGTGGAGATGACCCGGAGGTTCTCGTCGGTGAGGTCGATGACCGAGGCGCAGGCTTCGCAGGCGACGGATTCTGTCCGTTCCATTCCGCGCAAGGGGATGGGACTTCCGCATGCCGAGCACTTCAGGGTTTTCACCTTCGGAGCGGCAGGAGCTGGCGCTGGCACGCCTGAGGAAGGTTCAGTCATGGCGTCGGGCTTACCATCCATCGAATTCTTTCAACCCGGATAGATGCAATTCTTCGAATTCTGCATATTCCCCCATATAAATTAAGGGAGGATCCTCGCTGTAATCCAGCGTGGCAAACTGCCTTCCCGGCCCTGCCAGGTCGGCTACCGGGGCTTCGTAACCGGGGCCGATCTCGAAGGGAAGCTCTCCTTCCCCCCCGATGCAGAAAGCTTTCTCCACGTTGATCACTTCATAGGAGGCCTTCCGCAGGATTACCGCTTGCCCTGGGTGCAACGCTTCGAATTTGGGAATCCCTTCCTTGACCTCGCTCAAAAAGGATACCGCGTAGATCCCGGCGGCTTCTCCCAGCCACCCGCTGCGCTGGTCATTGAAGAGGAGGTGCCACTCGTTCCACAGGCCCTTTTCGAAGCGCAGCTGAATTCTTCCCACCACGGTAAAAGAGTCTCCCCGGTACCTGCCTTCCGCTCGAAGCTGCAGGGGAGATCCGTCGGCCTGGAGCTGGGCCATCTTGCCCACGTTCTCCAGGTCCAGGTCGTGGCGGACCAGCGTGGAACCGCAATACTCGCAGACCGCCAGGACCGAGGCCGCGGACTGAAAGACAACGGGCGCTCCGCAGGAGGGGCAATGAACTTCTTTTTTCATTTCATGTCGGGACGCGGATAAACGCAGCACGGCTGCGCCGCAGCTAAAAATTTTTTATTGGACACAGATGAACACAGATAAACACAGAATTTATATTCTTAAAAAAATTAAAGACAAAACACCTGGGACGCGGATGGACACGGATCAATACAGATAAAGATTTATGACAGAATCTTAAAAAAATTATTAAGTCCTAGATTTCCGTCTCGCAGATCTCGGCGCGCTCTGCGGCCTCTGCGAGAAATCATGTCTTTTGGTAGACCCGCAGATACTCCTGGACCCGGACCTCTTCCGCCCCCAGGGTTGCAGTTAAAATCGATTCCCATTCGATGGCCGGCCGCTGGGAGCAGCAGAATACATTCAGGCAGGCCGATTGGAACTCGGGAAAGGTGTGGATCGCCAGGTGGGACTCCTGAAGAAGCCAGAATCCGGTCATTCCCCCGGTGTGGGGAAACTGGTGCCAGATACAATCTCCCAGGGGCTTTAGATTCATCCTGGCAATGATGCTCTGAAAGAGGC
This sequence comes from Deltaproteobacteria bacterium SM23_61, assembly GCA_001304105.1. Taxonomy (GTDB): domain Bacteria; phylum Desulfobacterota; class SM23-61; order SM23-61; family SM23-61; genus SM23-61. The sequence goes on from LJUR01000054.1 coordinate 2,233, forward strand.
GGGTCAGAATCTCCCGGTCACGCAGGGATGCTTGGGGACAACCGTAAACTTCCAGCAGCCACTCGACTCCTGCCAATCTAGATTCCTTTTCTCGGGACTCTACACTTTTTGTTCTTCCTCCCCCCATGCAGGGGAAGGCTCCTCTTGTTGTCCAGGGGGCGAAAAAAGTTGAGGCCTCCCGGCTATTTGGCGCGATTTTAACAAATCAACCCGAAACGGTCAAATCATTTAGGAGTTTTGAAGCTCCGGTCCTCTGCTCTGCGCTATGCCTTTTTCCCCGTCTCTGTGCTCCCTGTTCTTTGGTTCTTTTCAGTCGCTGCTTTGCGGCGGGGGGATGGTCCCCACCAGTTCCCGGCAGATTTCATCCATGGCCCGCATCATGTTGATCGGGCGCATGGAAAAGCCCACCTGGAAAAGCCCGACCGCCAAGGCGATGGGGTCATAGACGATGCGGACCGTATGATCTCTCCGGGCATCATGGGCCCTCCAGAGGACTTCTCCGGTTTTCGTGTCCTTCATCTCCAGGGACAAACCCACGGCCAGCTGAGAGTACAAAAAGGCATAGTAGTAATCAAAGTGGGTCACCTCGCCGAAGATGACCGCATCGGCCTTCAGAAGTTCCCCCCACCTTTGGGGAGGAAGAGATTTCATTTTTTCCCAGGTATCCAGGCCCTCTCTCTGCAGGGTTCGGTCAATCCTGGAAATCTTGACATGGTCGAATTCCAGCTGGGCGAATTGGCCGAAGAAGGCCCGTCGCATCCTTTCTCCGATCGACTCCGGCTGGCTTGGGTCTTTCCGGCTGAGGAAATGGAAGAGCTCTTCGCTGCCTTCAACCCTTCCCTCCCCTATTCGGCTCCGGAACGGGAGGACAGCAACCGCTTGGGGAGGATTCTCCAACAGGGTTTTGGAAACGAAGATCTTTCCCTGGGGGTCCAGTTCATAGACCCGGTCCACCATGTTCTTGGTCCGCACCGGCGTGCAACTGCAAAGGAATCCCACGAGCAGCGGTAGGGTTAAAACCGGGAGAAGCTTCTTAGGGGATCGGAAGATGCTCACGTTATAAAATATACCACGACAGGAGCAAAAAAGATCATCCTTCGCAGGCGGCCAGCCCGCTCCCGCCGAAATGCTTGCGCAGAGTCTCTCCCCCGTATTCAATTACCTTCGATTGCCCGGAGGAAAGATCGACTTCCAGAATCCGATAGGAGAATCCAGCCACGGTGAGCATCCTCAAAAAAAACATTCACCACAGAGGCACAGAGAACACAGAGACAAATACTGGAAAATTGGAATGATGGAATATTGGAATATTGGAAAAACCGATTGTCTTGCCCACTATTCCATTTTTCCATTATTCCATTATTCCCTCTCTGCTTTTCTCTGTGGTCTCTGTGGTTAAAATTTGCAGGGAATTTAGCCTCCGGACAGGATGGGCATGATGGCCACGCGGTCCTCATTGCGAATCAGGCTGTCCAGATGACCCACTTTCTGGTTGATGAGGATGGTGATATTCGTTTCCGGAAAAGAGGCGGGCAAGATCTCCCTCAAAGCTACAGGCTTCTCCAAACTCATCTCTTTTGCCCGGACGCCGACAATGTCTGCCAGGTATCCGAAAAACTTGAGCTCAGCCAACTTACCCCGGGATCTCCTTTTAAACACCCTTTAAGCCCAGATTTTCCAAGGTCTTTTTCAAAGGGATTCCGTTTGGATCCCATCCCCGAAGCTCGTAATACCAGGAGAGCATCTGTTCGTATTTTCCCCTGTCGACCTTGATCCCTTTCATCTTTCCACCCGAATGGGGTTCTTCAAACCAGCGATCGGGGGGATAGTCCCATTTTCGGCCGAAAGAAGGGACCTCCCTGATCCAAAAGGCCCGGATCAGGCTATAGATCCGGTCTCCGAGCCTGTAAATATCTTCCCAGCTCTTTCTTTCTCCCGTAATCGCTTCCAGGTATTCAGGGTACCAATCGAGGCCAAAACTGACCTCCACCCAGGGAAGCCGGCACACGGTTGCCGATTCAAAGAATCCCCCGCGGATTCTCTGGAACTCGATAAGTTTCTCGACCTTTGGCTTGTTATAGGAGAGGCGATCGTTGGCGATCTCCCAAGAGATGATCCAGGCATCTTTATGGTGGGCTCCAATCGGGGAGGTCCCAAAGGCGAGGGCCATACCAGGGCACGCCTGGCAATTGTAAGCGGAGATCTCCAGTCCCTTCACCTGCATGGCCCACTTTTGAGAGCCCTTCCCGATGGCCTCGGAGGCAGCCTTGACGCCGTGAGAAAAGAGCTTCCCGAGCCCCTCTCCCCTTCCAATCTCCACGGTCAGCTTCTGAGCCGCCTCAAAATCTCCCCATTTGATTTTTTCGTTTATGAGTCCTCTCTCCGAAGCCTCCATGAGAAAGGCGATACAGCTCCCCAGGGAAATCGCATCTAAACCCCATTCGTCGGCCATCCGATTCAACAGCGCCACCTTGGGCAGGCTCCCCAGGCCGATGTTCGGTCCGAGCATGGCCACGTTTTCATAATCGAGTTCTGCCTCCTGATCGCTCGAATCCTTGATGATATGCCCGCACTGCATGTTACACAGGGGGCAGCCCTTGCGCCCCGCATGCAGTTTTTCAAGCACGTAGCCGTCCATTTCCTTGGAGAACTCAAAGACGCCTTCCCTGTAGTTATAAGTAGGAAGGCAGGCATTCTCATTGGCCCAGTCAAAGGCCTGCATGGTCCCCTGTTTCATCCAGAAGTCGTAGCTCCCCTTGGCCTTGATCTCGTCATATCCCTTTTTGCCCATCTCCTTAAGCTTGTTATCGTCGAAGTTGCCGACACTCCCGGTCCCCTTTATGACTACGGCCTTCAATTTCTTGGATCCCATCACCGCGCCCATCCCGGGCCGTCCTCCGGCCCTTCCTTTCTGAGACATGACGGTTGAAAAACGGACCAGGTTCTCCCCGGCAGGCCCGGTGAGAAGAATTCCCGAATTCTTCCCATGTTTCTTCTCCAGGAGGTCCTGGGCCTCAAAGGTGTTCTTGCCCCACAGCTCGGGAGCCTCGACGACCCCGACCTTCTCATCCTCGATCAAAAGGTAGCAGGGCTCCTCGGATTTTCCCTCAACCAACACGACATCGTACCCTGCCTTTTTCAAGTGCACGGAGGCCATCGTTCCAATGTTTCCGTCCCCGTACCCCCCCGTTAGGGGGCTCTTCGAGGCAATCACCATCTTTCCTGAACTGGGAATCGACTGGCCGGTCAAGGGACCCGTGGCGAAAATGATCTTGTTCTTCTCGGACAGGGGGTCGGCATTTCTTACCTCATCCCACAGGAGCTTGACCGCAAACCCCCGCCCCCCCAGAAAATCTCTCTTCAGGGAATCGGAAATTTGCTCCTTCGATATTTTTCCATCCGAGAGGTTTACCCTCAGCAGTTTTCCAGCATACCCTTTCATCGCTCATTCTCCCATCTTGTTGTTGTCATTCCGCAGGAATCAGAACATTAAGAATGCTGGTTCCGAAAAGTCGACCCTCCGGCGAAAGCCGGAGTCCAGGGTATTTATAGTCCTTTAAAAACTTCTGGATTGCGGCTTCCGCCCCTCACTTGGTTTTATTTCGCTTTCCGCCGGGGCTCTGTCGAACCAGCAATACGACCCCAGCCTTCTCCGCGGTATCCAGATAGGAAAAGCCGCTCCCGTCTTCCCGTCTTCCGCTGCTGAGAACCTTGAGCCCCATCTTCTTGAGTTCGGCTTCCGAATCGTCCACATCATCCACCACAAAACCGAGGTGATAGACCCCTTCTCCCTTCTCCTCCAAGAAATCTTTGTAGGGGCTCTTTCCCTCGCCCGGCTGGATCAGCTGAATCTGTATGGGGCCGATCTGAACCACTTTGATTTTTAGGTTATGGAAACCAACCTTATCCGGGACGTCGAGCTCGATATATTCTTTCAGAGGCGGGTAATCTTCAAAAGGGCCAATCCCGATCGAAGTGTAGAACTTAATCGCCTCATCCATATTTCTCAGCACAATCGCAATGTGATGAAGACTGGAAAAAGACGATTTTGGATTTCCAGCGCTCTTTATCATTTCCTCCCTCCCTGGAACACCCCCAAAAGCGGATGGTATTATGCTTTAGCCTTTTTTGGCTTGTCAAGGGAAAAGATTCGCAAAAGAGGGTTACTACTGGCGGACCGGATCGGAGGCCATTTTGATTGACCCTCTGGGGGGCCTCCACCTATACTGGTTTTATCCCTTTTTTGAGCTTTCTGCCGATCCAGGAGAGTGTATTTGGGATGCGGGGGAGATGCCGATGATCCATCATGAAAGAATTCAAAAGCTCAATGACCTGCCCCTTCAGAAAGGCCGGTTCGTTCTTTACTGGATGCAGGCCTCCCAGCGGGCCGAGTACAACCACGCCCTGGAATACGCCGTCCGGCAGGCCAATGAGCAGAAACTTCCGGTGCTCGTCCTCTTCGTTCTCACCGACCGTTTTCCGGAAGCCAACCTTCGACACTATACTTTTATGCTCGAAGGATTACAGGAAGTTAGAGTCCGACTGGAAGAAAGAGATATTCTCTTCCTCGCGGTCAAAGGGTCGCCTTCGAAAGAAGTGTTGAGGGTTGCCCGGGAGGCCTCCCTGGTCGTCGCCGATCGGGGGTATCTCCGGGTTCAAGGGGGATGGCACGAGGAGGTAGCGGAAAAGGCATCGTGCCCGGTCATCCAGGTGGAAAGTGATGTTATTGTTCCGGTTGAAGCGGCCTGTCCAAAAGAAGCGTATTCCGCAGCCGTGCTTCGGCCGAAAATCAATTCTCAACTGCGCAAATATCTGGTTCCTCTGGCGAAGACCCCGGTGAAACGGACCCTCGGTCGTCTGGATTTTCCAGCCTTGGACCTGAAAAAATCTATCCCCGGAATCCTCTCTTCTTTTTCCATCGACCGATCGCTCAAGCCCGTGAGCCGTTTTCGGGGAGGGGCCTCGGAGGCGAAAAGGCTGCTGGCGGATTTCATCTCCCACAAATTGAAGGACTACGGGGAACTGAGAAGCGACCCCTCCCTGGACTGCGTTTCCCACATGAGCCCCTATCTCCATTTCGGCCAGATCTCGCCCCTGTACATCGCCATGCAGGTGCAGGAGGCAGGAAAGATTCCTTCCAAAACCAGGGAGGCCTACCTGGAAGAACTGATCGTCAGGCGGGAACTGGCCATGAACTTCACCCAATACAACCCGACGTACGATTCCTTCCGGGCAATCCCCGACTGGGCAAAAAGAACCTTGAAAGGCCACCAGAAGGACAAACGGGAATACGTTTATTCTCAGGATGAACTGGAGAAAGGGCGAACGCACGACCCCTACTGGAACGCCGCCCAGAAGGAGATGATCGTCACCGGGAAGATGCACAACTACATGCGCATGTACTGGGGAAAGAAAATTTTGGAGTGGTGCGCCAGCCCCGAGGAGGCTTTCCGCATCGCGGTTTACTTTGCCTGGTGCTTCGGCAAGCACGACCGGCCCTGGGGGGAGCGGAAGATCTTCGGCCAAGTGCGCTACATGAACGACGCCGGTTTACGCCGGAAATTCAAGATTGACGATTACGTGAAAAAAATAGCGTCCCTGGAGGAGGGACCCGTCACGCGTCTCGCGCGATCTGCCCTTCCCTTCCCAGATCAAAAGGGATGAACCTGTCGAGCGGGCAGCAAAAATGGATTGAAATAGGAAACAAAGAATATGTCAACTATGAATCGGACATTGACTGGTTGCGCTTTTTTATTCCTCATCGTTTCAAGCTTGGCTTTTTCTCTGCTCCTGCCCCTCTCCGCTTCGGCCCAGGATGATGCTCTTCGATGGATCGGGGGCGAAATAGGAAAAGCCAGGCCGTCTTTGAATTACCAGTTTCTTGGCTACTCAACAGAGGAGGTCGCCTCCCAGGGCAAGGACTTCAAGCTGAACGAACATCGACTCTTTACTCTTGTGCCCTTCCTGCAGAGCTCCCAGAGGGATGCATCGGCATACCTCAACCTCCGGGCCCAGGACGTGGGGACGGCCGCAATCATGCCCGACACCGGAGAATCCTTTCCCGATGAATTATGGAATATCCGACTGGGAGGGCAATATCGACAGCGCTTTGAGAACGGATGGATCGGGGGAGTCGCTTTGGGTTTTGGGTCCGCCAGCGATAAACCTTTTGCCAGCTGGGACGAGATTCTTCTTGACGTGAATCTCTTCGCCCGCGTCCCGGATGGAGGGCGCAACGCCTGGCTCCTTTTCTTGAATTATTCCAAGACCCGGGAGTTTCTCCCCAATGTCCCGCTTCCCGGGGTCGGGTACTGGTATGAACCAAATGATCAAGCGCGCCTGGTGGTGGGTATTCCCTTCGCTTTCCTCAACCTAAGGCCGGTAAAAGAAGTATCTCTATCCTTTTCCTACTTTATTGTCCGGTCGGTCCGGGCCAGGGTCACCTACAGTCCCCTTAAATCTTTGAACCTCTACGGCAACTTCGAATGGAGAAACGAGAGCTACTACCGGGCGGAAAGACAGGATGATAAGGACCGGCTTTTCTATTATGAAAAGCAAGTCTCCGCCGGTATCCAGGTTTCCCTGAACCGGCAGGTATCCCTTGATTTTTCAGGGGGATATGCCTTCGACCGGTTCTACTTCGAGGGGAGGGATTACGAAGACCGGGACCAGAACCGGGTGAGCATCGGCAACGGTCCATTCGTGGCGCTGCGGGCGGGGGTTCGCTTTTAATCCTTATTTTGCCAAGCGAATTTTTTCGCCCCCTGGACAGGGTGGGCGAGAAAGAGAAAGGGAGACGGTGTAGGGGTTCCCGTGGTTCAGATCTTCTTAGCGAGATCTCTCAGCGCTTTTTCGTAAGCCTGATACGCGTCCCGCCCGAAGAGGACGAAGCGGACCAGCTGAATATCCGGATGGGCCTTCAGATAATCCATCACCGTCTTGAGGGCAATGGGCGCTGCTTCTTCCAGGGGATAGCCGTAGGCCCCCGTGCTGATGGAGGGAAAAGCGATGCTCTTCAGCTTGTTCTGGCTGGCCACTTCCAGGCTCCGGCGGTAGCAGTTGGCCAGAAGCTCGGGGGCTTTCTTGCCGGCGGAATGATAGATCGGGCCGACGGTGTGAATCACATGCCCAGCCTTCAGGTTGTAGCCCTTGGTTAATTTGGCTTCGCCGGTTTCACACCCGCCCAAGGTTCTGCATTCCGTAAGAAGCTGCGGCCCGGCAGCCCGGTGGATGGCTCCGTCAACCCCTCCGCCCCCCAGTAAGCTCCTGTTGGCCGCGTTGACGATGGCGTCGGTATCCTGGCTGGTAATATCTCCCTCTGCGAGTTCTATCCTTGCATTCCCGACTTTGACTTCCATGGCCTCCTCCTTCACAGCCAGCGGACGGACGGCGGTTTGCGCTGCACCAATTTCCGGAATTTCAGAACCGGATAGCCCACAGTGCAGCAGGTAAAGATTTTGTTCTCCTTGGGGATCTCCAATTCCTTGACGATGGAAGGATCCCGCTCGGCGGCGGAGGTGAAATAGCCGTTGATACAGGTTCCCAGCCCCATGGCATGGGCCTGGAGCATGATGTGGGCCATGGCCAGGTGGCAGTTCTGCGCCGAAGAGTTGTTTTCCGCCAGGGCGTGAATGACGATCAGGGCCGGGGCGTCGCGGAAGATGCGGTCCTTACCCGCCTGGTAGTAGTCCCAGTTCAAGCGGAACCCCCGCATGTGGGTCTGCAGCCAGGGGGGAATGTTGACCCCGGGAGCGCTCAGCATCTTGTAGAGATTTCCGTAAAAGACCGCTGTCCTTTGAGCGAGGGCGCGCACCATCTGCCGGTTGTTGATCACCACGAATTCGAAGTTTTGAGAATTATGGCCCGAGGGGGCATAGCGGGCCATGTCGATCAGTTTCTCCAACGCCTGCCGGGGAACTTCCTTGTCGGCAAAGACCCGGCAGCTGCGGCGGGAGCGGAGGAAGGTTCCCAGGGTTTCAGCAGAGATCTTCAGGTCCTTCGGAATGTCGGGAAACTCCCCGGGATCCAGCTCCCGGATGGATATGGCCTCTGCCGGGCAGAAAGCCAGGCAATGGCCGCAAAGGGTGCAGTGTTCTTCATCGACGGTCCGGACCTTCCCCCCTTCGAGAACAAATATGGCCGGGCAGGCCGTGGCGCAGTCCCCGCAGGCGATGCATTTTTCCTGGTCAACCTGAATTTTAGCCATGCGCGGTTTTCTTATTTCTTTAGATTTTTGGCGATCGTTTCATGAATAGTTCTGGAAATCTTTTCATCCCCGAAGAGGCCGATGCGTACCTTGACCATGGTCACATCCTTGCCCAGTTTCTCCAGGGAGATCTGCAGATCTTTGCCCTCCTCGGTTTTTCCTTTTATGACCCGGTTCTGGTCCAGGTTGTCGATGGACTTCTCCGTGGTCCTCACCCTGAGCTCATCGGCAGCCGCGATGGAAGCGTCCCAGGTCCTTTCCATGGGCGCGGCATAGGCCTGCTTCAACTCCCCGCCGATGTACTCCGCCGTTCCAATTCCCGCGGCAGCCCCGGCTCCTGCGGCCACAAAAAAAGTGCAACCCGTACCACCCGTTGCCAGGAACAGAAGCAGAATGATCCACAGCCCTCTTTTCCAATAAGCCATTGAAACCTCCTCAGGAAAAATTGAAATTCGGAATGCGGAATTTGGAGTGCGGAATTTAAACAGATTTTTTTGTTCTTAATTCTCTATTCCGCATTCCACATTCCGCATTCTTATAAGGTAACCCAATTATTTGGGGGCTGGCAATGTCGCTCCCCATCCTCTCGCAATGATCTGCGGGACATCCACGTTGTCCAGAAGTCCCCGGAACTTCTCCGCCAGCGGACCGTCGGCGAAGATCATCACCGGCGTGTGGGTGTGGGTCCCCACGGCCCAGGCGGTATTCGTCTCTTTCCCGAAAAGATGGGCCATCGAGGCGGTGGGGCTGACTGCCGCGCGGACGAAAACCTCGCTGTACCCCTTCGGTGCAGGGAAGGCTCCTTTTGCATCCCTGGAGAGCATGGCCGCGGCCTCTTCTTCGGAGATTTTGAAAAGGCTGTTCTCTTCCACCTCTTTCTTAAAGGCCGCCGGGTTTCCCTGGCTGTCCCGGAACATTTTCAAGAAGGACTTCTTTTGCCCGGCCATCTTTTCGAATATGGATCTATCGCCAAAATTGTATTTTGTCTTCCAGGTCTCCCCGCTGGGCAGCTTGACCGGCGACGGAGGGTTGTAGTTGCTGTAGCCAATCGCCAGGCCTCCCGTGTCGTGATCGGCGGTCACGATCACCAGAGTGTCCGGATTCTTTTCGGCAAAAGCCATCACCACCCCGATGGCCTGATCGAATTCCAGCACCTCGTGAAGAACGCTGGCCACGTCGTTTCCATGTTCCACCCAGTCGATCTGCCCCCCCTCCACCATCAGGAAAAATCCCCGGGGATTTCTTTTCAGGATTTCCAGGGACTTTTCGCTCAGTTGGGAAAGGGTCGGGACCCCGGTCTGGTGCCGGGGCTGCCGGTCGATGGCGCTGGGAAAACCGGACGCAGAGAAGAGTCCCAAGAGCTTCTCCGTCTTTTGGGCATCCAGGGCCAGGAGCTCCCTTTCATTGGCGACCAAGGAATAGCCCTTATTCCTGGCCTCGGCGATCAGGTCCCGGCTGTCTTTCCTCCTGGACCCTCCCCACCCTGCTTGTTTGTCGATGCCCTTCAGGTCGGGGTGATCTTCCACCTTCGTTCCGGCGGGAATAAAGTGCCGTGCCCCCCCGGATAGGGCCACAGCGAGGTCTCCTCGCTCGACCAGCTGGACGGCAATCTCGTTTTCCATACGCCGGTGGATGACATGGGCATAAAAAGCGGCGGGGGTTGCGTGGGTCAGGCGGGTGTTGCTGATGACTCCGGCTGATTTTCCCAGTTGCCGGGCAATATCCACGAGGGTTTTCATCGATCTGCCATCATGATCTTTCCCGAGGATGGTATCCCGGGTCTTCACACCCGAGGCCAGCGCAGTGCCTGCGGAGGCGGAACCGGTGACCACCGTGCCATACTGATAGGTCAGGCAGTAACCGGTATTCCCCGCGGCCATCAGGCGCTCCATGTTCAAGCGCTTGTCCATCCCGTTCATGAAGCGGTTATAATAGACGGCCAGCCCCACGGCTTCAGGACCCATCCCGTCCCCGATGAGGAGAACGACGTTTTTGGGCTCGGCGCCCTGAGCGGGAAGAAAACAAGCCAGGGAGACGAGCGCCAGTAGCAGAGCCGGAAAAATTCTTCTCTTCGTTCTCATACCAATTTTTTTTCAGAATATCTTCCCGCACGGAGGGGCTTTGGGCCTGATTTTGAGGTCTTTATACCACGCCCCTTGGGCCCCTGCAATCGGTTTCATTTTTGGCTGAAAGCGGATCGCGAATAGCTTAATGGCTGATTTTTTTCCCCCAACGTTCCCAGGACCCAGTCCAGCGTCACCCGGGCCACGGAGTAGTCCCTACGGGCTCGGGCCAGGTTCCCTTTGGCCTGGATGACGCTCAGCTGGGCATCGTCCACCTCGAGCTTGGTTTTCACTCCGTATTCGTAACCCCGCTCCGCCATGTAAAGAAGTCTCTCGGCCTGCCTGACGGTCCCGGAAATCGCTCTGACGATCTCCTCCGCCTCCCGGCAGGCGTTGACCGCATCCCGCACCTGAAGGGCGATGGAGTCCCTCAGCTTGGCTTCATCGATCTTCAATGATCTGAGGTCGCTCTTTGCCTGGGCGGTTTTTCCCCGGCTGCGCATCCCATCGAAGAAGGGGAAGGTCAGAAACACTCCCGCGCTCCAGACCTGACCGTCTCCCCTGGCCTCATCGATGTAGTTGATATCCCGATAGCCGTAAGAAGCTTTCAGGTCCACGCGGGGTTTATCCTCCGCATCATAAATCTTGACCAGCTCGGCGGCAATGCCGATTCGCTTCCGCAGGTCGGAGAGGTCGGGACGGCTCGTCCAGGCCGTATCCACCCCTTTTTCGTAGGAAGGATAGGGGGTGATGGTCTCTTCGAAGGTACCCTGGGCATCCACTTCTTCCCCCTCCAGCCCCAGGAGGAAGCGGAGTTTTTCCCGGGTCAGGCGGATCTGGTTTTCCCTCCGGATGACCTCCGGGCGGGCGTTTTCCACGGCCACATCCGCGGCCAGGACGTCATAGTCCGTGGCCACTCCGGCGGCATGCTTGCGGCGGGTCTCACCCTGAATCCGGACTTTTTGGTCAAAATTCTGCACCGCCAGGGCATGGATCTCTTTGGCCAGCAGCACATCGTCGAAGGCCGAGGATACATCCCGCAAGGCAGCCTGCTGGAAAATGCGCAGTTGGTCCTCCGCAGTTGCCAGGCCGATCTTGGCCGCCCGGATGGCCGCGCCCACTCTTCCAAAACTGTAAATGATCTGGGTAACTCCCACCTCCGCCGCCCAGGTTTCCTTTTCCGCCGGGAAGAGTCCGCGAAAGGCCTCCTGGGTGGCATCATCCCGGTCCCGGAGGAATCCCGCGGAAAGCTGGAGCTGGGGAAGCGCGGCGGAACGCTCTTCCACGTAACGCCCCATCACGCTGTTCCGGTATTCCTGGGCTTTCTGGATGTCCTTGTTCTTCTCCAGGGCGATTCGCAGCCCCTCTTCCCGAGTCAAGACTCTTACTCCCTTTTCTTCTCCCAGGCCTGAAGGAGGAGATAGAATTCCCAAACCCAGGAACCCAAGAAACCCGACAACCAAAACCTGCCTGAACCCAAAAACATTCAATGGCGATCGTCGCTTCATCCCTCAGACTCCTTTTTTCCTTCCCATCGGCGGCGGATCCACCCGCCCACATCATCCAAAACCGTGTACACTACCGGAACGACCAGCAGGGTGAGCAGCGTCGAAGTAATCAATCCCCCGATGACCGCCCGGGCCATGGGAGCCCGGAGTTCCGCCCCCTGCCCGAGGGCCAGGGCCAGAGGCAGCATCCCGAACATCATGGCCAGGGTGGTCATCAGGATGGGCCGCAGCCTCGCCCGGCCGGCGGTGATCAGGGCCTCCCGCCGATTCATTCCCCGCGCCCTCAGGGTCTTGGTGAAGTCCACCAGGAGAATGGCGTTCTTGGTGACCAGGCCCATGAGCATGATGAGTCCGATCAGGGACATCATGTTGATGGTCCCCCGGGTGAGCCACAACATGCCGGCCATACCCACGATCGACAGGGGAAGAGAGAACATGATGGCCAGTGGGTCGATGAAGGATTCGAACTGGGCGGCCAGGATGAGGTAGACGAAGATGACGGCCAGGATCAGGGCTTCGGCCATGTAGCCGAAGGACTCGGCCATGTCCTCGGCCTCGCCGGAAAAGACGATCCGGTACCCCGGAGCCAGGCTGAGTTTCGCCCCCGCTTCCTTCACCTTTTTTACGGCCGTGCCCAAGGGAAGCCCGTCAAGATTGGCGGTGATCACCACCTGGCGGGTCAAGTCCTGCCGGTTGATTTCCGAGGGAGTGGTGCTCATCCCGTAACTCGCCAGGTTATTCAGGGGAATCAGGGCCGGCAGGCTACCGGGTCTCTGTACGGCGAGCTTCAGCCTTCCCACCTGGCCGGGGTTTTCCCGGAGGTCCTGGGGCAGCCTCACCCGCACGTTGACCGCGTCCCCGTCCTCATCCTCATAGGTGGAGACCGCTTGCCCGCCTACCAGGGCCCCCACGGTCCGTACGATATCCGCGGTCATCACCCCCGCGTCCGTGGCCTTTTCCCGGTCCACGGTGAGGCGAAACTCGGGAACGTCCTGTTCCAGGGTGACTTCCAGGTCCACGATTCCGGGGATCTTGTAGATCTCTTTCTTCAGTTGCGCGGCATATTGCTTGAGGAGGGTGATGTCCTCGCCCCGGATGTTCACCACCAGGGGTTTTTCGCTGCTCCCTCCCGCCCATTCCAGGATGGCTGGCAGCACTCCGGGGATCTTTTCGATCCGGGCTCTGAAATCCCGCTGGAGCTCCGCCTGATTGCGCTTCCGCTCTTTCCGTTCCTTGAGTTTTACGAATACGCGGCCATCGCGCACCGTTCCCGTGTCTCCGGCCCCGATGGTCGAGTAGGTATGTTTCACCTCGGGAATTTCTTTCAAGGCTGCCTCGATCGCGGCCAGACGGCTCCGCGTCTCTTCCAGGGAGGCATCCGGTGCGCTCTTGAAATTGAGCTGAAACTCCCCCTTGTCGAAATTGGAGAAAAACTCCGTTTGCAGAACGGAAAACACGCCCAGTCCCGCCAAGAAGGACGCCGCGGCCAGGAAGAGCACGGTCTTGCGGTGATCGAGGGCCCACCCGATCACCGACCGGTATCCGTCCGCTGTGCGGTCAAACCAGTGATTGAAAATATCCAGGATCCGGGCGATGAAGTGGCGCTTCCCGGCGCGCTGAATGTCCGGGTCCACCCAGCGGGAGGAAAGCATGGGGTCCAGGGTGAAGGAAACGAAAAGGGAGACCAGGACCGCAAAGGCCACGGTAATTCCGAACTGGAAGAAGAACCTCCCGATGATTCCTTTCATGTAAGCCACCGGGACAAACACGGCCACCACGGACATCGTGGTGGCCAGGACCGCCAGACCGATCTCGCTGGTCCCTTCCCGGGCGGCGGTAAAATGGTCCTGTCCCCGTTCGAGGTGGCGGACGATGTTTTCCCGCACCACGATGGCGTCGTCAATCAGGAGCCCGATGGCCAGCGAGAGGGCCATGAGGGTCATCACGTTCAGGGTCATGCCCAGGAAGTTCATGACCGTGAAGGCGGAGATGACCGAAATGGGGAGGGTTAAGCCGGTGATCACCGTGGAACGCCAGGAGTTGAGGAAGCAGAAGACGATGAGGATGGTCAGCATTCCGCCCAGGATCAGGGTCTCTTCCACGTCGCGCACGGAATCCCGGATCATGATGGAGGCGTCCCGGACCATTTCAACCGTGGTGCCGGGAGGGAGCTCCTTCTGCAGAACTTCGATCTCCTTCTTGACCCGTTCCACCACCCCCACCGTGTTCGCCCCGGACTGTTTCAGGATGTCCATCCCGATGGCGGGAATACCGTTCACCAGGGCCAGGGACCGTTGTTCCTCGATCCCATCACTGACTTGCGCGACTTCCGCCAGGGGGATCGGGCGTCCTCCCCTCCGGGCGATCACCATGCTTTTGAACTGCTCCACCGCATCGGGTTTTCCCGAAACACGCAGCGTGTATTCCGTGCCGCCCCGGTTCAGCCGCCCGAGGGGGGTGTTTACGTTCTCCGACTGCAACCCGGCGATGACTTCATCCACCCCCATGCCCAGGGCTTCGAGGCGGAGGGGATCGATGTTCACCTTGACCTCGCGTTTGGACTCGCCCACCAGGTCGATCTTTCCCACTCCGGAAATGTTCTCAAAGCGCTTCTGGATCTTCTTTTCCACCAGGGTGGTCAGGTCCCGCGGGGAGAGGTTCTCCGACCGCAGGGCCAGGGAGGCAATGGGGAAGGAGGCAAAATCCAGTTTCTGGATGATCGGCTCCTCGATGCCCCCGGGCAGGTCTCCCCGGATGGCGCTCACCTTGGCCCGCACTTCCTGGGCCGCGTCGTTGACCCTCACTTCCAGATGGAACTGGATGACCACGGTGGAGACGCTCTCCCGGGAGGTGGACATGACGTGTTTGACCCCCGAGATGGGGTTGACCGCCTCCTCGATGCGCTTGCTGACTTCCTTCTCCACCGTTTCCGGGGATGATCCCGGGAATTTGGTCACCACGGAGACAACGGGAATTTCCACGTCGGGGAACATGTCCACGGCCAGCCGGCGGTAGGAAAAAATTCCCAGGGTGACCAGGGCCAGCATCATGACCGTGGCAAAGATGGGCCTCTTGATGGATAGGTTGGAAAGAAACATCTTATTATTTCTCCCCGTTGATCCGGGTCACATTCACTTTGCCCCCGTCCTTCACGTTGAAGCCCCCCCGGCTGATGACCCGGTCCCCGGCAGCCAGCCCCGATGCGACCTCCACCTGGTCGCCGAAGCTGCCCCCGGTGCGGACTTCCCTTCGCCGGGCCACATTCTGATTTACTGTAAATACCTCTGCTTTTTTTCCCGCCACATCCCAGCTGAGAAGGGCGGCCCGGGGGATTTTCAGGACCCCGGTGCGTTTTCCGGTCAGGATCCGGCCCTGGACGAAAAGTCCGCCCTTCAGCTGATTCTGCCGATTTTCCACCTCGGCCACGACCTTGATGGAACGGTCGGCCTCGTTCACCACCGGGTTGATGAACATGACTTTTCCGGCAAAAGACTTGCCGGGAAAAGCATCGGTTGAAAAATGGAGGGGTTGGCCGATCCGGAGCCTGCCCATTTCAGCGGAGGGCACCGTGACGGTAAGCTCCAGAATCCGGGTGTCCACGATGCGGAACATGGGCTTGGCCCCCATCTCTCCCACGAAATCGCCCACGTTCACGTTCCGCAGGGAGACCATGCCGTCGAGGGGGGAACGAATCAAGGACTTGGAAAGACGGGTCTGGGCATAGAGGACGTCTTCCTCGGCCACCTTGAGCTGGGCTTTCGCGGCTTCGACCCGGGCCTTGGCGGCTTCCGTTTCCGTGCGGGCATCATCGAAATTCTGCTGGGTGATCAAACCCGTTTCCTTCAGCTTCTGGGCCCGCTCAAACTCCCGGTTGGCCCGGTTCTGGGAAACCTCGGCCTGGAGAATACTGGCCTTGGCCACCTCCACAGAGGCCCTGGCCTTCTGCAAGACCACTTCCGCCTCCCGGGTGTCCAGCTTGGCCAGGGGATCGCCCTTCTTCACCCGGACCCATTCGGTGACCCAAACCTCGGTTACGATCCCGGTGTACTCCGACCTCACGTGGGCCCCGAACTTATAGGAAAGGGAGCCGGTCACCTCGATGGCCCCGGTGACCTCTGAAGCCCTGACCCTCGTCACCTCCACGGCTACCGGAGGGCGTTCGGCGACCTTGGGGGCCTGCTTTTTATCCTCGGCCTGGGTGGAGCATCCACCGGCCATCACCCCCAGAAAAATGATAAGGGCGGTCCAAGCACCATTTCTGTTTCTTCGTCTCACTTCCGTCTCCCCTTCTCCGCTGATATTCCTTGAAAGATGAGTCTTAGAACCCGGGCGAGCCCCTCACGCCCTAATTCCAGCTCGATGTGACCCAGGTGGACTTCTATGGCCACATTGATCGCCCCGAGAATGGCCCAGGTCATATCCTCAGGGTTTCCCTTCCTGAATTCTCCTTTGCGGATTCCTTCCTGAATGATCCGCCGGACGGCTTCCTTGAATTTCAGATGGTAGGAATCGAAGTCAAAGAAGGGCGCTCCCTGCTGGGGTCCGTAATAGATGGAATACATCACCCGCGCCACTTTGACATTTTCCATGAAGAGAGTATAAAGCCGGTCGCAGAGGCGAAGAAGTTTCTGGGATGCGCTTCCCCGGTCCCCTTCCGAGCCGGCGATCAGTTCCTCCAGCCGGGAAAAGGCCTCTTGCATGAGTTCCAGGTAGATCCCTTCCTTGTTGCGAAAGTAGTAATACAAAACCGGTTTGGTCACCCCGGCTGCGCCCACGATCTCGCGGACCGTGGTGGCGGCATACCCCTTCCGGGTGAAGAGATCGGTGGCCGCGGCCAGAAGGCGGTGGCGGACGGATTCGTTTCCCGGTTCCTTCCCGTTTTTCCTTCCAGCCATTCTCTTATCGCTTTTCATGGTCCTGGCTCGACCCTCTGGACAAAGAAATTCCCCCCCTTCCCGGACGCCCCGAACCTGGGACCGACCGCGAAGTGAGGGGGTATGGGCTTTTGGAAGAGATTATTTACCTACCGGTAAGTATACTAATCAGGAGCCCAGGGGTCAAGAAATTTTTCGGGGAGGAAAAAGCCGGTCGAACTTTATTCTTTCAGCTTTTGTCAGGAAGCGGATGAGCTCCGTCTACCTTCACGCTGCCTTGACCCAGAATCCCCAATACCTCTTCTTTTTTCTCCCAGGGAACGCGCAGGCAGACCCCGCAGTCGGAGCTCAGGTGGCGGGGAACGGGGATCAGCTTGTGGAGAATCCCCTTTTGCTTCACCAGTTTCTCCGCCCGAAGGGCGAAATGGATGGAAGGAAAGAGAATAACGCCCTGGGCCATCTTCAAGCTTCCCCCCGGGCTATGCGCTGCACCGCCCGTAAGGCTTTTTCGACTTCTTCTGCCCGATTCAAGTAACTCAACCCGAAGCGCACAGTTCCTTCGGGAAAAGTTCCCAGGGTGCGGTGAGCGGCAGGGGCGCAATGAAGCCCCACCCGGCAGAGAATCCCGAAGTCTTCATCCAGCCTCAGGCCCACTTCGGAAGGCGCCATCCCCTGGATGTTGAACGAAACCGTGGCCAATTGTTTTTCCGCCGTTCCGGGCCCGTACAACTTTACGCCGTCGATCTCCCGAAGGCCCTGGAGGAGCTTTGCGGTGAGCCGTTTTTCCTGCTGGCGGATTTCCTCGATCCCCACTTTCATCACGAATTCCAGCCCGGCCAGGAGACCGGCCAAGCCCAAGGCGTTCGGAGTTCCGCTCTCGCACAGGTCGGGCAGGAAATCCGGGTGTTCTTCCTGCTCGGAACGGCTCCCCGTTCCTCCTCTCTTCACCGGAACCAGCTCCTTCTCGTCCACCCTTTCCCCCAGGACCAGCCCCCCCGTCCCCTGGGGCCCGAAAAGGGCCTTATGACCGGTAAAGGCCAGGAGATCGATCTTCTCTCGATGCATGTCGATGGGAATGGCTCCCGCTGACTGGGCGGCATCCACAAAGAAGAGAACGCCTTGCTGGCGGCAAACTTCGCCAATCTCGGCCAGGGGCTGCAGGGTTCCCACCACGTTGGAGGCGTGATTCAGGACGAGCATCCGGGTATCCGGCCTGATGGCTTTCCTCACCTCCGAAAGGTCCAGGAAACCCTCCTGCGAGCACGGAACAATGCTAACCTCCAGCCCTTCCTTCATCATGGCCCTCAGCGGGCGCATGACCGAATTGTGTTCCATGGAAGAAGTAATCACGTGATCCCCGGTCCTGAGCAGGCCTTTCAATCCCTGGTTGATCCCCTCGGTGGCATTCAGCCCGAAAACAACCCGGGAGGAGTCTTTCAATCCGAGGAGTCGGGCAATTCCCTCGCGGGCTTCAAAGACGACCCGGCCCGCCTCGATGGCCAGCCGGTGCCCGGAGCGGCCCGGGCTGGCTCCGATCTCATTCGAAAAATGAACCATGGCCCGGGTCACTTCTTCCGGTTTGGGAAAAGAAGTGGCCGCATTGTCAAAGTAGATTAACCTTTTTCCCATATCACCCAAACTACTCCTTGATCCGTATCCGCAGACCCTCAAGGGATTTTCAGAATTTGGACGAGCCCAGAGGAGGGAAAAATGGATACCCGGGATTCTGCCGCTACCGCTTCATCATCGTGTTGGGGAGCCACAGGATGATCTCCGGAAAGATGACCATCAAGATGAGCCCCACGGCGATGAGCGCCATAAAGGGAAGGACCCCTCGAATGATGGTGCTGGTGTCTATGCCCATCTCATCCGGGATGATTCCCCGGAGGAAAAAGATGGCGTAAGCAAAGGGCGGGGAGATAAAAGAGAGCTGCAGATTCACCACCACCATCATGGCGAACCAGAGCCGGTCGAAACCCAGCGCATCCCCGATGGGGGTGACGAGCGGAACCATCACCAGGACGATTCCGATCCAGTCGATGAACATACCGAGGATCAGGAGGATAAACATGATGAAGGCAAAGATTCCCCATTTGCCGAGGGGAAATCCGGTGATCATATTGGTAAGCACATCGCCGCACCCCAGGCTGAGGAACATCCCCGTGAACATGTTGGCCCCCACGGCGATGAAAAGAGCCATGCTCGTGGTATGCATGGTCTGAAAGGTCGTGTCCCAGACATTCCTCAGATTCAATTTTCCGTAGCCGAGGGCCAATAACATCGCGCCGAGCGCCCCCATGGCGGCCGCTTCCGTGGGCGCGGCGATACCGAAGAAGATGGTCCCCAGGACCGCCAGGATCAGGACCACCGGCGGGAGCAAAGATGTGAAGAGGAGGGTCATTTTCTTCCCCCAGGGGACCGTCCTTTCCTCCCGGGGCATGGCCGGTCCGTCTTCGGGAATGAGGGCGCAGCGGATGGCGATGTAGCCGATGTAAAGGCTGGCGAGGAGGAAGCCGGGGACGAAAGCGCCCATGAAAAGCTCGCCTACCGATATGTTGGCCGTCGGTCCGTACACCACCAGCATGACGCTCGGCGGGATGAGGATTCCCAGCGTTCCCCCGGCGCAGATCGTTCCCGAGGCCATGGCCTTGTTGTACTTCCGCCCCACCATCGCCGGAAGAGCGATCAGCCCCAGCATGACCACGGAGGCGCCGATCACCCCCACCGAGGCAGCGACGATCACCCCCAGAAGCAAAGTGGCGATGGCCAGCCCTCCTCTGAACCCCCCCAGCAGAAGGTACAGGGATCCGAAGAGCCTCTCGGTCACCCCGGACCGTTCCACCATGATCCCCATGAAAACGAAGAGCGGGAAGGCCAGAAAGACGTATTCGGTGATGATCCCGTAGAGCCGGAGGTAAAACATATCGAACACCCCCGTTCCCCCGAAGAGGAGCCCCATGACCATCGAGACTCCGCTCAGGCTGAAGGCCAGGGGGTATCCCAGGAGGATGCCCAAAATGATCCCCCCGAACATCAAAACGGTGGCTGTTTCCGGGCTTATGGGAATCATGGTTCTTTCGCCTTGACCAGCATGAACAGATCGCGGATGAAATTGGC
>LJUR01000055.1 GCA_001304105.1 Deltaproteobacteria bacterium SM23_61
CCTAACGAAAGGCCCCCTTTTCCGAAGGAAACAGGGGGCCTCTCCTCATCATTTAAGGGGTAGCGATGCCGCGGCTTTTGTAGAATTCGAGCGCCGCAGGATGCAGGGGGAGCTTCAGGGTTTCGGCCATTCCTGCAGCCTTAAAATTGGTCAGGGCAGCGTGATGTTTCGAATAGGCCTGAGCATTGTCGGCCAGGGCCGTTAAAATCGCCTTCACCACGTCAGCCTTTACTCCAGCGTTCACGATCGCCTCGCCGGAATCCGTAGGGCAAAGAACGTCTTCCGTGATACCCGGATAAGTATTCCCCGGAATCGCATCCTTCCCAAATCCGAATCTCTTTTTCAGCATGCCCAGAAGGTCCGGGTCCCATTTCAGGATCTTCATGGGTCGGGTGTTGGTGAGATCCATGGCCCATCCGATCTTGCGAACGCCTACGGCAAGGATTCCGTCTGCATGGGCATCTTTCACCAAATTCACGCCATCCGCCCAGGCTACGAAGTTCATCTTCCCGCCCCACTTGGAAATATCTTCCCAGGTAATGCCTTGGGATCCAAAAACGTTTCTCCACATCAACTCGGTGGTCGTTCCCTTCTGAATGACACACAAGCGAACGGAAGGCTTTTTCTTAAACAGCTCTGCCAGGGTGTTAACCTCCAAATCTTTCCTCACGATGGCGAAGTAATAAAGCTTGTCCTGGGTGCTGTACAGGGCCTTGACTTTGGGGAGGGGTTTATCAAAAGGAGCCTTTTTCGCTTCGGCGAGGGCGCACATAGCGGTGGTTGTGCTGCCAATGTCAAGTTCGCCTTTTTCGACGCGATAGAGATTGCCCACCCATCCCCCTGGAACGACGGTAATATCAATCTTCGGATAAGCCCCTTTTACAACCTTGGACATGCCGGTCATGACCATAAAGCCGATTCCTCCGACGGCCCCGCCGCCAGCCTTCAATACGGCACTGACCTTTTTAGGATCTGGTCCGGCAGCGGAAGAAATTCCTCCTAAGACCAAGGTTAGGCCGAGAAAAACGACAAGAATAAGGCTTTTGCTGGGGTTCAATCTCATTTTGCGCCTCCTTTCAATTTTACGAAGTCTTTTCAAAGTGTTGGATTGCAACTGCGGAAAAAATTTAGCAGAAGTAAAGTTATCACCCCCTTCTCCATGGTTTCATGAAGGCCGACTACCCGAAGGCTGGCTATGGATTCCGTTCCAGGATACCCTTGCAGCAAACGAGATCCCTTGGCGCGGCCTTATGCCGTACAGTCGGCGGAGGGCAGGTGTCTCTCTAGGAATGGATCAAATTTGGCCTACTTTTCTAGTTTATTGGTTGAGGAAAAGCGGAAGCATTTCATAAATTCTTCCTGATGTATTCGACTGCATTCCGAAAAATGGCCAACCCCATCCCCTCTTCCGGGACCTTTTCCCGGGTCCACCGGGGATGATTCACGAAATACAGGTAAGCCTCCGGGTGAGGCATGAGGCCGAAGAGCCGGCCGGTTTCGTCGCAAATCCCGGCGATGGCCGAGACGGCGCCGTTGGGGTTTCGTGGGTACTCCATGGTGGGATTTTGATATTCGGGATCCGAATACTGCAGGGCGATCAGGTTTTCCCGGTCCAGTTCGGCCAGGACTTCTTCATCCCGGGGAATGAACTTTCCCTCTCCGTGGCGAACGGGCAAGTAAAGTCCTTTCAGCCCTTTGGTAAAAACGGACGGACTTTCAGGGTTTACCTTCAGGTACACCCACCGGTCTTCAAACCGGCCCGAATCATTGAAGGTGAGAGTTACGCTCTGGTGTCCATAGCTTTTTCCCATGGCGGGAATCAGCCCCGATTTGACCATGAGCTGAAAGCCGTTGCAGACCCCCAGGATCAGCTTGCCCTCGCGGATGAAGCGCAGGATCGCTTCTTCCAGCCGCTCCCCGCTCCCGGCAATGCGGGCGTATTTCAACCGGTGGGCCATGGCCTTGGCCGACCCGAGGTCGTCGCCATCCAAAAATCCGCCGGGCAGGTTCAGGAAATGGTAATCATCGAGTTTTCCTTCCCCGGAGAGGAGGTCGTAAATGTAGACGATATCCACCGCGTCGGCCCCGGCCAGTCTGCAGGCATGGGCCATCTCCATTTCACAGTTAATTCCGTTCCCCGCCAGAACCAGAGCCTTGACTTTTTTCATAATCACCCCTCTAAATACAGCATAGAGCGTGGAGCGTGGAGCATGGAGTAAAGAATAAGGTTTTAACTCCCTGCTCCCCGCTCCTTGCTCTTAGCTCCCCGCTTCTTTACCACATGAGCGGTTTTTTCCAGGCCGCTTTCAATTCATCGATGTCCGCGCGGAGAACGATCGTTCCCCGCAGCCCTTTCAAGGTGAGATATTTTTCGGCCTTAACCCGGCCGACCCGGGCGAAGACCTTGCCCTTCATGCAGGCCTCGAAGGCCTTTTGGTTCTGCGGATGAACCGTCACCACGAAACGGCTCTGGGACTCGGAGAAGAGAAGAACATCATTCCTTTCCACCCCCGAGGAAGGGACCAAGCGCAGGTCCACGTCCATGCCCAGGCCTCCGGCGAAAGCCACTTCGGCCAAGGCCACCCCGAGCCCGCCGTCGGAACAATCGTGGCAGGAGGCTACCAACCCTTTTTTCATCGCCGCGCTCAGGGCTTGGTAGAGCTTCTTGGCCTTGGGCCCATCCACCCGGGGAACCTGGTTGCCGATGGAACCGTGGAGGGCGTAATACTCGGAACCTCCCGTCTCAGCCCGGGTCTCTCCCAGCACATAGACCAGGTCCCGGGCTTTCTTGGCATCCATGGTTACACATTTGCGCACATCGGGGACGACACTGACCACGGAGAATAGAACCGTGGGAGGGATGGAAATCTTTGTCGACCCGATGAGGTAGTCATTTTTCATGGAGTCTTTGCCCGAGATACAGGGAACTCCGAAAGTCCGGGTGTATTCATAGAGAGCCTGGTTGGCCCTCACCAACTGAGCCAACTTGTATTCCCCGTCCGGGGTCTTCTCCGACTGGATGGGGTCGCACCAGCAGAAGTTGTCCAGCCCGGCCATCTGCTTCAGATTCCCGCCCACGGCGATGTTGTTGCGGATGCCCTCGTCGATGGCGCAGGCCATCATGTGATAGGTGTCGATATCGCTGTACCGGGGGCAGACCCCGGAAGAGACCACCACTCCTTTCCAGGAGTCAAGGAGGGGCCTCAGGACCGCGGCATCTCCCGGCCCATCATTCTCGGCCCCCACCATGGCCTTCACCGCGCTGCCCCCCTGGACCTCGTGATCATACTGGCGGACCACCGACTCCTTGCTGCATACATTGTATCGAGCCAATACCCGCTTCAAGTCGGGAGTCAAATCTTGAGGGTCCGGAAAGGAGGGCTCAGGATATTTTTTCGGTTCCCATCGGGCCCGCAGTTCCATGGTGGGATAGCCGTTGTGGAGAAAATCCATATCCAGGTAAGCCACCGTCTTCCTGTCATTGAGGATGTGGAATTTCCCCGTATCGGTGAATTTTCCCAGGATGGTGGCTTCCACTTCCATCCGCCCGGCCATTTCCATGAACCGGTCGATCTTGTCCGGGGGAACGGCCAGCGTCATCCGCTCCTGGGCTTCGGAGAGGAGGATCTCCCATGGGTCGAGGCCGGCGTACTTCAGCGGTGCCCGCTCCAGGCTCATCTCGCAACCGTTGCAGTCCCGGGCCATCTCTCCCACGGAGGAGGATAGGCCCCCGGCACCGTTGTCGGTGATGGCATGATAAAGGCCTTTGTCCCGGGCCCGGAGGAGGAAATCGGTCATGCGCTTCTGGGTGATGGGGTCGCCGATCTGCACCGCGCTGGTGGGCGACTCTTCGTGGAGTTCCTCGGAGGAGAAGGTGGCCCCGTGGATCCCGTCCTTGCCGATCCTACCGCCGGTCATGACGATGAAATCGCCGGGCTTGGCCTGCTTCTTGTGGGAGGGCCTTCCCCGGATCAGCCCGGGCATGATTCCTCCCGTTCCGCAGTACACCAGGGGTTTTCCCGCGTACCGGTCGTCGAAGACGATGGAGCCGTTGACCGTGGGGATTCCGCTCTTGTTGCCCCCGTGTTCCACTCCCTCCCGCACCCCTTCGTAGATCCTCTTGGGATGGAGGAGGCGGGGAGGGAGAGGCTTGGAATAATCCGGGGGAGCAAAACAGAAGGTGTCCACGTTGAAGATCAGCTTGGCCCCTTTCCCGGTGCCGAAGGGGTCCCGGTTGACCCCCACGATCCCGGTGAGGGCCCCGCCGTAAGGATCGAGGGCCGAAGGGCTGTTGTGGGTCTCCACCTTGAAGACCAGGTTCCAGTCCCGGTTGAAATGCATGACTCCGGCGTTATCTTTAAAGACCGAGACACACCAGTCCTTCTCCCCCATGGCTTTACGGATTTCGTCGGTCGACCCCTTGATGTAGGTGTCGAAAAGGCTGTCGATGCGCCGGACCTTTCCCCCTTCGTCGATGTAGTCGATCAGCCCGTTGAAGATCTTGTGCTTGCAGTGCTCGGACCAGGTCTGGGCCAGGGCCTCCGCTTCGCAGTCGGTCAGGTGCTCCCCCAACCCGACTTTTTTCCGCTCCGCCAGGCGGGCCGGGTCCTGGGCGTATTGCTGGAGAGCCTTCATCTCCTTGAGGCTCAAGGCCAGCACTCTCCGCGAGCTGATCCGCATGAGTTCTTCGTCGCTGACCTGAAGGTTCAGCTCTTCCACCCGGACCTGATTCTTGGCCAAAACCTTGGGCACGGTAATCCCCATCCCCACGGCCGGGTCCCATGAGGCCCGGTCTTTGACTTCAAACCTCTGGATGAGCGTATTGGCCAGGAGACCCGTGGCGATGGATTCGGCCTGGCTGCGGGCCAACTTCCCCTTGAGAAAATAGAGGACCGAAGTGTAAACCCCCTCGCCGGGTTTCAATTTCCGCTGCAGAAGGGTTTCTACCGCCTCCCGGGCCGTCCGCCCCACGTTGTCCGTGACCCCGGGCTTGTAGCCCACTTCGATGGCCCAGTCAAAATCCATTTGCCCCAGGGGTTTTTCGAGGGAATGGTCCTGAATGACAGGGTCCAGGAAAGGACCGGTGGCTACCTTCTCCATTTCCTCGCTGGACAGGGAAGCGTCCACCGTGTAAACGTCTACGGTCCGGACCGCATCAAGCGAGATCTTCAGGTCGTCGATGATGCGTCGTTTGATCTTTTCTCCCCGGGCGTCTCGAATGCCGGGTTTTAATCCGATCTCCACTCGGCAAGCCATTTTTTCACCTCATCTCGCGTTTCCCCGGAGGGGTGTTGGAAGTTGCCGCCAGTGTATTTTTGCCCTACCCGCCTGGGTCTTACCCGGGATGGATCGGGACTGAGTACTGGGAAAGCCTGGCCGACAGGCGGGAGGACGCCCAGATGCCCATTCCCAGAGCGGCCGCCCCAGCCAGGAAAGGAAATCCCGTGCCGAAACGGTCGGCCATCATTCCGCCCAGATTCGGCCCCAGAAAAAAGCCCAGCATGCGTGTGGTGAAGAAAATCCCCATGCTTGCCCCTCGGACTTTTTCCGAGGAAAGGTCGGCAACGGCGACCCGCACCGAGGGGGAGTAGGTTCCCAATCCGGCGCCGGCGACAGCCAGGACCAAAAGGAAATAGAGCAAGCTTCCCCCGAGGGACAGGAGAAAAACAGCGGAGGCATAGATGCTCATTCCCACAAGAATGGGAATTTTCCGCCCGTGCCGGTCCGACCATCTCCCCATGGGCCATTGAAGGAAAATGAAGACGATGAAATAAGCGCTGAAGAGCCAACCGATCTTCCCCGGCGGCACTCCCATGCCGGAGGCCATCACCGGAAGCAGGGTCATGATCATTCCCCAGACAAAAGCTTCCCCCAGACCGATCAGGCAGAGGAGGCGGATGTCGGGCAGTCGAAGGGAGGCAAATCCATAACGTTCCAGGAAACGGACCCCAACGCTTCTGGGGGCGAAAGTCTTTTCTTGGATCATCCGCCAGATCAGTCCTGCAGCCAGGAAGGCCAGGATCGAACAGCCGAAGAAAGGGAGGTTCATTCCCCCCAGGGAATAAAGCGCCCCTCCCAGGAGGGGACCGACGGCAAACCCGAACATCTCCATGCTGGAGAGGAAACCCATGGTCTCTCCCCTTCGCTGCCTCGGCGCCTGGTCAATTATGAAAGCGGCCAGGGCGGGCCAGATCATTCCCGCTCCCAGCCCATGGAGGAGGCGGATCAGGAAGACATGGGAGAGGGTGTCGGCCAGGACATAAAGGGAAGCGACCAGCCCGTAGCAGGCCAACCCTCCAACCATCAGGAGCTTTCGCCCGAAGCGGTCGGACAGCCCCCCAAAGAAAGGTTGGACCAGAAATTGACTGATGGTAAACCCGGAAACGATCAGCCCCAGCTGAAAATTGTTGGCTCCCTTTTGGGCCACATATATGGGAAAGAGAGGGATGATAAACCCCAGCCCCATGACCGCTATGGTGCCCGCCAGGGCGACCAGGATCAACTCTTTCCCGAAGGTTAGAATCATAGGGAAATATCTTGAATTTTCGGCCTAAATGGGTAAAAATATTCTTCGTTCGGTCCGCGCTCTTTGAGGAAGATACGGAAGAGCTTAGGGGAAGACGTTTTGACTTTACCACAAGGTTCCCCAAAAGGTCAACTTGCGGATGGGTATGAGCGGGGAAAATCCCCTCCCCTGCTGATGGTCGGCACCGTTCATCGCGATCCGGGGGGGAGGCGCAAGCTCCTGGAGCTTCTCCGCCGGGAGCAGCCGTCGGTCATTTCCGTTGAAATCAGCCCCTACGCCCGATTCTTCCGGGCCCGGAAAGGGGCGGCTTTCCGCGCGACCCTGAGGGAAAACCTCCGCAGAATTCAGCGGGAAACGGGAATTTCCTGGAGGGACCTTCTTTCCCATGGCGCCATCCAGGGGATCTTCCTGCTGCTCAAAGAACCCTTTGAATGGCAGGCGGCCAGGGAATACGCGGAAGAAACGGGAAGCAGGGTCCGGGATATTGATCTCTCCGAATTCTCGGAAGAGAGGCTGTCGCATCTGTCGGAAACCGTATCTGCGGAAAATATCCGTGCCCTGTTGGCACTTCGCTCCCCCCCCCTGCGGGTACAGGTGAAAGGCCATTATGATCGGGCTCGATTCCTTTTTTCCCACCCGCCTTCGGTATGGGTGAAAAGCCGGGAAATACAGGAAAGAGAATTTATCATGGCGGAAAAGATTCGCATTCTTTTTCTCCAGAGACAGAGAAAAAAAATGATCCACGTCGGAGGCTGGGAGCATCTCCTGGAATTTTCCGGGGAGCCCTCCCTCTACGGATTGTTGAAGGACCTTCAGCCCCGTAGAGTCCTCCTTGCGGAGGGGGAGAATTGAGGAAGAAATCGAAACCACCCGGAGGATACGGGGGAAAACATTATCCACAGAGATTGTGAAAAAGTTGTGGAAAAGTCCTTGATTGGGTAGCATAATTTTAGAAAATCTAAGGGTTTTATCTTCACTGCACATTTTCGTATCAATAAAATTGTCAATGATATCAATAATTTGTATCAAGGTGCCCGCCGGGACTGAATTCTCATGGCAGGGCGGGCCGGAAACCCTGAATGATCAACAATCCTGGAGCAGGCTGCATTGAAAACCCGCATGGAAAGCGGCTGTTAAGGATGCACGTGCTGGATCGCTAGGTCTGGTGTCCATCTTGGAACCGGAGTCCATAGCATAAAAACGGAAAGGAGGCTCTGTTATGCCAAACTACGAGTTCCAATGCCAGAATTGCCGCAAGAAATATTCTCTTCACCTTTCGGTAAAAGAGCGGGAGGCAAGGAAATACAAGTGTCCCAAATGCGGGAGCAAGAAGAGTCAGCCCGTTTTCGGCGGCTTTTTTGCCAAAACTTCCAAAAAGAGTTAGCCCCACATAAAGGAGGACTCCCATTTCCAGATACCATTCACACCTCGGATCAAGGTTTTGGTTGAGAAGATGGGGAGGGCTTTTTCTCCTTCCCATCCTATTTGTTTTTTTTCTGAATGCCTGCGAGGAGGAGGAATCAGCTTCCCCGGGACCGCCGGAAAAGCACTCGCGGGTCTATACCCTCAACGAGAAGTACATTATAAGGGGAGTCGCCAACCTTCTCAAGGAGAAGGGGTATGCCGACCCCAAGGTGGATACCGAGAAGGGAACGGTGGAGACAGATTACATTCCCGCCGGGAACGTGCGGACCAAGGTGGTAGTTACGGTCAAGAAGCTTAATCAGCGCGAGAGAGAAGTCACCCTGCTCATCACCACCGAGAAAAAAGTCAAAGAGGGATGGAAGGCGATCAAAATTCTCGAGAAACCCCAGTACGACAAGTTCTTTGACGAGATAGAGATGCAGACCTATCGTGAGCTGGCCAAAGGGTATTAATAACCGGCCAGAATGCCCGATGTTCGGAATGATCCTCCTTACTGGGCGGGGCCGTCCTCAAAGGAAGCTCAGGTTTCCCAGGAAGACTTTCATCCAGGGGCTGCTTTTTCTCCTTTTCCTCTTTCTGTTCTCTCCCGCTTCGGCCAAAACCTATCAAGGCCAAGTCGTCAAGGTTTTCGACGGGGATACCTTTCTGGCGTGCATCGAGGGGCAGGAGGAGTTCATCCGCCTGCGGGAGATCGATGCGCCGGAGATGGCCAGCGGCAAACAGGAAGGGCAGGAGCCTTGGGGAAGGAAGGCCAGAGATTTTGCCCTCTCCCGGCTGAAGCACCGCAAGGTCCGGCTGGAAACCGAAAACCGGGATGAGCGCGACGCCTACGGGCGCCTCCTGGCTTATGTTTTCATCGGGGAGTCCTTCCTCAACCGGGAAATGATCGCGTCGGGAAACGCTTTTTTCTACCGGGCTGCGGCCCCGGGTAGGTATACCGCGCGGCTGGAGGGGGCTGAAAATTTGGCGCGGGAAAAGGGGTTGGGGGTGTGGGACCGGACCCAGGGGCTCAAAGAGCATCCCCGCGATTTCCGGACCCGCCACCAGAGGGATGAGAGTTTTTTTTCTCCCTGGAGACGTTTTCCCGAGAGAGACAAAAAGAACCGCTCTTTTGAGGAATATCCGGTACCCGGGCAAAAGATTGTGGGCAATCGAAGAACCATGGTCTATCATCTTCCGGGGAGCCGCTCGGCCGCGCGGGTAAGCCCGAAGAACCGGGTCTTCTTCGACTCGGCCGAAGAAGCCGAGAAAGCAGGATTCCGGAGGAGCCGATCCTATCCCTGAGAAAGGGGTTCCTCAGAATGGCCAATGATCCCCTGCGGAACATCACCATCGTCCTGGTCAGGCCGCAATACGCCGGCAATATCGGGTCAATCTGCCGGGCCATGAAGAACATGGGCCTCTCCAGGCTGATCCTGGTTTCCCCGGGGCAGGACCCTCTGTCGGCGGAAGCCAGGATGATGGCCACGTCGGCCAGGGACATTCTCCAGAAGGCGAAGATCTTCTCCTCTCTCGAAGAGGCCCTCCAAGGCTTCCGCTGGATCGCGGGGACTTCCGCCCGCAAAGGGATCAACCGCGGCCCTTTCATCTCTCCCCGCGAAATCTCCCCGGAGATCCTCCAGCACGCCCGATCGATTCCGGTGGCAATTCTCTTCGGGCCGGAGGACCGGGGCCTGACGAACCGGGAACTCGACCCCTGTCAAGCGCTGATCCGGATTTCCACTCATCCCGGACTATCCTCTTTGAATTTGGCCCAGGCAGTGATGGTGATGGGTTACGAACTGTATCTGGCAAGCCAAAGTGAATTGCGGATTGCGGATTGCGGATTGCGGAAAAGGAAGGAGGGGCACAAGGGCGAAGTTTGTCTATCTCCGGGTGGATTACCCAAGCTGGCCGAGTTCAAGAAGATCGAGGGGATGTACAACCACCTGGAAGAACTCCTCCTGCGGATCGGCTTTCTGGACTCCAATAACCCCAAGAGGATCATGCACACCCTGAGGCGAATCTTCGGAAGGGCCAACCTCGGCGACCGCGACGTGGCCATCCTGCGGGGAATTTTCCACCAGCTCGAATGGTATGCCACTCATCCAGACCGGAAAGGGAGAGGCGGATGACCGGGGCCTTCCGAGAAATATTTGGGTTGACTTTCCCCTCCGGGTCATTTAGAAAAACCTAAGAAAGGGGTTTTTCCGATCTGTGGGCTTTGTCGCCCCGGTCCTTTTTCAGAGCGCCGAAAGAACCGCTCATCCCTAAAGATCTTTCGGAACGCTTCTCGCCGCATGTCTCCATTCGGGGATGGGGAGAAAAGATGGATCCACGGCCGCGGACCGAAGAGAGATTTTCCTGCACCCTCATTCGAGGGGAATCTCTCCCCGTAACCGTCCGGGCTCGATTCGGTTGACCATGAAATATTATCCATCGGTACTCAGCTCTTTTTTCTCCGGCCAGACCCAGAAGCGAAATATCCGTTTGCTCCTGAAGTTTTTGCTGGTCCTGGCATGCCTGGTCTGTGTTTACAGCGTCGTTTTTCATTTTCTCATGGCCGCCGAGGGGCGGGAATTTTCCTGGATTACCGGCTTTTACTGGACCCTGGTGGTGATGACCACCCTCGGCTTCGGCGATGTCACCTTCACCCAGGATCCCGGACGGGCATTTTCCATCCTGGTTCTCCTGAGCGGGGTCATTTTTTTATTGATCCTGTTCCCTTTTACCTTTATCAAATTCTTTTTTTCCCCCTGGATGGAGGCGGAGTCCAGGAGCCGGGCTCCGCGTTCCCTGCCGCCGGAAACCAGGGATCATGTCCTCCTCACCTGCTACGAGCCCGTCTCCACGGCCCTGATTGATAAACTGACCGATCACCGGCGCGATTACGCTCTCATCGTCGGGGACCTTCAGCAGGCTCTGACCCTGCATGATCAGGGAATCCGGGTGGCGGTGGGAAATGTCGACGACCCGGAAACCTACCGCAAAATGAGGATCGAACGGGCTTCTCTGGTCGTGGCCGCGAGCACCGACGAGATGAATACCAACATCGCCTTTACCGTGCGGGAGCTGAACGAGCGGGTTCCCATCGTGGCCACCGCCAATTCCCCCTACTCGGTGAATATCCTGGAAATGGCCGGATGCTCCCGGGTGTTACAGCTGTATGAAATCCTGGGGCGTTCCCTGGCAGGATGGACGATGGCCGGCGATTGCCGGGCCAATGTCATCGGCCAGTTTGATGAACTGATCGTGGCCGAAGCCCCGGCCCTGGGCACCCCGCTGGTGGGAAAGACGCTGGCCGAGTCCAAACTGCGGGAAACTATCGGGGTGAATGCGGTGGGGATTTGGGAAAGGGGAAGATTCGAAATCCCGACCCCGGAAACGGTGATCCAGCGAACCAGCATCCTGGTGCTGGCAGCCACGGAGAGGAACCTGTCGGCCTTTGACGATGTGTACTCCTTCTACCATCTCTATCGGCAAGCCGGGGACCCGGTCATCATCGTCGGGGGAGGACGGGTGGGGAACGCCGTCGCGGAGAGGTTCAAGGAAAAGGAGATTTCCTGCCAGATCATCGACAAAAATCCGAGAAGATTGCAGGAAGAGCAGCATTTTGTGCTGGGCGATGCGGCCGATCTCCGCATCCTGAAAAAGGCCGGGATTGAAAAGGCGCCCGCCGCCCTTCTCACCACCCACGATGATGCCATGAACATCTACCTGACCAAGTACCTGCGGAGTCTGCGCCCCGAGATGCAGATTCTCAGCCGGGCCAACCTGGAGCGGAATGTGTCCACCCTCCACCGGGCCGGGGCCGATTTTGTCATGTCCTATGCTTCCCTGGGGGCCAATGCCATTTTTAATTTCCTGGAAAAAGAAGACACCCTGATGCTGGCCGAAGGATTGAATATTTTCCACCTCAAGGCACCCCCGTCCCTGGTGGGGAAAGCCCTGTCCCAGGCCCGGATCCGCGAAGAAACGCAGTGCACGGTCGTGGCCATTAAGGCAGATGGTCAGCTGATGATCAATCCGGACCCCAAAGTTCCGCTCCGGGAGAATGCTGAAATCGTATTGATCGGCAGTCGTGAGGGGGAAAAGAAATTCTTGCGGGTCTTCGGGCCCTGATCTTTTTTCGCGCGGTTGAGGAGAAGAATGAATAACTTGACGATCAACCCAGAGGCTCGGGAACGGCTCTTTCCATCGGAAGTTTCGTTGCCATCTTTGGCCCAACATGACTTTTAAGTGCCTCAGGATATCTTGCGGAGGTTAGGATGGCGAAGAAAAAAGTGTTGTTCTTCTACCCCAGGTTCGTCGAGGAGTACAAAGCCCTGCTGGAAAAGGAAATCCCCGAAGCGGATTTCATGATCTGCACGAGCCGGGAGGATATGGAAAAGTATGCGCCGGAGGCGGAGATCGCCCTGGTGGGGATGACCTTCCCGCAGGACCTTTTCAAGAGGATGCCCAAGCTCGAATGGGTTCAGGCGCTGGCCGCGGGAGTCGAGAGCTACATCCAGAACGCGGAACAGTTTAGGCACATTCCCGTGTGCCGGATCGCCGGCGCATTCGGGAAATACATGGCCGAGTATGTCCTGGCCTACGTTCTCTATTTTTGCCAGCATATCCCCCGCGTGCTTAAGGCCCAGCGGGAAAAGAAATGGGACCCCTTCCGGATGGAGTTCATTCATCAAAAGACTCTCGGCGTCATGGGGCTGGGACACATCGGCAAGGTGGTGGCCCAGAAAGCCAGGGATGCCGGGATGCGGGTGGTCAGCTGGGACATGGCCCGGGCCGAGGCTCCCTTTGTGGAACGCCAGTTTGGATCCCAGGAGAGGTCCGGTTTTCTGAAAGAGGCGGATTTTGTCGTTCTTACCCTGCCGGCGACCCCGGCAACGAAGAACATGGTCGGCCGCGACTTCTTCAAAGCCATGAAGAAAACCGCTTATCTGATCAACATCTGCAGGGGGGCCATTGTAGACGAGGGTGCCCTGGTCGAAGCGCTGACCTCGGGTCAAATCGCGGGTGCGGTCATCGATGCGATGAAGGAAGAGCCCCTTCCCCGGGAAAGCCCTTTGTGGGACTGCCCCAACCTGATCGTTACTTCCCATATCTCCGGGCCCAGCCTGCCGGAGGACATGGTGGAGATTTTCAAGGAAAACTTCCGGAGGTTCCTGAGAAAGGAGCCCCTGGTCGGACGCATCGATTTTTCAAGAGGATTCTGACAGGTCGCGCCCGACCCCCGATCTCAGCAAGGCCAATTTCCGATTCAAGGTCGGACCTGGATGATCCGCTCTAGCGAGTCGGGTTTTCGCCGAGCGGATGAAGAAAGAGGCGATTTCCGCTTTTTCAGATCCTCCCTTTGGTCTACGGACGGGATTGGCGAATGGCATCCTTAGATCGGGGAACTCGTTACTCCAGGGCAATGGCTTCCATTTCCACCTGGGATTTGCGGGGAAGCTCTTTCACCCCGATGCAGGTACGGGCGGGAGGTTCTTCGGGAAAATATTCCCGGTAGATTTGGTTCATCTCCTCGAAGCGGGACATATCGGTCAGGAAAACGGTTGTTTTTACGATCTGGGAGAGCGAGCCTCCGGCCGCATCCATGATTCCTTTCAAGCTCTCGAGGACAAATCTCGTCTGAACCGCAAATTCCTCGGAGACGACCTGCCGGGTCTTTGAATCCACGGGAACCTGCCCGGAAATAAAGATCAACCCGCCCGCTCTCACGGCCTGGGAGAGCGGGGAGGGGGACAGGAATCCCTTTTCAGTTCGGATGACCGCTTTTTTCATCTTGACCTCCATAATTTCATTATAGTAAACCCCCGGCTCTGCCGGGGAACGATTAGCGTTTGATATTTCCGGGATGCTTGGGTTGTGGCCCGGGGCAAGGAGCTTCCGGGCAAAAAGCATCGGCCGGGTGGTCACCCATCCCAGGGGCTCCGACCGGCATCCGCAGGATACGGCGGGCCGATCGGGCGACCGGTCGATAAGACTCGACTGCGAGCCCGTCGCCCCTACTCGGAGAGAACCCCTTCATCCGAGGCTCAGACGGCTAGCCCGCCCGGTCCAGGATGCGGAAGCCGCCTCATGGTTTTTGTCCGGGAGATCCTTGCCCCCGGGCCTGAGGGTGGAGAGCAACCGGAGGTGCTGTCGCGCATAAAGAAATCAGGAAGCCACGCAGTATTCCCGGATTACGTCCATGTCCACTTCCAGTCCGAGGCCGGGACCGGGCGGCAGACAAAAGAATCCCCTTTCAAACTGGGGGGCCTGCTTGAAGACGCTGGCTTCGAGGGTGACGTAAAGATATTCCACCCAGTCGGCGACCGGCGATGAGGCGACCAGATGGGCCGTAGCCAGGAGGCCGGGGCCGAAATAAGGGGAGTGGGGATTGACTCTCACGTTGTGGGCTTCGGCCAGGGCAGCGACTTTGCGCCATTCGCTGATTCCGCCCACTTTGATGACGCTCGGCTGGGCATAGGTGACCGCCCGGGATTCGAACATCTCTCTGAAGGGGTGGACGGTCTGCGCATTTTCTCCGGCGGCGATCGGAATTCCACCCATCCGGCCCAGTTGAGCCAGGCTTCTGAAGTCCTCCGGGGGCCAGATGGGTTCCTCCAGCCAATAGAGGCCGTAAGGGGCGAGTTGCCGGGCCATGTCCAGGGCCTGCCTCGGGTCCCAGGCGCAGTTCACATCCAGGGTGATCCTTATTTTCTCTCCCGCAGCCTTCCGGGCGACGGCCATACTTTCCACGTCGGTTTGATGAAGCTTGATCAGGTCGTAGCCCGAATGGATGGCATGGCGGGCGGCGGCTCGGAGGTGCTCCATGTCTTTGTATTTTACCAGGCTGGCGTAGGCCGGCACTTTCTGCGCCTCCGCTCCTCCCAGGAGGCGATAGAGGGGCAGGCCGGCGCACTTCGCGGCGAGATCCCAGAGGGCGATGTCCACGCCGCTCAGGGCGAACAGGGTTATGCCCGATCGGCCGAGGAAATGGGTTTGGCGTTGCATCCGGTCCATCAGGGCGGAGATGGAGGTGGAATCGGCACCCATCAGCATGGGTTTCAAGAGATGCTTGATGACCGAGAAAACAGCGTGGGGGGCGAAGTATCCAAAGGCCTCTCCGAATCCGGTCATCCCCTCATCGGTGGTTATGGCGACAACGACCTGGTTGAAGTTCCCCCATACCCAGGGAGCGGGAAAATCCTTCTCCTTTATGGGGATGGCCAACAGGTAAGGCTGAACATCAGCGATCTTCATGGTCGACCCTCCGTCGGTTTGAATGGCCGGGATGAATGTCCCGCGGCAACATCTCCCCCATAAGCTGTTTGGGGGCTTATTGTGGAGTCAGGCTCGACAATTTGACAATCAAGGATTCAAATTTCGTTTGGTTTGATCGATCGGATCTCGCCTGAACGCACAAAGAAAAAGGCAACCTCCTTTACCTCGCATCCCGCTGCTTCCCGGGCAGCCCGGGCGTACCACAGGCCCTGATCCCGGTAGGATTGGAAACGCTGTTCCAGGGCTTCCCCGGAAACATCGTCGGTCTTGTAATCCACGATCACCCAGCCGCCCAGCCGCCTTCCTCTTCGAAGAGGAGGTCGATTTTTCCCTCCACCAGGTTCCCGTCCAGAGAGACTGCAAAGGGGACCTCCCGGAATAGACGCCTCGCTTTTCGGACCCGCTCCATCAGCGGGTGCCCCAGGCATTGGCGGATCATCGCCCCCAGTCTTTCTACCGATCCGGGAATGGAATACGCAAGGGTCTCGATCCGGCAGAGCCCTTCCAGGTTATTCCCGCCAGAAAGGTCCAGGCGCTCCATGACGCCGTGGAAAGCAAGGCCGAAATAAATACCGCCCTCTTCTCCCTCTCCCCGGGAAGGGCTGGGTTCGATCCATTCATCCAGGCGATGGGAAGGCAGGTCGAGGGTTGAAGGAAGGGCGGAGGAGGGGGCCAAAAGGGGGAGGCCGACCGAGGCCTTTTCTTTGACCCCATCCAGGGATTCTTTCCATCGAAGACGCCTTTCCCAGGCGGTGCCTTCTTCTTTCCCCGATTCCCCCGGGTCCAGCCGCAGGGGCGGTTTCTCCCCCGGTTGAAGCCTGAAGCATCCCCGGCCGGTGATGATCTGCCCGTCGACCACCGACCCGGGCTCCATCGATTGCAAGGATGGCAACTTTTCTTCCAGGAGGCTGAAGAACCCCCGCCCCCTTTTGCCCCAAAAGAGAGGAAGGACCAGATAGTCCCTGGCCCGGGTGGCGGCGACGTAGAACAGCCTCCGATCTTCCGCCTCCATCTTGGCCTTTTCCCGCTCCAGGGCTGACCCATATCCGGCGGTCTGGAAATTGCCGATGCGCATTTCAAAAGTCCCCTGGAGCCTCAGGGGGATGAAATCCTGCCTGCGTCTTCGTTCGCCCGCCAGGTTGGCGAGGAATACGACCGGAAATTCCAATCCCTTGGCCTTGTGGATGGTCATGAGCTTCACGTTCTCCTCGCCTTCTTCAGACCAGGGGGACTCCCCCTCTCGCGCGCCCTCCTCTTCCCGGGTTCCCAGCCACTCCACGAACCGGCGGAAGGTCGCCTGGCTCTCTCCCTCGAACGCCCTGGCCTGTTCCAGGACCTTTCGGAGATTGGCGGCCATCTGTTCTCCTCCCTGACGGAGGAGGGAGAACTCCATGGCTTTGGTCCGGGAGAGAAGATCGGAAACCGTGGCCGAGATGGGCCGGGAGTTCCTTCCCCCGTGGAGATCCTTCAGCAAGGACAAGGCTTCGGAAAACCCTTCGGCCTCTGCTGCGGGAGGTTGAAGATAGCTCAGCCGGTTGCCGGAAGCGGCGAAGAGGAAGATTTCTTCATCGGAAAAGCCGAAAAAAGGAGAACGCAGGGCGCCCACCAGGGAGATGGCGTCTGCCGGGTCATCGATCGCTTTCAGGCAGCAGAGGAGACTGCGCACTTCCTGGCGCATGTAGAATTCCTTCCCCCCTTCCAGCCGGTGGGGAATTCCCCGCTCCTTCAGGGCCTCTTCGTAGGCGTCGATCCCGGTCAGGGCAGGAAAGAGTATCGCCATGTCCCGGTAAGATACGGGCCTGGGCCTCCCTTCTTTTTTATCATGGAGCATCCATCGTTTTTCGGGTCCGCCGGCGGTCATCTCCTCGATCAAAGCGGCGACGGATTGAGCTTCATCCTCCCGGACCTTGGTCGCCGATGCTTCACGGGGGTCGAAATCCGGCGGGGGGCCGAGAAGAAGGACCGCCGGCCGGTCCTCGATGACCTCTTTCCGTTCCGGGTGAGGGACCAGGGGTGCGTAGGCAGGCTGGAAGGTACCCCCTTCCGAGGGCTGGATCAGGCCGGAAAAGACGCGGTTGACCCAGGAGAGGATGGAGGGAACCGTCCGAAAGTTCTGGACGATGTTTACCCCCGCCCCTTTGGAGACCAGCCTCTCCCTGGCCTTTTCATAGGTTTCGATGTCCGCCCGCCGGAACCGGTAGATGGACTGCTTGGGATCTCCCACCAGGAAGAGCTTCCCGGGCTTGCAGGGGGTCCGTGTCCTGGAATTCGTCCACCAGGATGTAGCGAAAAATTTTCTGAAAATACTCGCGAACCTCTTGGTTATCCCGGAGCAGGTTCCGGGAAAAGATCAGGAGGTCCTGAAAATCCAGGACTCCCCTCCTTGCTTTTTCTTCCTCCATGGCGGCCACAAATCCCTGGACCCAGCCCACCAGACCGGCCATAACCTGGGCACGGAGGGCGTCCTTGAGGGTTTCCAGCTCCCGGGCCAGTTTTTTAAGGATCTGTTTTTGCGCGTCGCAGCTCGCGGCCGGTTTCCAGTTGGACTTATTTCCTTGGGCTTTCATTTCGAGATCCCGGAAGAGAATGACCTCTTGCCTTTCCGGGGAAGCTTCTTTCAGATCTTTCAACTTTGCCCGGAGGCCGAGGATGGCCTGGTACCCCAGGTCTTCTTCCTTCCGGCAATCCGATTGAGCCAGGTCCCAGGCCCGCTGGACTTCTTCTTCCAGGATCTCCATGAACCTCTCCGGGGAATAAAAGGGCTGCGGCAACGGCCCCTGGGGGAGGAGATCCCGGTTCTCGTAGATTTGCCGGACGAGGCGGGAGAGAGGTTCCATCTCCATCCCCAAGGCCAGGGCCCGCCGGAGCACCGCAGGCTTCTTCTCCATCTCCCTTCCCAGCCACTGATCCCAGACCTCCTGGAAGAGGAGGTCCATGCCCATCTCGTCCAGGGGTTCGAAATTTGGGTCCAGGGAAGCTTCCACCGGACGTTCCCGGAGGAGGCCAGAGCAGAAGGAATGGATGGTGGAGATCGGCGCCCGCTCCAATTCACCCAAGGCCTGCCCGAGAGACTCGGCCTCCTCCGGCGGCGAAAGGAGGAGGGCTTTCTCGATCGCCTCGCGCAACCGCACTTTCAGTTCCCCGGCAGCTTTTTCGGTGAAGGTGATGGCCACGATCTCATCCAGGGCAGCCCGTCGTTCTCTGAGCAGGGAAAGGATGCGATCCACCAGAAGGGTGGTCTTCCCGGTTCCAGCGCCGGCTTCCACCGCGAGGGAACGGTCCAGATCATTCCGCGCGATTTCTCGTTCTGCCTCATCGGCCAGGTATGTTTTTGGTTGCATTTTAAGGGTATTCAGATTTGTGTCAGTGTTTATCCGCGTTCATCCGCGTCCCCCCCACCCTAACCCTCCCCCTCGAGGGGGGAGGGAAGGGAGGGGGTGATTCTTTTTGGTTGCGGCTGTGCCGCGCTGTGTTCATCTGTGTCCCCTTAGGTCTTTTCATCCTGTCTTTTCATTGCTTAGGAAAATATAAAAGTCTCTGCGTCCTCCGAGGAGGAAGAAAAAATGAACCGCAGAGAACGCAGAGATCGCAGAGCTTTTTCTTTGTAAAGACAAAAAATAAATCATTTTACGGACATGGGCTCCTCTTTGCCTTTCGGCCTTGCGGGAATCGAGACCAAAGGATGAACGAAGAGGAAGCAGAGAGCGCAGAGATCGTTTCCTGAAAACCCTTTGGCCATTTTGATCTTCCGGGAAGGGAAGGAAAAGAGGGCCGCTTTTCGCCCTGCATCCTGGCGCTGAGCATTTAACCATTTCTGCCTCTGCGTTCTCTGCGAC
>LJUR01000056.1 GCA_001304105.1 Deltaproteobacteria bacterium SM23_61
CTCACGACAAGAAGGGGCAGTATGAAACCTTTCAACAGTGGGCCGCCAGGGACAGCGGGTCCGCGGTTACCAGTATCTCCATGGCCGGGGATCTCAAAGGGATCCTCGACCGGGAGGTGAGGCGGCGCGGGGTGCGGCGGATCGAGCATGCACCGGTAACCGCTGTTTTTTCGGAAAACGGCGAAGTCACCGGCCTTTCCGCGCTGGATATTCACAGGGGAGAGTGGATCGTCTTGCCGGCCAAGACGGTGATCCTGGCAGCGGGCAGCGGGGCCCGCTTCGGCCTTCCCGAAAGCGGAGTGCTCCATGCCGTTTTCGACTGCCCGGCCTGTGCGGGTGATTCTTATGCCCTGGGGTTCCATGCCGGGGCGCAGCTGGTTAACATGGAGTGCGTCAAGCGGTACATTTCGGTCCGCTACTTTAACGGGCCGGGTCTGGCTCCCCTGTCTCACGGGGGACGCCTGGTGAATTCCCTGGGGGAGACTTTTATGGATCGGTCCTCCGGCGGGGGCTTGGAACTGAATAATTTTATGGACCTCTTTTTCGCCATGCTTCGGGAAATGGAAGCCGGGCGAGGGCCGATCTACGTCGACACCCGCCATTTTTCCGCGGAAATGATCGCCGAACTCGAAAGGTGCTTTTTCACCACCGAGCGGCCCACCTTCAGGAAGTTTTTCGACGCCCGGGGCTGGAAGATCGGGCGGGACCTGATCGAGATCCATCTAAGCGAACCCGTCTTGTGCGGGGGTCACGGGATCAACGGGCTGCGGGTGAACGCCCGTGCGGAAACAAACATAAGGGGACTGTATGCCGCGGGGGATGCGGCGGCAAACGCGACGAGCCTGATGGGCGCCTTTGCGCTGGGCCGGATTGCCGGGCGGGAGGCGGCCCGTTTGGCTACAAAAACCGCGACGAGAGCGGTGCACCCCACCCGGGTCCAGGCGGAAAAAGAACGGGTCTTCGCCCCGCTGCAACGGCCCGAGGGAATTCCGCCGGCCCTCCTGGAGCGCAAGGTGCGGCTCACGGTGAACCATTACGTGGATAATCCCAAGTCGGAGGCCAAATTAAAAACGGCCCAGGCTCGCCTTTCCGGTCTGCGCGAAGACCTTTCCCGCCTGAAGGCCGCGGACCTCCACGACGCCATGAAAGCAGTGGAAGTGCAAGCCATACTGGATTGTGCAGAGATGGCAGTGGCGGCTTCCCTGGAGCGCCGGGAGAGCCGATGGGGCGTTTACCACAGGAGAGTGGACTTTCCGAGCCGGAATGACGAGGAGTGGAAGAAGTTCGTTGTGGTCCAGAAAAGGGATGCGGGCGGGATATCCGTTTCCACCGAACCCGTCCCCGGAGGTTGACATGCAGATTCGCATATACCCGGAGCGCTGCAACGGTTGCGGAGAATGCGTGGAAATATGCCCCTGCGATGTATTTCGCCTGGATTCCGGAACCGGCCGGGCGGAGGCAAAATACGAGGTCGATTGCTGGTACTGCGGGGCCTGCGAAATGGATTGTCCCACCCGGGCGATTGAGGTGAAACTTCCCTATCTGGTGGCTTGACCGGATGGCCCCGGTTTTCGCCGGAGAATCAGGGACCCATCGTCTGCCGAAGGTTTCCAAGTGGATCATCAAAAAGGAAATGGATCCGATCACCGTCAAGAAATACCGTTTTGATTTCGTTCGAGAACCATTGATCCGTCCCTTCCGGATCAAAGGGGCTTCCTTCACCGAGAAGTGGACCCTGGTCACTGCCCTGGAGTCTTCCCGGGGAGCCCGGGCCACCGGGCTGGGCGGCACGGCCGTGCTCTGGTCCGATCCTTCCGTGTTCCATTCTTTTTCCGAGGCCGGCGGGAACGGGATCATGGCCCTTGTAGCCGAGAGAGCCGCCCAGATGGTGTTGGGAAGGGATTTTCTGACCCCCATCGAGGTCATGGAATCGATCTTTCCCTCGCTGCATGAATACGGAAGGCAACTGACCGGCAACCCTCGATTGACGAAGACCTTTACCCTCAACGCCATGGTCTCCCTCGACCTGGCTCTCTGGCTTCTTTATGGAGCGGAGAATAGTTATAAGGATTTTGACTCCCTCATTCCTTCTTCCTCCCAGGCGGCTCTTTCCAATCGCACCGATCGAATCGCTCATGTGCCCACGGTAAGTTACGACTATCCCCTGGAGGATCTGCTTCGACTGGTGGAAAGCGGCCATTTCATCCTGAAGATCAAGCTGGGTCAGCCTGGAAGCCCCGAAGAAATGCTGCGCAAGGACGGCCGCCGATTGAGCGAGATCCATCGGGCCCTTGCAGGGAGAAGGACGCCCATGAGCGGAAATGAGAAACTGATTTATTACCTCGATGCCAATGGAAGGTATCCGGATAAAAGCATTCTGGCGCGGCTTATGGAAATCGCCGACCGGGAGGGCATGCTGGACCAGATCGCCCTGCTGGAGGAACCGTTCCCGGAAGAAGTGAAGGCGGACGTATCAGGCCTCCCCATTCGGGTCGCGGCCGACGAATCGCTCCACGATGAATCGAGCGTGGCCGAGCGGGCGGACCTGGGATACCGGGCACTAGCCATGAAGCCGGCGGGAAAAACCCTCAGCATGTCGTTCAAGATGGCCGCTGCGGCTTACCGGAGGAAAGTCCCCTGTTTCGTGGCCGACAATGCCTGCATTCCTGTCCTGGTGGAATGGAACAAGAACTTCGCCGCCCGGCTGGGTCCTTTTCCCGGCCTTTCCATGAACATCCTGGAGTCCAACGGAGAGCAGAATTACCGGGATTGGGACCGGATGGTCGCCGAGCATCCCTGTGCGGGGGCGGGTTGGATTCGGCCAGTGGGTGCAGTCTACCGTCTGGACGAAGATTTTTACCAAAACTCTGGGGGCATTTTCCTTGCTCCCGGTCATTACCAGCGGCTGGTGGAGGCTCCATAATTTCCTCACAGGAACGCCCCCGGCTCTGCCGGAGGCCATGAAAGAGAGAAAGGAGTTGGGTATGAAAAAAGCTTTTTGGGTCCTGATGATGTCGTTGATTGGTGGGCTAATCGGGGCGGGAATTTGCGTGGAACCCGCGGCCGCCCAAGGGTATCCGACCAAGGCCGTGCAGCTGATCGTTCCCTGGCCGGCGGGCGGCAGGACGGACATCAACGCCCGCATGTTCGCCATTTATGCACCCAAATACCTGGGCCAGCCCATGCCGGTGGTCAACAAGGCCGGAGGGGGAAGCGTGATCGGCGGGGCCTATGTGGCCAAGGCGGCACCCGACGGCTACACCCTGCTGGCCATTACCCCCGGGACGAGCATTTTCCCCCCCCTCTTCAAGAAATCGCCCTACGGGCCCTATGACTTCGACGCCATTGGGCAGATCGGGAGCAGCACGATGGCCATCGCCTCCAACCCGTCAAAGCCCTGGAAAAACGTACAAGATTTGATGAAGTACGCCAAGAAGCATCCCGGGGAAGTCACCTATGCCTGCGTGGGGTTGAAAGCCCCCCAGCTGGGCTTTCTCCGCTGGGCGGACAAGGCCGGCCTCAAATTCAAGCACGTCCCGGTGGAAAATGACGCCAAGGCTGTCGAGGCGGGCCTGGGGGGTCATGTGGATGTGATCATGACTTCCAGTGTGGCCACCATCATCTCCCAGGTGAAGGGCAATAAGCTGATCCCCCTCATGGTATTCAGCGAGAAACGCGATCAGGGTCTCGCCAGCACCCCCACGGCGCGGGAGCTGGGCTACGACGTTGTGGCCAGCCCGTTTACCGGCATTGCCGGTCCCAAAGGCGTGGAGAAACCCGTCCTGGCCAAGCTGCGGCAGGTCTTTAAGCAGGTGATGGAGGACAAGGAATTCATCGAGACCCTGAAGAAGGCCGGCGAGAATTTTAACCCGAAGATCGGGGACGACTTCCTGGCTGTCTGGAAGAACGACTTCGAAGGGTATTCCCAGATCGCCAAGAAGATGGGGTTCATTCAATGAACCGACCCCGGGTCCGGTCCCTAATGGAGGCGGGGGTGGTCCTCCTCATCGGGGCGACCATCCTATTCTTAATCCCCTCTCAGGTGGAAAAACCCCTGGGCGTGGAGAGCCGGACCCCTCCGTCTTTTTTGCCAAGAGTCATCTCCGTGTGTCTTCTGCTGACCGGAGGAGGGATGCTCCTCCGGGCCTTAAGCCGGCCCAGTCTGTCTCCGCCGGTTCCCCCAGCGAAGGAAGGTTTGGCGAGGATTCTTCTATCCGTGGGCCTGCTAGCCCTTTATGCCTTCCTCTTCCCGCGTCTGGGCTTCGTGGTAAGCAGCTTCCTGGCCATGGGAGGGTTTGCTTACCTCTTCGGTGCCCGCAGCCGGGCCAAGATCCTCTTGAGCATGGTTCTGGTACCTCTGGGGGCCTGGCTCTTCTTCGAAGTCCTGTTCACCATTCCCCTGCCGCGGGGAGTCTTGTTTTAAAAAGGAGAAGGTGATTTGTTCGAATTCCTGCTGCCGGCGGCCCAACTGTTCTTCACGTTGAAGAACCTCCTGGCGGTCTCCGGCGGTCTGTTCATCGGGATCATCATCGGGGCCATTCCCGGGTTGAACGTTCCCATGGCCGTCGCCCTTCTTCTGCCGATGACTTTTTACATGGAGCCCGTGGCCGGCTTAAGCCTGCTCATCGGGGTTTACAAAGGAGGGACCTACGGCGGGTCGATCTCC
This sequence comes from Deltaproteobacteria bacterium SM23_61, assembly GCA_001304105.1. GTDB lineage: Bacteria > Desulfobacterota > SM23-61 > SM23-61 > SM23-61 > SM23-61. The sequence goes on from LJUR01000056.1 coordinate 4,667, forward strand.
GGGATCCTCATCAACACCCCGGGAGCACCCGCGGCGGCAGCCACTGTGCTGGACGGGTATCCCATGGCCCAGCAGGGAAAGGCGGGAAAAGCTTTGCGGGCCTCCATCTACGGTTCAGTGATCGGGGAATTCATCGCCGATGTCGTTCTCATTACCGTAGCCGCCCAGATCGCCACCGTGGCCCTGAAGTTCGGCCCGAACGAAAAGTTCTCCCTGGTCGTTTTCGCCCTCTCCACGATCGCGGTCATCTCGGGGGGGAATTTTCTCAAGGGGGTGGCCGCGGGGCTTTTGGGCCTTTTCCTCAAAACCATGGGCCTGGACCCCATCACTAGCTGCGACCGTTTCACCCTCGGCGTTTTTGAACTCAAGGGAGGAATTCCCTTTCTTCCCCTGCTGATCGGGGTTTTCGCCGTCTCCGAGTTTTTGACCCAAGCCGAGAAAAAGGTTTTTCCCGGCCAGAAGGAACAGGTGCTCCCCCTCTCCCGGAATAAGGAGGACAACTATGTGAGCTGGAAAGAATTCCGGGAGAATCTCAGGACCATCCTGCGATCCACCTTCATCGGTCTGGGGATCGGGGCCCTGCCGGGAAGCGGGTCGGCCATCGCCGCTTTCGTTTCCTACGGGGCGGCCAAGAATGCCTCCCGTCATCCGGAGGGGTTCGGCCGGGGCTCCCTGGAAGGGGTCTTCGCCGCCGAAACGGGAAACAACGCCGTTTGCGGTGGGGCGCTCATTCCTCTTTTGACCCTGGGAATTCCCGGAGACGCCATCACCGCCATACTGATTGGGGTTCTGCTCGTCCACGGCCTGATTCCCGGGCCCGACCTTTTCGTGAAATCGGGCGATATCGTCTATGCCGTCTTCATCGGGCTGATCGTGGGCAACATCCTCCACCTCTTCATTGCCTCACTGGGCCTGAGGCTTTTCATCAAGCTTCTTTCCGTGAGCCGGGCCTTTCTCTTCCCGGCGGTCATCGTCATCTGCCTGGCCGGAGCCTACACCGGAGACAGCAGTGTTTTCGATGTGTACCTGATGGCGGTCTTCGGGGTCTTCGGATACCTCATGAAGAAATTCGACTTTCCCGTGGCCCCCCTTATCATGGGATACATTTTGGAGCCGCTCCTGGAAACCTCTCTGGTACAAGCGCTCATTCTGAACAAGGATTCGGTGCTTCCATTCTTCACCCGGCCCATATCCCTTTTGTTCCTTCTCCTGGCGGGGTTTTTCATCATCCGTTCCTTTTATCCCCGCAGGAGATTGGAAGGAGTTGCCCGAAGTGGAGGCAGCTCATGAATTGTCCCTGCACAAATCCGGGTTTCCCAATTATTTATGAACGTATTGTTTTGCTTTTCATCTCGCCTTCAAAAATCCGCAATATTTCTTTCCAGTTTTCTGGTTTTATTTTTCTAATCCGCAATCCGCAATCGGAAATCCGCAATTAGATTTTGAGGACCCCCTTGTCCAGCACCAGTTTCCCGTCGAAATAGACGCTGGCGTCCTTGAACATGGCGTCGTGATGGTTGGGGGCCAGGATCTTTCCGCCGATGGCGAAGTTGCTGCCGATACCGCAGTGACCGTTTCCCAACCGGCCCAGGTCCTCCAGGTTGGTCGCCGCCAGGCGGGCGCAGGGATTCAGGCCGATCCCGAATTCGGCGTAATTGTAAGCCTTCTCGTCCCCCAGGGCTTCGAGGGTGTCGCGGAACCTGCGGGCCGACGGTCCTCCCTGGATGTCCACCACCTTCCCCCCTTTGATGGTCAGCGTAACCGGGTCGTACAGGGTGACGCCCACGCTCATGATGCTCACGTCGATAACCGCTTTTCCTTCGGCCGTTCCTTCAACCGGGGATATATTGATTTCACTGTCGGGAAAGGCGGCGAACTGGCCGGGCTTCTTGAAGAGGCCCGTTTCGTATTGAACGGGACGGCCCCTCACGTCTCCTCGAAGGTCAGTCCCCAGGGGAGAAGTAACACGGATCTCCTTGCTTTCGGCAAGCACGGCCCCCAGCTTTCTTCCCATCCGGTCACAGGCTTCATAGTCCGCCTCGATGGCCCCCACGCACAGGGCGTCCTCCGTGATTTCGCACATGGTGGAACCCCGTTTGCCGGCCTTGATCGCTTCCACCCTGGCCTTGGTATGGGTTTGCGACCAAGTCGACGGCTGAAGGAAGACATCGGCCTCCCGGAAAGCTGCGACAACGGGCTCCGGGAGCTGGGCCCCGTGGGTTTTCACCGGGGGGATCATGATGATGATCGGAGTAGCGCCGACCGCGTAGGCAGCGCCGGCCAGGGCCTCGGCGATGCGCAGTTTGTTGGTGTCCGTGGAGACCAGGACCGTCTCCCCCGGTTTCACGCCGCCGCACTCCATGCATTTCAGCGCCCCCCGCATCATCTGGATGGGACTGGAAGACCCCGGGGTGTAATGCCAGTATGATATGGGCCATTCTCCCCTGCCGCTCATGAAAACCTCCTTCAAGGAGTAGAATGGTGACATTTTACCCTAGATTCCCGGCAATTCCCAAGCCCAAATTTGCGCGGATGGAGGGGAAAAGAAAAGCAGATTACCGCCCATCGTTTAGAGGGCATGCCCGGCCTGCTTTTTGGCCGAAAAGCCGATCGCAAAAGTGAGGGGCAGGGACATGAATGGCCCCTTGACAGAGCGGACGGATGATTAATATACTGCCTAAGGCTTAAGGACAACAACGATAGAAAAAGAAGTCTCAAACAATTACGGCAACATTTCACCAAAGGGGGGCGAAAATGAAAAGGAAAAAAATCTGTATGATTTTCGGGAGTTTCAGCATCATTCTGGCGCTGTCTTTCTTCCTTCCGGGGGGCTACTCCGAGGCCCAGGCCCAGAAAGCGGCGCAACCCATCAAGTGGGTATTTGCCACGAACCCGGGGCCGGCGGCCAACACATGGAGCTTCTATCCTTATCCGCGTTTTCAAAAGCTCCTGGAAAAAAATTCGGGCGGACGTCTCATCCTGGACACCAAGATGGGACTCTTTCCGGTGAACGAGGTGGTCCACGCGGTCATTGCCGGGCGGGCTGACATGGGCTGGGAAAGGATCCCCTGGGTTGCCGGCACTTTCCCCCAGTGGGATTATGCCCTCCCTTTCTTCTGGGACAATATCTTTGAATATGAGGCTTTTCTCAACGATCCCAGGCTGATCGCAATCGAAAAGAAGACCTACGGCGAAAAAGGGCTGGTGAAGATCGCCGACATCGCCGTGGAAGCCCTGGACGGGATTTGGGCCAAAAAGGCGGTGGCCACGATCGAAGACTTCAAGGGTTTCAAAATCCGGACCTCCGGGTTGATTACCACCATGGCCATGAAGCTGGTGGGCGCCTCGCCCCTGACCATTCCCACGGCGGAAATCATGGAAGCCCTGCAGAGAGGCACGGTGGATGCCATCCAGACTTCCCGCGGCTGGGCCCTGGGTTTCGGGCTGGCGGATGTCTGCACCCACGTGAGCTTCTGGCGGTTCCAGTCGGTTTTCGGCGGCATGCTGGTGGTGAATAAAGCCAAGTTTGATGCGCTGCCCGCCGACCTGAAAAAAATCCTCCTGGCTACGGGAAGGGAAATGCAGGGGCAGACCGCATATGGCGCCAAGGTGGAAGAACTGGAGGCCGACGTGGGTTTGAAGGTCAGCAAGCTTAAGGTGACCCAGCCGAGCCAGGCGGAGATCAACAAGGCCCGGGAACTGGTGAAGCCCACTGTTGCCAAGTGGCTGGAAATCGCCGGTCCCCACGGAAAGGAAATCCTGGGGATCGCCGCCAAATACGCGGGCGGAGCCAAGGTTCTTTTGAAGAAGTAGGGAATCGGCACGACCCGGGGGGGCGCCTCCCGGCTTTTCAATAAAGGTATGGATACCCGTTGATCGGAAAAGCTGCCCTTCCCCCCGCGGAAGCCAGCGACGAGCTCAGGCGAGGCCGGGATGGAGGGGGAGGGCAGTTCCATTTCATCCACCCCCACGCTTTTCCTCCCCCGTCATAGGCGGAGGGAATTACCAGAGAAAAGATTTCAACAGATGAATCCATGAATCGCTTTGGTTCGGTCATCGACAAAATCGCCGACCTGGGGGGGATTCTCTCCGGATGGCTGGTCCCCTTCATGATGATTCTCGTCGTCGTGGAGGTCTTCACGAGGTACGTACTGAACCGGCCGCTCATGGTCGCAGATGAGGTCAGCGCCTACATGCTGGTGGCCCTTTCCTTTCTCGGCCTGGCCTATACCTGGAGGCAGGGGGGCCACGTGCGGATCAGTATCCTGGTCAGCCGGCTGCCGCAGAAGGCAGCCGGCTGGGTCCGCCTCGGAGCCCTGATTGCAATCTTGCTTTTCATGCTGGAGATGGACCGCTCGGCGTACAAAATGGTGGTCTACGCCCTGCAGATGAACATGAGGTCTTCCACCTTTCTGATGATTCCCCTCTTCTGGCCGCAATTGCCGATCTTCGTCGGCTTTGTCCTGCTGACCCTCATGATCTTCGTCGATATTGTCCGGGCCGCCCAAAAAATCCGGGCGGGCGAAAAGGTGGAGGAATTCAGCCAGTGAGCATGGAGTTCATGTCCTTCACCCTTCTGGGGGGAATGGTCCTCCTTTTGGCCCTGGGCGTCGAGATCGCCCCGGCCATGGGGATCGTGGCCGGCCTGGGGTTGATATTCTTCGTGCATCAGCCGATGGACTATTTCGCCCGGGCCGCCTTCGAGATCATGAATTCCTTTACCTTTACGGCCATCCCTCTCTTTGTCTTCATGGGGACGATCTATGCCACCACCGGGATTGTGGGCGGTCTTTTCCGGGGGGCCGAAAAGATATTCGGGACCCTGCCGGGAAGCCTGGCCTCGGCCATGATCGTGGCCAATGCCATCTTCGGAGCCATCTCCGGTTCCAGCCTGGCGGCGGCCGCAACCTTCGGGCGAATCTGCTTTCCGGAGATGGAAAAGGCGGGGTATGATGCTAAGATGTCCCTCGGGGCCATCGCCATTTCCGGAACGCTGAGCGTTCTCATCCCCCCCTCCCTTATCATGATCGTTTACGGGGGGTGGCAGGATGTCTCCGTGGCCCGGCTCTTCGCCGGAGGCGTCGTCCCGGGGATTCTCCTGGCCTCGTTCTTTATCCTCACCGTCACCATCCTGGTCCTGCACAACCCCCGGCTGGCGCCCAAAACCACCCGGCGAATTTCCCTTAAAGAGAAACTGACGGCCACCTGGGATTTATTGCCCTTCATCGTCGTGATCACCCTGGTACTGGGGACGACCTTCACCGGGATCATGACCCCCACGGAATCGGCGTCTCTGGGGGCCTTCCTGAGCATCGTTCTCGCCCTGCTTTTCCGGCAGATGACTTACCGGGCGCTCAAGGAAAGCATGCTCTCCGCGGTGAACATCAGCGCCATGATCGCTTTTGTCCTTTTTACCGCCAGGATGCTGGGTCAGGTCTTTCAGTACATCGGGCTTACCGAGGCGACCGCGGCGCTCATGACCGGCCTGGATTTGAATCGATACACGGTGCTGATGATTATCTGCGTCCTGTATATCGGCTTGGGTTGTTTCTTCGACTCTTTATCCATGCTGGTGCTGACGCTGCCCTTTGTGGCTCCCATCATCAAGAGCCTGGGCTTCGATTTCATCTGGTTCGGGGTTCTCTACGTTGTTCTGACCGAAATCGGCCTGGTGACCCCTCCCTTCGGCCTGAACCTCTTTGTTCTCAAGGGGGTTGTCCCGAAATATGAGATCACCTATATCTTTGCGGGAACGGCCCCCTTCCTGATTCCGACCTTCCTCCTGATCGTGCTGATGGTCGTTTTCCCCGACCTGGTTCTATGGTTCCCCAATTGGATTTACGCAAGGTAGGGCCCGATCGCCGAATGGGTCTGAGGGGGGTTCCGGTCAGATTTGAATGACGACCTTTCCCGCTTGGGCTTTCGGATCGAGAAGGATTTCAAAAGCCTTGGGTAGGTCGGCCAGGGGCAATCGGTGGGAGATGAGGGGGTTGAGTTTCACCGCGCCGGCCTTGACCAGATCCAGGGCCACCTGGAAATCCCAGCAATAGCCCCGGCATCCCCGGATCTGGATCTCCTTCTGGACAAAAAGGTTTATGGGGAAGTGAACCTGGTTCGCCTCTTCAAACAGGCCGATGAGACCACAGATCCCCCCTTTCTTAAGCGATTGGGCGCATTGGTGAAGGGTCTTTTCCACTCCCACGGCCTCAAAAGAGCGGTCCGCTCCAAGACCCCCCGTCTCCTTCAGAATCCGCTCCACGGGGTCTTCCTGGGCGGCGTTGATGGCGGCCGTGGCTCCCAAAGCCAGGGCCGTCTTCAGGCGATGCGCCAGAAGATCAACCACCAAGACCGGGCTGCTTCCCGCCGCCCTGGCTACCTGGAGAAGAAAGAGGCCGATTCCTCCCGCGCCGAAGATGGCCGTACTCTGCCCCAGGCCCAGCTCGGCCCTCCTGGCGGCGTGGACGGCCACGGCCAGCGGTTCCAGGAGTGCGCCTTCTTCGTAGCCCACCGAGTCGGGAAGCCGGTGGACCCAGTTTTCAGAAGCGACAAAATAGGGGGTGAACCCTCCCTGCCCGGCGCTGTACTGGTAGCGGATGTCCTGGCAGAGGTGGTACTCGCCCCGGAGGCAGAAGTGACACCTGCCGCAGATGATCACCGGCTCGACCGCCACCCGGTCTCCGACCGACACTTTGCTCACCGCCCGGCCAGCCCGGGTGATCTCCCCGGAGATCTCGTGGCCGATGGCCATGGGGAGCGGGGCCAGGGGGTGTTTCCCTTTGTAGAGGTGAATGTCTCCACCGCAAATGCTGCAGGCCTTGACCCGGAGCAAAACATCGTGATCTCCCATGGGCGGGAGGGTTCGTTTCACGAACTCCACCTTCCCGGGAGCAGTGACCACGGCCATGGGGTAGCTTTCCATAAAGAGATCCTTTGCAATAGGGTTCAAGAGGCCCAGGATTCAAGGGTTCGAGTGAAATGCTTCTCAGAATGAACGCCAGAACCCTGAAAATCTCTGCGCCCTCCGAGGATGGAGAAAAAATCAACCGCAGAGTACGCAGAGAGCGCAGAGGCAATAAATTGGAATATTGGAATAATGGAATGGTGGGCAATACCATCGGTTCTCCAATATTCCAACATTCCGTCATTCCAATTTTCCAGTCTTTCTCTCTGCGTGCTCTGCGATCTCTGCGGTTAAGTTTTTTTATTCCATGAGGTAATCTTTTTTTGGCCCGAATTTTCTCTCCATGCCCAGGATCTCCCGGATCTGGTCGGCGATGAGAAAAGCCGGGGGAGGGCAGCCGGGCACGTAGTTGGGGAGATGTTTGTATTGTTTCTGACAGTTTCCGATGGGAAGCTGGATGCAATCCGGGGATCCGGAAAGCCGGGCTTCATAGCCTGCACTGATCTCCAACCCCGGGAGCTTCTCCAGGGAAATTCCGGCGGCTTTTAACCGCCCCAGGGCGATCCGCAGACCGTTGGGACAGGCGTTGCAGGCCTGTCCGTTGAGAAAACGGACTTTTTCCGCATCCAATTCGAGGGGGGCGCAGGCGCGGACAAAGGGACGGCGGACTTCTTCGATGGACCTTCCCAGGACCTTTATGTCTTTTTCATTCCATACGCCCAGCCCCATACCCTGGGCCAGACATAGGGATAGGACTTCTGTCGGGTCAATCCCCATGATCCGGGCGGCTATGGTATCCACGGCCACGGCGTCGGCCCCGGCCATGAGCAGGTTCAGCCCGACGGGGGTCCCGGCGATGGGCCCGTCGCCCTCCATGGCAATCAGCCCGTCCACCACGTTCAGGTGGGGTTTCAAGACCGCGTTCAACTCGGTAAAGGCCTTGTTAAGGCCGAGGTAATGGAACCGCTTTTTTTCATCGTAGGTTGTGGTTCCCTTCAAATTCTTCATGGCGGCGGTGATCGTGCTGGCAAAATGGGTCTTGAGCACAGGGGCGTTGACGAAGAAATCAGCCCGCAGGACTTCCCTGGAGACACGAACGCTCTTCAGCAGGCCGCCGAAGGGAATTTTGACTTCCTCGAATTCGCCGTCGTAGAGGTCCAGGAGCCTGGCTCCGGTGGTCCGGGCCACTTCTTCGTATCCGTTGGCGGAGAAGGCTTTCTTGGTGTTCAACCCTATGGCGATGGCTTCGGCGATGATGACTTCTGCCGGCCCGGCCTTCTGGACTTCTTCTACCAGGGCCTGCATGAAGACCGGCCCGGTCAAAATCCCCTTTTCCCAAAGGTTCTCTTCGGCGGTGAGGTTGGGCTTGATGAGGATACGGCTTTTGGGGGGGATCAGCTTTGATGCCGGGCCGATGAGGGAAAACAGCTCCCCCATCATCTTTCGCACTTCTTTCAGATCCTTTCCGTTTTTCCCTTTGACGATGGCAACCGAAGTAGACACTTCCTTCCCTCCCCAAATTTTTAAAACATTTAATAGGACGCGGATGAACACGGATTCGCGCGGATAAGACATTCAAAGGATTGAATAGAGAGAATTATGAAGCCAAAAGCTATAAAAGCATTTTGACACCGACTTTCTCCTTTTATTTTTTTATCCGTGTTCATCCGTGTTTATCCGTGTCCCATTTCATCTTTCGAAGAATTCCACGGCGCCGTGGGGGCAGAGGGCGGCGCAGAGGCGGCATCCGTCACATTTCTCCAGGTTCACCACCAGCTTTTTATCCGCCACCGATATGGCCTCGTAGGGGCAGGCCTCCATGCACCGAAGGCACTTCTGGCAGGCGCCCGGGTCGATGCGCGAGGCGTAGGGCGTGTCTCCTGGGATCTGGCTCGGGGGGATGATATTCTTTGCCGCCCTTCCGGAGAAATCGGCGATGGAGGAATATCCTTTGGCGTCCATCCAGCCCGAAACCTGGCGCAGCCAGCGCTTGATGATCTTGTGGCCATAGACGATGACCGCCGTGCAGACCTGGACGGAACAGGCCCCGCAGAGGATGTAGGAGATGACATCTTCATAACTGCCGATTCCGGCCCCCCCGATCACTGGCGCTTTCAAATCGGCCTCCGAGGCCCTGACCAGCCACTTGCGGGTGATGGAAGCCTGCCAGAATCCGCCGTATCCCCCCATGCCTCCCCAGAGGATGGGTTTTTCGGTTTCGATGTCCAGGTAAAGCCCCTGGTATCTTCCGGTTAAAACCACCGCGTCGGCCCCGCCGTCGATCATGCGAGTGGCGATTTTTATGGGGTCCACGCCTTCGCCGAGCACCTTGCCGATGACCGGAAGAGAAGTCCGTCCCTTGACCTGCTGGAGGATGGAATGGCATAACTCCGAGTTTCTTCCCGCTACCATTCCCGTGGGCTGCCCTTTCTCCACATGGGGACACTGGAGGTTGAGCTCGATCATGTCCGCCCCGTTTTCCGTGGCGAGATCCGTCAGTTTGGCCCATGTTTCCCCGTCCGTTCCGGCGATGGAGGCGATGACCTTCACGTCGAAGTCATGCGCCTCCCGGGCATATTCTTTCATTTTCTTGCGGGCGTATTCTTCGGGGGGACTGGGGTTTAGACGCTCGGTGGAGTAGAGGGAGAAATATCCCCCCTCTTCGATCGCTTCCGGATATTCCACATGCCAGCGAGGGCGGGGCTGCTGCCTCAGCCATTCGGTGTAGCAGAGGGTCTTGGTGACGAAGGCCGCGGCATCGCTGCGGATGCATTTTTTCACGTTGGCGGGGCCGTAGGTGGGAGTGCCCGAGGCGATGATAATGGGGTTTTTCAGGAT
>LJUR01000057.1 GCA_001304105.1 Deltaproteobacteria bacterium SM23_61
GGAGTGGAAATTCACATGGCCCACGGCTACCTTCTCTGCCAGTTTCTCTCCCCCTTTTCCAACCAGAGGGACGACGAATACGGCGGGACCCCCGAAAAGCGCATGAAGATGCCCCTTGAGGTGCTGAAGGCGGTGCGAAAGACGGTGGGGCCCGATTTTCCCATCGTCTGTCGCCTCAGCGCCGATGAGTACGTGGACGGGGGTGTGAAGCTCGACGATTCCATCCCCGTCGCTCAGGCCCTCGAGGAAAACGGCGCCGACGCCCTCCACATCTCGGCCTGCATTGCCCCTTCCGGCTATTTGACCCAGCCCCCGTATTATGTGGGGGAAGGGGTTTTTACCTATCTGGCCCAGGAGATCAAGGGATCGGTCAAGATCCCGGTCATCACCGTGGGCCGGATCCGCACCCCCGAACTGGCCAACGAGGTCATCGAGGACCAAAAAGCGGACCTGGTTTCCATGGGCCGGGCCTTGATCGCCGATCCGTTTCTTCCCAAGAAGGCCATGGAAGGGAAAGGGGAAGACATCATTCCCTGCATCTCCTGCAATCGCTGCATTCTCACCATCCGGAAAGGAGATTTGCAGTGTGCGGTCAACCCGGAGACCGGCCGGGAGTCGACGCTGGTGGTAAAGAAGGCCGTACACCCCAGGAAGGTTTGGGTCATCGGCGGAGGGCCTGGAGGGATGAAGGCCGCGGAGATTGCCGCCCGGCGCGGCCATCGGGTCACCCTCTATGAAGCCCGCGACCAACTGGGCGGCCAGTTCCTGCTTGCCGCCATTCCTCCCAACAAGCAAATCCTGAGAGAGCTGGTGACCTACCTTTGGAGGCAAATCGACAAGCATGGGGTAAAGACGATCCTGAACAAGTCCTTCGACCTGAAACTCCTGGAGAAGGAAAAGCCCGATGCGGTCGTCGTGGCCACCGGGTCCAAACCCCTGATCCCGGAGATCGAGGGAATCCAAGGGGTGAAAGCATTCAATGTGTGGGAGGCGCTCTCCAAGCCCGGTCCCCTGGGTCAAAGAGTTTTGGTCGTGGGGGGCGGCGGCGTGGGGGCGGAGGTCGCCGACTTTCTGTCGGAGAAGGGCAAGAAAGTCACCCTGGTAGAGATGCGCGAAGCCATTGCCCTGGACCTGGTCGGGCACCTCCAGCATTATTTGAACCTTCGGCTCAGGAACAAGGAGGTTCAAGTCCTGACTTCCACGAAAGCCCTCCGCTTCGAGGAAGACGGCCTCTGGGTGGAGGACCCCCAGGGGACCCGGAAGCTGACCGGGTTCGACTCCGTGGTGATTTCCATGGGGTCGGTTTCCCACCCGGGGCCCGTGGAAGGGGTGAAGAAGAAGGTTTCCCAGGTCGTGGTGATCGGGGATGCGGCGAACCCCCGGGAGGTCATGGAGGCGCTCCTGGAAGCGGAGGAGGCCGCTACTCAACTATAAACACCAGTTTCCTCATTCCATGTTGCCTGATTCCATTATTCCTTTCTTCCTCTCTGCCGCCTCGAGCGCATTAGCTTTGCCCCCTGTGATCTCTGCGTCTTTAACACCCTATTCTTGCTCAAATATAATAAAAGGAAATCATTGCCAATCCTTTCCCCTGCCTCTTTTAACTGCAAAAAACCCGGAAAAAAATATTGACCTTCTTAATTACAGGATATTAAAATCTAGACTTAATTGACAAATAATTTTCCTTCTATATCCGCCATCTCAGCAATGCCGAAAAACGGAAGCCCAGGCAACTTCAATGTGGTACTGATCGTCCTTCGAAGACGGCTCAGAATCGTTAGGCCCCGCTGAAAAATTCAGGGGGCCATTTTTCAGGAGATAAAAAGTGAACCGCAAGCCCGCCGCGAATGACCCGATCAAGCAACTCATCAAAAAAGGTGTGAGTATTCCCAACCCCTCCAGCATCGATGTGGGCAGGGAGGTCCATATCGATCAGATCTCCGGCAAGGCTGTCAAGATCTACCCCGGATGCCGGATTTACGGGGAGAAAACGGTCATTTCTTCGGGGGTCCAGCTTGGCTATGAAGCCCCCGTGACCTTGGATAATTGCCAGCTCGGCTGCCAGGTGGAGCTGAAGGGAGGATATTTCAACCAATCCGTCTTTCTGGAGAAGGCGAGCATGGGCCTCGGGGCCCATGTTCGTGAGGCCTGCCTGCTCGAAGAACAGGCCGGCGGCGCGCATTGTGTAGGCTTGAAACACACCATCCTCTTCCCTTTCGTGACCCTGGGAAGCCTCATCAATTTTTGCGACTGCCTGATGGCCGGGGGGACAAGCCGCAAGGACCACAGCGAAGTAGGGAGCTCCTACATTCATTTCAACTTTACTCCGGAGGGGGACAAAGCCACTGCCTCCCTGATCGGGGATGTTCCCCGGGGGGTCATGCTCAACAAGCCGCCGATTTTCCTCGGAGGACAGGGGGGAATGGTCGGGCCTCTCCGGATGGGTTACGGCAACGTAGTGGCTGCCGGGTCCGTGCTCCGCAAGGATGCGGACATGGAGAATAAACTGATTCTGAGCAAGAGCCACCCGGGCATGGTCGTGGATCTCGTCCCGCGTGCTTACCCGGGCCTTTCCCGGGTGGTCGAAAACAATATCCTGTACATCACAAATCTTATCGCCCTGGAGCAATGGTACATCCACGTGCGAAGAATTTTCTTCGAACACCAGGAATTCGGGAACCTGATTTTTCAGGGGGTACTCGAAAAGTTGAAAATGGCCAAAGGAGAGCGGATCAAACGGCTCAAGGATATGGCTTCTAAAATGCCCGCCCCGCCCGGTAAGGGGAAAGACGCGACCAAGACCGCCGGAGCGAAAGAGGAGTTTTCTCAAAAAATCAAAGAGGTGGAAGAACGATTGGCCGGCGACACCGGTAAAACGGTCGCAGGGGAGGAAAGGGACCGCTTTCTCACCGCAATGGGGAAGCACAGGGAGAAACAGGGGGGAGGCTATATCGATGCGATCCAGAGCTTACCCCGGGATGTCTCCCGGGCGGGTACCCAATGGCTCGATTCCATTGTCGACCGTATATGCGATCAGGTGGCAACGGTGTTGCCGGCATTGAATATATTTAAAAAATCTCGGACGAATATCAGCTGAGGAGGTACGCGAATGGGCAAATTGTTTGGAACGGATGGCATCAGGGGAGAGGCCAATCGCTATCCTATGGATGCGCACATCGCCTTTTCTGTCGGTCAAGCGGTCACCTACCTGTTGAAGAAACCGCGCCACACCACCCGGGTCATTATTGGCAAGGATACCCGCATCTCGGGGTATATGCTGGAAGGGTCTCTGGAGTCCGGGATCACCTCGATGGGAGGAAACCCTTACCTGGTGGGTGTGCTCCCGACTCCGGGCATCGCCTACGTAACCCAGAGTATGCGAGCGGATGCCGGCATCGTAATATCGGCATCCCACAATCCCTACCAGGATAACGGGCTCAAGATTTTTTCCGGCAACGGTTTGAAACTCTCCGATGAACAGGAAGAGAGGATTGAAAGCCTCATCCTGGGGAATCAACTGCCCGAAAAGGTCCCTCCAACCCGGGAGATGGGACGCGCCTACCGGTTGGAGGATGTTCACGGGCGTTACATCGTTTTCCTGAAGAACGCCTTCCCCCGGGACCTCTCGATGGAAGGGATGAAGATTGTCCTCGACACGGCCAATGGGGCCACCTACAAAGTTGCCCCTGAAACATTCTTTGAGCTGGGAGCCGAGTTAGAGGTCATCCATAATACTCCGAATGGTCTCAATATCAACGATCATTGCGGATCCCAGCATACCCAGGATCTCAGGGAGCGGGTGGTGGAGACGGGTGCGGACATCGGACTCGCTTTCGATGGGGACGGTGACAGGCTGATTGCGGTGGATGAGAAAGGACGGGAAATCTCCGGCGATCAGGTTCTGATCATCTGTGCCCGGCAGCTCAAGGAAAAAGGACGGCTGAAGAATGATTTGCTCATCAGCACGGTGATGAGCAACCTCGGGCTCAAGGTGGCCTGCAAGAAGTACGGTATCAAACATCATGCCTCGAAGGTGGGCGACCGTTATGTACTGGAGGACATGTTTCGGTTGGGAGCGGTCATCGGGGGAGAGGAAGCCGGTCATATGATTTTCCTGGAACACCACACAACGGGGGATGGGATTATTACCGCCATACAACTGATCGCGGCGATGGCCGAAACCGGCAAGCCTCTGTCCGAACTTGCGAATATGATGGAGATCTACCCGCAGAAACTGATCAACGTGGATGTAAAGAGCAAGCCGGAAGTTTCCTCCTTGCCCCAGGTTATGAAAGCAATCCACCAGGTGGAAGCGGAACTAGGTGATAATGGCCGTGTTCTGGTGCGGTATTCGGGCACCCAAAACATGTGCCGGGTCATGGTGGAGGGGCCCACGCATGAAATCACGGAGAAGTATTGCCACCAGATTGCGGACGCCGTAAAGGCCAGCATTGGCTGACACCGTAATTCGCTCCCGCAGCAGAGCCGGAGGCTTGAAAATACTTGAATGCCAAAAGCGGATTCATCTTGGAGGTCACTTGAAGGTGGCTTCGCCCGGGTGCCAGGCCCAAGCTTCCCGGAAACTTCAAGCTCTGTGATTCCCTTGGTAGAGCGGGGGGGATTACCTTAAGGAAATCATTACCCGCCAAGAAAAGGGGGTAGAATTTTGCCGATTACCCTATGGGTCACTCGTGACTTCAACCATATGAGTGCGGTGGCTGCCGACCTGGTCAAGGAGAACATTGCCCGGACTCTTGCCCGAAAAAGGGAATTTGTTCTGGGACTGGCGACGGGGAACTCACCGACCGGCCTGTACAAGCACCTGGCAAAAGCGGCAAACGAGGGGGCTTTTGACAGCGGTCGGATCAGGAGTTTCAACCTCGATGAATATGTTGGCCTCCCGGGTGAAAACGCCCAACAGCGGGCCCTGCACCCGGAAAGTTACTCTTACTTTATGATTCAGGAATTTTTCGGGCTTCTCCGCAAGAAGTTCATCGAAACGAGCATGCCCTACGGGACCCTGATCGATCAGAAGCAGTTGATCAAGGAACTCAAGGCTTACCCTGGGGACTGGCGATTGCTGGGCCGGGATGCGGGAAGGTCAATCGCGATCAAGGCAAAGGCCGCTTCGAAGTACCTCGCATGGATAAAAGCAGATATCCTCGACGGGTACGCACGGAAAATCCAGAGAGCGGGGGGAATCGACCTGCAAATTATCGGAGTCGGGGGCAAAGGTCATGTAGCCTTTCATGAATCCGGCATCCCTTTCCGGAACAGCAAGGTCCTGCTCGTAAAACTGGACGGCAATACGGTGGCCAACGCCGTTGCCGACGGTCATTTCCGATCGAAAAAAGAAGCGCCCCGGTACGCGATAAGCATGGGGGCAGAACTCGTATACCAGGCGAGAACGGTGGTTTTGCTGGCCAATGGGGAGCGAAAAGTCGGCCCCGTTGCGGCCTCACTCCTGGGAGAGGTCACATCGGAGGTTCCCATTTCCTACGGGCAGTTGTACGCCCAAAGGGGCGGGAATCTTGTCTACGTGGTGGATCAGATCGCCGCCAAGGAACTGCTGGCGTCAAAAGATGTCGGAAAAAAAGAGAAGATGAAAATCAAAGTCCTATAATCGAAACGGTGCGGAGAACCTTTGCCCGCCCAAGGCCATGGAACAAGAGATCATCCACCTACTAAAAACCAACGGGCCACGCACCGGGTCGGAGATCAAGGAATTCATAACCGGAGATAACCTTCTCCTGTGGCAAACCTGCAAAACCTCGAGCCATCTGCGGATGAAGTCGGTGGGACGCAGATTCCTCAGGCTCGACCGGCGGGTGGACGGCTTTGCCCGCCTTTCCCCATCCATCCTCAGGGAGTTTCTTACTTACTCCGTGGTTGGATTGGCCGCGCAACCCCAGGCCATCGATCAGAGAGCCCGGGAAATACATTCCCGGATTTTGCAGGTCAGCCGATCCAAACTGGAGCTCGCCCGATCCTTCGCCGATGAGGTGCAAGCCCAGCTTGGGGATGACTGGCTGCAAGAACAAGCCTGCTTCATCCTGGCCGGTGACATCGTGTATGAAATGGCCCACGATGTTCCCCGCCCGGAACGAAGCACGGGAAGACTCGTCCGGGGGTCCGACATCGATCTGGTGGTGATTGTGAAAGACAGCGTTCCGGACTCTATGATCGAGAGACTCGATACGGCAATTTATCAGAAGAAATACAGGGCGCTCATATCCCCTGCGGTCAATGAAGAGATCGACTACGTGGTAAAAAAAATGGAACGGGTCCGTGAGCAGGTACGTTTTGACAGCTTTAAAAGCATGGTGGCCTGTAAAATTCTCCAGGAAGGGATGTTGATCGGAGGGAGTGAGGGATTTTACCGGGAAGTGATCCAGTTGCTGCCGGACAACGGCGTCCTGGAGAAATTGGACAGATTGCAGGAAGCGGCCGTCGCCTTTCGGAAGCAGAAAGAAGATTTCCTTGCTCAAAGGGAGGCTGACAAAATGACCCCGGAGGACCTCTATCTCTTCTATCCCGCGGAGGAATCAGAGGAGTTCGAATGAGATTGACCATTTTTTTCACCAATGCTATTTTTCTTCTGCACGCATACAAACGAATTCGTTTATGTTCCCCACCCACCCTCCCCCCCTCAAGGGGGAGGGCTTCGTCGTGAGCCTTCGGTCTGAGCGGCTCGAATGAGCCTTCGACCCGGGCTCTGACCGAGGGGCTCGCCGAAGCCTCAGGGTCGAAGAGAGCCGAACGGTTTGGGAGGAAGTGATGTCACTTTAATTATTTCGTTTGTATTAGATTTCGATAAGAAAGTTTTTGGATCATTCCGGAAAGGAAGCCGAAATGGAATTCTGTGACCGATCCCCCTGTGGGCACCTGACCTTATCCGATGCGGGAAAGGAAGTGACCCTTGCCGGGTGGGTCGATGCCTTGAGGGACCACGGAGAGGTGCTCTTCATTCACCTCCGTGACCGAAGCGGGATCGTCCAGGTTGTCTTCACCCCCGAATCAACCCCGCAGACGATCTGCGCCCGGGCCGGACTTCTGAAAAGCGAGTTCTGCATTCTTCTTTCCGGCCGGGTGGTGAAACGGGCGGAAGGGACCGAAAATCCCGGCATTTCCACGGGAGACCTCGAGGTGTTGGCCAAAGACCTCACGATCCTGAACCGGGCGGATCCGCTGCCCTTTCAGATTTCCGAGAAGTCCATGATGGCCGGCGCCGCGGTGAAACGAGAGGAGGCGGTGGCCGAGGACCTGAGGCTTCAGTACCGCTATCTCGACCTTCGCCGGCCCAGGATGCAAGAGCATCTCATCAAAAGGCACAGGATCGTAAAGGCCATCCGGGATACCCTCGACGGGCGGGGATTCATCGAGATCGAGACCCCCATGCTGACGAAGAGCACGCCCGAGGGCGCAAGAGATTACCTGGTCCCCAGCAGGCATTATCCAAGAAACTTCTACGCCCTCCCCCAGTCGCCCCAACTCTTCAAACAGCTCCTGATGGTGGGAGGCATGGAGAGGTATTTCCAGATTGTCAGATGCTTCCGGGATGAGGACCTGCGCCCCAACCGGCAGCCGGAGTTCACCCAGCTGGATCTGGAGGCGTCGTTCATCGACGAAGAATTCATTTATTCCCTTCTGGAAGAGCTTACCGCCCGGATGTTCGAGATCGGAGGAATCCGGCTGCCCCGTCACTTTCCGCGCATGACCTGGACGGAAGCCATGAACAGCACGGGTTCGGACAAGCCCGATCTCCGGTTCGGCCTGACCTTCAAGGACGCCACCGATATTTTTGCCGGCACGAAATACGGCATCTTCAAACAGGTCCTCGCCCGCGGCGGGTGTATCAAGGGGATGAATGTGAAGGGCCAGTCGGAGCGGCTGAGCAAGAATGTCCTCCAGAATGAGTACGCCAAGGAGATCGTGCCCGGTTTTGGGGCCAAGGGCATGACCTGGATGAGGGTGGTGGATGGCGGGCTGGAGTCCAACATCGTCCAGTTCTTCAGCGACTCCGAACGCAATGAAATCCTCGGGCGGTTCGAGGCCGAGAAGGGGGACGTGATCCTTATGATCGCCGATCCTTCCTGGTCTCTCGTCTGTTCGGCCCTGGGCCAGCTCCGGCTTCATCTGGCCGAACGGCTGGACCTGATCCCCGCAGACGCCTTCTGTCCCTTGTGGGTGACGGATTTCCCCCTTTTCGAAGCCGCGGAGAAGGGGGTGACTTCAAGCCATCACCCCTTTACCATGCCCGACCGGACGGATTTTGATCCTGAAAACAGGGATGAACTTCTCTCCCTCCGCTCGCGGGCCTACGACCTGGTGGTGAATGGAGAAGAACTGGGCGGGGGCAGCATCCGGATAAACGACCGGAACCTCCAGAACCGGATCTTCAAAGCTCTCGGGCTTTCAGAAAGCGAGGTGGAGGAGAAATTCGGATTTTTCCTGAGAGCCCTGGAGTACGGGGCTCCTCCCCATGGGGGCATTGCCCTGGGGATCGACCGCGTGGTCGCCATGATCCTCGGGACCTCGTCGATCCGGGAGGTTATTGCCTTCCCCAAGAACCGGAGCGCTTTCTGCCCTCTCACCCAGGCACCCTCTTCGGTGGCCGTGGAGCAGCTCGCTGAACTCGGCCTTCTCGATCTTGGCGGAGCCCAGCCATTTCCCGGGGCCAAGGAACAGCAGGACCTCATCGATTCCCTCTCCTGGGTATCCCGGATCCGGATCGAGGCCCAGGAACGGCCCGCCATCGCTGCGGCAATTGACGACGCCAAAGCCTCTGCGGAATTGATCAACAGCCGGTGCGGAGAAGAGGAGCCCATGTTTTCTGTCGCACCCGTGGCCAACCGCACTCGCCGGGGGACTGAGCCTCGCGTCAGCCGGCTTGCGGAAACAGGCGAACTCCTAAAGAACTCACCTTTCACCAAGGGTGGCTACTTCAAGGTGGCCAGTATTCTGGAGTAAGGAGCAGGAATGGGGTCCGAAATCTATACCCACCGGAACCCATCGCCGGATTCGCCCGCCCACGACGGACCGCTCTCCGGGAAAAAAGTGGTCATCCAGCCGAACGTGGCGGTCCGTGGATGGTTGTGCGATGCCGGTTCTCTGGCCCTCGAAGGTTATGTTGCCCTTGAGGATGCAACGGTCGTCACCCGCCTGAGGAAGGCCGGTGCCAAGCTGGTGGGCAGTTCCCGCATGAGCGAGCTCGGCTTCGGACTAGTAGGAGATACGGCAACCCGCGTCCTTACCGCTGGAGAGGCTGACATTGCCCTGGTTACGGACACCATGGGCGAAGCCCGTATTGCCGCGGCCGGATCCGGGGTATTCGGCTTCAAGCCGAGCTTCGGGATGGTTTCGCGGTTCGGCTTGGTGGGCCTGGTTCCTTCGATGGAAACTTATGGGATTCTGGGGAAAAGACTGGAAGATGTCGTGGACACCTTCTCCGTGATTGCCGGAAAAGATATGGATGATCCTTCCATGCCCGACGAAGCCTTCACCGCTATCCCTGCGACCCGCGAACCCTTGAAGCTGCCCTGTACTGCCGGCGTGGTCAAAGAATGCCTTGCGATTCTCGAAGATCGGGAACGGAAAGCATTCCAAACGGGGCTGGCCCGGTTGGAAGCGGCCGGGCTGACAACCCGGGAGGTGAGCCTCTCCGAGTTCGATCTCTTCCGTGTGGTTCACAATGTAGTCGCTTCCGTAGAGGCATCCTCGAGCGCCGGCAAGTACGATGGCGTCCGCTACGGGCACCGTTCGCTTTCCGGGAAGAACTGGAATGACATGTACCTGAATTCCCGGGGAGAATCTTTCAGCCCCCTGATCAAAACCTTTCTCTTTCAGGGGGCCTATTTCCAGTTTGAGAACTACCCCGCCTTCGAAAATGCCTGCCGCCTCCGCCGCCGCCTGGTCCGGGCCGTAACCGACCTGCTCGGGGTTGTCGATTTGTTTGTGTTCCCCACCCGGCGGCTCGAGCAGGATGCCCCACGGGCGGCCACCATCAACCACATCTACGATGCCTTCTCGCTGACCCTGCCCGCCAATGTAACCGGCCAGCCCTCGCTCCAGGTTCCGTCTCTTGCCCTCCATACCGGGGCTGATCTGGGGGTGCAGCTAATCGGCTTACGACTGAGGGATTCCCGGCTATTTTCCATCGCCCTGAAGCTTTCCTCCGCCGCACAGGGGGGTAGCGCGGCATGAAGTACGAAGCGGTCATCGGCCTTGAAATCCACGTTCAGCTCAACTCCGCAACCAAGATGTTCTGTGACTGCCCCAACCGGCCCGGCGATGAACCGAACCGCAACACCTGCCCGATCTGCCTCTGGTTCCCGGGCGCGCTGCCGCAGCTCAGCCAGGAGGCCCTCGAAAAGGCTGTTCTTGCCTGCCTGGCCCTCAATTGCAGGATTCAGCCGGAGAGCGCTTTTGATCAAAAAGTTTACTACTATCCCGACCTGCCGAAAGGATTTCAGCTTTCCCAGCACCACAAGCCGCTGGCCAGAAACGGCTGGGTCGATATCCTGGGGGAAGACGGTGGAAACAAGAGACTCCGGATCCACCATATCCACATGGAAGAAGACGTAGCCAAACTGGTTCACGAGACGGAAGGCAAGACCCCCATCAGCCTCGTCGATTTCAACCGTGCCGGCATTCCCCTCATTGAGATCGTGAGCGAGGCGGACATGCGCAATCCCCATGAAGCCATGGAGTACGTGAAAACCCTGAGGGGTCAATTGCGCTATACGGGCAGTGCCGAATGCAGCCTGGAACAGGGGACCCTCCGGGTGGATGCCAACATCTCCCTGCGACCCCGGGGGACGGATGAGCTTAACACCAAGGTGGAAGTGAAAAACATGAATTCCATCCGCAACGTGGGAGACGCCATCGCCTACGAGATCATCCGCCAGACCGAGTGCCTGGAGAAGGGTGAACCCATCGTCCTCCACACCCGGCTCTGGGACCCCGAAAAGCGCGTGACCGCACCCATGCGGGGCAAGTTCTCCGGCCCCTGTCTGCCCGATCCCTCGGTCGCGAAAATTGTGGTCACCGACGACTGGCTCAAAGAGATGCAGGGGAGGCTGCCGGAGATGCCGGCTCAAAAAGCGGAGCGTTTCCTAAGGGAGTACGGACTTACTCCTGAAGAAGCGTCGAACATGAGTCTCGAGCGGGACCTGGCGGAGTTTTTTGAAGCCGTTTTGAAACAGGATTTACCATCCCGAAAGGTCGCCAGCTGGATTTTCACCCACCTCGTTCCTGCGCTGAGGGACCGCAACCAGACGATCCGGGAGACCCTCCTCACCGCCGAGCGCTTTGCCCGCCTTCTCTCCATGCTGGAGAAGGATTTGATCAACGCCCATGCGGCCAAGGAGGTACTGCTCCAGCTCCTTTCAAGCGGGGAAACCCCCGAAGAGATCGTGGAAAAGGGCCGCTTCCGCCAAGTCTCCGATGCCAGCGAACTCGAATCGCTGATCGACCGGATCCTTGCCGAGCACCCGTCCGATGTCGCCGACTTCCGGAAGGGAAACGCGAAGGTAATGGGTTTTTTCATGGGGCTGGCCATGAAGGCATCCCAGGGCAAGGGCAACCCGAAGCTCCTGAAAGAGATCCTCACCAAACGATTGAGTTGAACAGCCTAACCCGGCAGAGCCCGCAGCAGAAAGGTTCTAGGCATCGAAAAATCCGAAATCCGAATATCGAAATCCGAAATAAATTCGAAATTCAAATGTTCAAGAACTGCAAACCAAGAAAAGACATTTGAATTTGGGACTTTTGGATTTGATTCGAATTTCGGATTTCGTGTTTCGAAATTGGAAACCGGGTCTGGCATTGGAAGTTTCGATGCCATCTTGCGCACAATTTAACTTTTAAGCGACGAAAGCCACTTCTCCCGGATCAACCGCCACTCGCTGTCGCGATGTTCCTGGACCATTTGAATGTTCTCCGCGGTCAAATGGCGGAACCTTCTTTGCTTTTTAAGATACTCCTCAACGGGCTTTAAGTTTTTCGGGACCACGTTCATCTTCACTTTCCCGTTTTCATACTCCGCCAGGTACCACAGGCCGGTCTCCACCGCCAGCTTTCCGATCTCCACCGTAAGGTCGGAAGCGAACCCCCATCCGGTCGGACAGGGGCACATGATGTGGATGAACTTCGGTCCCTTGATGCGCTTCGTCTTTTCCATCTTGTTCATGAAATCATAGGGGTAGGCCGAGCTTGCGGTCGCGGCATAGGGAATGCGGTGGGCGATCATGATCTCGAATAAATTCTTCTTGGCCTTCTCTTTTCCGTAGGATGCGGTCCCGGCGGGAGAATTGGTCGTGTGGGCGCCGATGGGGGTCAGGCTGCTCCGCTGCACCCCGGTATTCATATAGGCTTCGTTGTCGTAACAGATGTAGATGAAATCATCCCCCCGTTCCACCGCTCCCGACAAGGCCTGCAGACCGATGTCCGCCGTGCCCCCGTCGCCGGCCATTCCCAGCACGTATGCATCCGTTATGCCTTGCGCCTTCAGCCCGGCGGACATGCCGGTGAGCAACGCTGCCGTCCCGGCAAAAGCCATGGTCAGGGACGGGACAGAGTAGTTCATCTGGGGGTAGATCGTGGTGACCGTGGACATGCAGCTCGCGGGAAGGGCCACAATGGTCCTTTCCCCCAGAATCTTAAGGGCCAGCCTGCCGATCGTGCCCAGCCCGCATCCCGGGCAGGCTTTATGGCCGTACAGGTATTCCTGGTCCGTGAGGTCTTTGGCCTTTACCATGATTTACCACCTCAAACCGATGAATTGCATTTCCTTCTCGTCTTTCCCCCGGGCGAAGTTGAAGAGTTTGTCGTACATTCCCTCGATGTTTTCCTTGGTGATGTCCCTTCCCGCAATCCCGGCGATGAAGTTGATGACCTTGGGGACCGCCCCGGCGCCGGCCAAAGCCGACTTGATATCCGAGGCCACGGCCCCTTCGTAGCCGAAGGAGATATCCCGATCGATAACCCCCATGGCCTTCACCCTTCTGCTCAAACCCTTGAAGTATTCCCTGGGGAAGGGCCGGTAAAATCTCAGTTTCACCAGGCCCACTTTGAATCCCTTTTCTCTCAACCGGTCCACCACGATCCTGGACGTACCCACCACGCTGCCCATGCCCACCAGCACCACCTCGGCGTCTTCGCACCGGATTTCCTCCACCATTCCGCCGTAATACCGGCCGAAGCGATCCCCGAATCCCTTGTCCACTTCGGCGATGACTCCCCTGGCCCGGTCCATGGCCTCCTGCTGCTGGTACCGGAACTCCATGTTCCATTCCGTGGAAGCGGTCATGCAGAAACTGCGGGGATGGTGAAAATCGACGGCGTTCCTGGATTTGAAAGGCGGGAGGAAGGCATCCACCTCTTCTTGGGCCGGTATGTGAACCAGCTCAAAGGTATGCGTATTTACAAAACCATCCAGATTCACCATTACCGGCGTATAGACCCGGTCGTCTTCGGCAATGGCGTAAGCCTGGATGATCATGTCCAGCGCCTCCTGCCCGTTTTCTACGTAGGCCTGGATCCACCCGGTATCCCGCTGGGAGAGTGAATCCCTCTGGTCGCCGAAGATGTTCCAGGGCGCGGCCAGGGTCCGGTTGGCGTTCATCATGACGATGGGAAACCGGCTGCCGCTCACGTAGTGGAGCATCTCGTGCATGTAGGCCAGGCCCTGGGAGGAGGTAGCGGTGAAGGCCCGGGCCCCCACCAGGGACGCGCCCATGGCCGCACACATGGCGCTGTGCTCGCTTTCCACGTGAATATACTCGCAGGTCATTTCGTTATTGGCCACAAACTCCGATATTTTCTCCACCACGATCGTCTGGGGAGTGATGGGATAGACGGCGATCACCTGGGGCCGGCACAGCCTGGCGCCGTAGGCCACGGCCTCATCCCCGTTCAAGAAATCCAGATTGCCGTCCTTGGGATTATTGTTCATCCTCGCCCTCCCGGATCATCTGGATGGCCTTTTTCGGGCATTCGTGGGCGCACAGCCCGCAGCCCTTGCAGTAGTTCATGTCGATCTCCAGGTCCCCCTTCGATTTGTCGATCACCCCTTCCGGGCACAGAACCCAGCATAGCAGGCACCCGCTGCACTTGGAATGGTCCAGGACCGGCCGCTGGACTCTCCAGCCGGAATTAGGTTCCGTCAATATGCCGGCGGCAGCGCTGGGGCCCAGGGGCATTTCTTCCAGGGACTCCGGGAATCGGAATTTGACGATTTTGGGCTTGGCCATCTATTTCCCTCCCCGGACGAA
>LJUR01000058.1 GCA_001304105.1 Deltaproteobacteria bacterium SM23_61
CAGGTCGTGGCCAACGCCAAGGCCTTCGCCCGGGCGTTGAAAAATGCCGGCCTCCAGGTGGAAGGAGACCCGGCACTCGGCTACACGGAAACCCATCAAGTCCTTCTGCGGGTAGGATACACCCGCGGCCCCGGGGTGGCCCGCCGGTTGGAAGAGAACAACATCGTGGTGAATTACCAGGCTTTGCCCGATGACGAGGGATTTACGGCCAGCAGCGGCCTGCGGATGGGCGTCCAGGAGATGACCCGCTTCGGGATGAAGGAGAAGGATTTCGCCGAACTCGCGGGAATCATGGCCGAGGCGATCCTGAAAGAGCGACCGGTAAAGGAAGAAGTCACCCGTTTCCGTTCCCGTTTCCTCCAGATGCATTACTGCCTGCCCGAGGAAAAGGCCAGGCCTTTGATCCAGGAGCTTCTAGGAGTCGTGATTTGAAATGGAGGATGGCGGAAATATAAAAAAATCTGGCTCGGCTCCCTTCGAAGACGAGAAGGGAAGAGGAGCCAATGAAAGGAGAATCGCGATGGTAAAAACCTTTTCTCTGTCTCTGCCAAGCAGCCTCATTTTCGGAGCCGGAGTCGTAGAAGCCGTAGCGGAGAAGGCCAAAGAATTCGGCAAGAGCAAGGTCCTGATCATAACCGACAAAGGTGTGGTGGGGGCCGGATTATTGGAGAAGGTCCTCACCCCTCTGGAAAAGGCCGGGGTGCAGGCTCACATTTTCGACCAGATCGAGCCCAATCCCCGCGACCAAACCGTCCTCAAGGCCCTTGAATTCGCCAAGAAGAAAAAGTGCGAGTTGATCATCGGGCTGGGGGGCGGCAGCCCCATCGATGGCGCCAAGGCGGTAGGAGCGTTGCTGACCAACCCGGGGCCCTTGCAGGATTATCTTCGGGGAACCGCGTTGAAGAATCCTCCCCCGCCTTTGATTGCCATCCCCACCACTTCGGGTACCGGGAGCGAGGTGACCCAGTTTTCGGTGGTCACCGACACGGAGAGGAGCTTCAAAGCCGGTATGGCCAGTCCCATGCTCATACCCAAGGTGGCCATCGTGGATCCTTCCCTGATGGAGAGCATGCCTGCCCCCCTGGCAGCCGCAACAGGGATGGATGCCCTCACCCACGCCGTCGAGGCTTTTGTCTCGGTAAACTCCCAGGAATTCTCCGATGCCCTGGCCCTGCACGCGATTCGCCTGATCGGCGGATTCCTGAGGCCTTCCGTGGCCAACGGGGCCAACCAGGAGGCCAGGTCTCAGATGGCCATGGCCAGCACGCTGGCGGGAGTGGCTTTCTCCAATGCCGGAGTGGGGCTGGTGCATGCCATGGCTCACCCGCTGGGCGGACGCTTCGATGTCCCCCACGGGGTTGCCAACGCCATTCTCCTTCCACCGGTGATGCGGTTCAACTTGATCGCCCGCCTGGAGAAATTCGGCCAGGTGGCGGAGGTCCTGGGGGAAAAAGTGGAGGGATTATCCGCCGTGGATGCGGGGAAAAGGGCCGTGGAGGCCATCAGCCAGCTCTCCGCGGATGTGGGCATTCCCCCTCGCCTGAGTGAAGTTAACGTGAAGGCGGAGGGTCTTGCCCAGATGGCGGAAGATGCGATGAATATGAAGAGGGCCATGGGCGCCAATCCCCGGGTGACCAGGCAAGAAGAGGTCGAGAAGCTCTACCGGGAAGCCTTTTGATTCCTAAAGGCCCCAAGGGTAATTTTTTACCCTTGACTTCCCGTTGGCAGGAGATTAAAATTTTTTTCATTCCGCCTCTACCCTGTTAATCGGTTTGGCCAATTTTTTAACTTTTTCGACCCGCTCCTTTTATTCAGATGGTTCAGGGGAAGGAGATTCATTTTTTGTCAAAAACATCAGCAAAGGAGGTTGATCGTGAAAAAAAGAACATGGATTGTCGGACTCACATGCTTCCTTTTCATCCTGGGGGGGATCGGTTCGGCAGTGGCTGCGTGGCCGGAAAAGCCGATTAGCATGATCGTCGCTTACAAAGCCGGGGGAAGTACGGATGTGGCCGCCCGGACGATTGGCATTTATCTGACGAAGTATATCGGACAGCCCATCGTGATCGTCAATCAGCCGGGAGCCGGAGGCCAGGTGGGATTCACCAAGCTCGCCATGGCCAAGTCCGACGGTTACACAATCGGTTTTATTAATCTGCCCGCCCTCAATATGAACTTTGCCGCCCGGAAAGATGTGGCCTACCATCCGGTGAAGAGCTATGCCCCCATCGGCTGTAACATTATCGACCCCAACACGATCATGGTGCGTATCGATGACGATCGCTTCAAGTCCATCAAGGATTTGATCGAAAGCGCCCGTAAGAACCCCGGCAAGGTCATCTGCGGGATGGACGGTCCCCTCTCCGATGACCAGCTGGCCTTGGTCAAGATGGAAAAAGCACTGGGCGTGAAGTTTGCCAAGGTATACTACCATGGGTCGGCTCCTGCGCACGCGGCTCTCCTGGGCAAACACTCTGATTTTATCGTGACCAACACATTTGATGTCATTAAGTACAAAGATAAAGAAAGGTGCCTTGTCCAATTCTGGAAAGAGCGCTATCATATGAACCCCAAGAGCCCGACCTTCAAAGAGGTTTTCGGCAAACAAATCATCGGCTCTTCCACTCGCGGAGTTGCGGCCCCGGCCAAGGTGCCCGCGGATCGGCTCAAGAAATTGCAGGAGGCTTTCGAAAAAACGGCCATGGACCCGGAGTTTAAAGCCAAGGCCAATAAAATCGGCCTCACCCTGGCCTGGATGAATGCCCAGGAATTCGGCGAATTTATGAAAGATGTCCAGGGGGATGTGGAATCCTTGATCAGCGAACTGAAATAAACAGGCATGGCTGCTGGCCGGGCTCATGAGATCCCGGCCAGCAAGACGGAAAACAGGATATTAAAAAATATTTGGAGAATGGGGCCCATGGGGCGAGCGGATTCTTATGTGGCCATTTTCTTGCTGGTCTTTTGTGGATTGGCCTATTGGGAGTCCTATCCATACCCCCATGCATCGGCCTATTTTCCCCACATCATCATCCTTTTGCTGGCGATCATGAGCTGCGCCCTTTTGGGCAAATCGATTCTTGAAGGCCGGAAGGAAAAAATCCCCGAAGTTCGAACCACAGGCGTGGAAGGGCCCTCCTTCTGGAAAAAGGAGGTCGTCAGAAAAGTCATCCTCATGATCGCCGTCTTCGTCTTCTACCTTTTGGTCATGAGTTCAATCGGGTTCTATCTCACCACCTTCGTTTACCTGCCCGTAATGATCTGGTTGCTGGGGGTAAGGAAAATTAAAGTCATCTTTTTTTCAACCGTTTTCGTACTCATTTTCATCTACCTGGTCTTTTCCGTTTTCCTTAAGGTCCCCATACCCGAGGGGATTCTCTTTTAACAAAGGGTGCCTTCCTTTATGCCGGATCAGATATACAACGGGATGCTCGTTGCCCTGCAATGGCAGAATGTAATCATTGCCATTCTGGGGTCTGCCGGGGGAATTATCATCGGGTCCCTCCCGGGGTTGACTGCTACCATGGGGGTGGCGCTGTTGATTCCCCTGACCTTCGGCATGGACCCGGCTTCTGGCCTCATCATGCTCGGAGCGGTTTATTGCGGGGCGATCTATGGGGGATCGATTGCGGCCATTCTCGTCCGCACCCCAGGGACACCGGCGGCGGCGGCCACGGTATTCGATGGCTACGAAATGACCAAACAGGGCAAGGCCGGTCAAGCGCTGGGGGCGGCAATCTATGCCTCTTTCGTCGGGGGCATCATCAGTGCCACCATCCTCATCTTCGTGGCCCAGCCGCTGGCCATGTTCTCGCTGCGCTTCGGGGCACCGGAGTTCATGTGGCTGGGTATCTTCGGCTTAACCATCATTGCCTCTTTAGCCGGCAAATCCATCATCAAGGGACTCATCTCCGGGCTGATCGGTCTTCTGATCAGCACCATGGGAATGCATCCCCTGACCGGTTACATCCGTTTTACGTTTGGACGAATGGAACTCATTGACGGGATCCCGGTCATCATTGCCATGATCGGCCTTTTCTCTGTATCCCAGGTCCTCTACCTGGCGGAGCGCAAGGGGGGGGAGGCGGCGGAATTCACGGAAAAGCTCGGCCGGATTATTCCAACGTGGAAAGAGTTGAAATTGGTCAAGACCACCCTGCTTCGCTCCTCGTTGATCGGGACGATCATCGGGGCCATCCCCGGCGCCGGCGCCGACATTGCCAGTTTTGTAGGGTACAGCGAAGCGAAGCGCTTTTCCAAGCATCCGGAGAAATTCGGGACCGGCTATGTCGAAGGCGTGGTGGGCTCAGAGGCGGCCAACAACGGTGTCACCGGCGGCTCTTTGATTCCCCTGTTAACCCTGGGCATTCCGGGAAACGCGGTCACGGCCGTGCTCCTCGGGGGACTTTTGATCCAGGGGCTTTTGCCCGGCGCCGAGCTTTTCACCAAGCATGCCAAAATCACCTACGCATTCATGATGAGCCTTTACTTGGCCAACATCTTCTACGTGATTCTCGGATTTTTCGGGGCCAGGTATTTTGTCCGCGTGGTAAAAACTCCCAGCGGGGTACTCGCCCCCGTTATTTTGATCTTATCGGTTGTAGGGTCTTATGCCATCAATAATGCCGTTGCGGATATATGGCTGATGTTCGCCGTGGGAATGCTCGGCTATGGTTTTCGCAAGTTTGAGTTCCCCCTCGCTCCGATCTGCCTGGCGATCATCCTGGGGCCCCTGGTGGAATCCAACCTGGCCCGCACGTTGATCATCAGCCATGCAAAAGAGGTCAACATTTTCATACTCTTTTTCACCCGCCCCATTTGCGTGGTGCTCATCGGCCTCACGATTCTCTCCCTCCTTACTCCTTTTCTGACCGCCCGCGCGGCCGCCAGGAGAACCCAGCTTTTGGAGAAGGCGGCCACTGCCAGTCAAGGGGATGAGATCGATTAATTCTTTTCAATAAATTCCCCTCCCCGCCTAACCGTCCGGCAAACCCCAGCCTGAAATGTTGTTCAGGATTTTTCATCCAAATACAACAATTCAAATCCAAATCTTCCATTATTGCTGGTGGATTTATTTCAACCCTGCTTTGCGGAGGTCCTCGACGATTCGACCGGCTACCGGTTGGGTGAATGGAAGCATCTTGGCATAGCGTTCCAGAGAGAATTTGGGATTTATCTTGAGAATCTCTGCAGCTGCGGCCCGGGCTTCTTCCTCCCGCCCTAACCGCATATAAGAAATGGCCATGTGGATGTAAGGAAATTGGCTGTTGGGCGCCCGCTGGAGCGCTTTTTTACACTCTTCGATCGCTTTCTCATACTGCCCCGCGTCGCGATAAGCGACGGCTAAATTGTTGAAGAATATGGAGGGAGCAAAGGGGTTCAAACGAATTGCGTGCTCCAGATATCTGACGCCTTCCTCTGCCCTGCCCGCCCAGGTAAGAACCATGCCTAACCACATGACATTACTCGCCGAATTGGGATCGAGAGAAACAGACCGCTCACACTCGGCAATGGCCTTATCATATTGCCTTTTCATCGCGTAGATCCAACCCAATGTTCTATGGGCGGCGGCATTGGAATCGTCCAAGGAAATTGCCTTCTGGGCGAGCTCGAAGGCCCGAGTCAGTGACTGTTTGGGGGATTCAGTCGAACCGAACCAAATATCATATTGGTGGGCCACGGCCAGGCAAACATATAATCGGGGATACGTTGGGTCCAGGGCAATCGCTTCCTCAAGGAGCTTCTTGGTTTGCGCATTCGCCTCCTTTGTCCCCCTACCGGTAAGTTCAATAGCCTGTAATAACTTTGCATAAGCATCGATGTTTTTCGCCCCTTTGGCCATCAAATGAACCGTTTCGCCCGGGGTTAACTTCACCTGCAAGGCGGTGATGATCTTCATCGTGATCCCATCCTGTAAAGCAAAGATGTCCTTCAGATCGCGATCGTATCTCTCTGCCCAAAGGTGACGTCCTGTGAGGGCATCGATCAACTGAACGGTAATCCGAATACGGTCGTCAGACTTTTGAACACCCCCCTCCAGAACATACCGCACACCCAGTTCCTCGCTCACCTGCTTCACATTTACTGCCTTGCCCTTATAGGTGAAGGTGGAGTAACGGGCAATCACAAAAAGGTTGGGGACCCTGGAAAGCGCGGTGATGATCTCCTCCGTGATCCCGTCGCAAAAGAATTCCTGCTTTGGATCCCCGCTAATGTTCACAAACGGGAGCACGGCAATGGAGGGATGATCCGGCAGGGGATACTTCATTCGGTCAACGGAGGCAATGGGAATCGGGGCAGGACTCAAATAGATTTTCCAAACCGCCCCCGCCACGACCCCAATCACGACCGCAAGCATCACCCACCGATACCGGGAAAGCCAGGAGATTTTCCCTTTTTGTGGCGGAGAGGACGGAACTGCGGTTGGTCCAGGAACAGCAGCCTCTTCCTCCCGCTCAGATTCAAATTCCTTTTTCCAACCTTTTTCCAGGCTGGCAATGAACTGATCCCACGCCTCCCCGTTTCGCGAATCCCCGAAGAGAATCGAAGTCTCATTCAAGCCGATCCCGATCTTATCTATGGCGAACTTCAGCCTCACATTCTCTTCGCTTCCCAGGTAATCAAAAAGATTCGCCCACCCATCCTTTTCTGCATCGGTAAAGGAATAGATCTTTCCGATGGCTCCATCCCCCTCTTCCTTCCTCCTTCCCAGCACCTTGAAAAGCGGGGCTTCTTCCAGGTTCGGAAGGGCGTCCTTCCACTTCTTGTAAATCCGCGGCAGCAGATTCTCCTTGTCGGATGATCCGGCTGCATCGCCGACGGTTTCGTTCAACAGGGCAAGCAGGTCAAGGTGTTCCTGGAGAGGGATGGATTTGATTTTCCCCGATTTTTTCATCTCGTTGACGACCAGCCCGATCACGGAGAGGTAAAATCTTCGGGAAGGCGAGTTGAAATGAAGGGTTAATTGAGTTTTTCCCTTGAGATGGAGGTGGAGCTTGAACTCATTCAGGTCAATCTGGAGGGAAGGTCTCGGACTTTCGACCATTTTTAGCCCCATGGCCCAGGTTGCAAGCCGGGATTTTTTCGAGGGTTAGGGATGGTCCAAAAATAATCTCACGATTCTGGACGGTTCACACCGTGAGGATTATAGCAAAAAAGTAATATTGAAAACAGAATTTTTAAATGACCGGTGAGGACCCGTCATAGAAAACTTGATTATAAGTTGAAGAGCATTTCGAGAAAATAGCTTATTAAATAAATTCATGAGCTTATAAGATTTTCAGCAATTTATTCACCCGCTTTTCTTGCTGATCTTGCTCGGGACAAGACCTTATCCCGTTCGGGGAGATTATGGAAAGAAGGATCTGTAAAATGCCAATAGGAAGGCTCCAGGGGGAAATAGAGTTTCCCTTTGGAGCCTTTTATCTTTATGATTGAGGCATTCATTCAAAAATTTAAACCCGCAAAAAGAAGGGAGGGAATGTAATGAAGAAGATAGCTTTCTGGGGATTGTTGATTGTGTTTCTTCCTGCCATGGTGTTTGCGCAGGAAAAGGTTGAAGCACCGGTCTGGAATGTGGGAGATAAATGGGTTTTCGATCGGGAAGGCCCGATGGAGGTCATTGGGTGCGATGCCAAGTGGTACTCGGTCAGGTTTTCGGAGGGAATATTCCCCAAAGATGCCTCTGGGGTTGCCATTTTCGAGAGATCAACGCTCCATATTAAATATCTGGTGGAAAAAGACAAGCGCGAAGATTACAGAGCGTTCCGTAAGAAGATTTTGAATTTCCCCTTGACTCCGGGAAAGAAATGGAAGGGGGAATTCCAAAGAAATGAAGTGGCTCCTTTGGGGGGGGTGGGAATCGCTCAATATCAAGAGACTTTTCGGAGTTTAGGGTGGGAAGAGGTTAAAGTTCGCGCAGGGAAATTTAAGGCCTTCAAGGTGGAATATAAATTCGTGCGAACCTTTGGCATGATGGCCAGCAGTGGAGAAAACAAGGCTTGGTACTGGTATTCGCCAGAAGTTAAAAACCTGGTGAAATGTAAATATGAGAAGGGTTATAGCGAGTATCCCGCCGAGAGGGGAAATTGGGAGTTGGTTTCTTATGAATTAAAAAAATAGAGTTTGGGAAATGGTTTTCCTTCGTATAGGGGTATTTAAACGGAATATGGGGAAGAGCGGGTCGGGCTACGTAGCGTGATGTGGACGATCTCCGGCGGGGAGCCCAGGCGCATAGGGGGGCCCCAGGTTCCGGCCCCCCGGCTGACATACATTTTACTCTCCCCGATCTGATGCAAGCCCGGGGTCCGGGGATAGAATATCCTGGATATGCAAATGATCGGATAAAGCTGTCCCCCGTGGCTGTGGCCGCTCAACTGAAGTCCCACCCCAAAAGAAGCCGTTTTTTCGAAGTGGATCGGCTGATGGTAAAGCAGGATGGAAGGCTTCTCCCGGTCCAGCCGGGAAAGCGGTTTTTCCAGGTCCACGGAGGGCTCCCCCATGTGGCGCGATCCCGTGGGGTCATCCACGCCAAGGATCTGTAGGCCGCAGGGGAGGACCTTCATCTCGTTTCGCAGAACCTCGATCCCCGCGCTTTTCATGATCGCCACCGCCCGGTTCACCCCGGCATAATACTCGTGGTTTCCGGTAACCGCCAGGACCCCGTACCGGCTCTTCAGTTTTTTAAGCGGCCCGGCCATTTCCTCCATATGGGAAACGCCCTCGTCCACCAGGTCTCCGGTGATTGCAATCAGGTCGGGTTTTAGCTCGTTCACCCGCTCCACGACCCGGGAAAGTTTTCCATTCTCCGTCAGCATCCCGTAGTGCAAATCCGAGACCTGCACCACGGTAAAACCATCCATCTCCGCCGGCAACCCCTTCAGGGGAATTTCCAGCCGGGTCACTCCCAGGTTGTGCGCCTCGATCCAGGCCGCAACCCCCAGCAAAAGCACCCCGAGCCCCACGCAGCCGGCCAGCAATCTCCTGGATCGCAAACTCAACCGAAACTTCCTTCCCCGGAGTAAATTGAAAACCCTCCAAATCAAATGCCCAAGGTCCATTCCCAGGAAGAGGAGAACAAAGTACAGGACCAACCCCATCCACACCGAGGAGACGAGCGTTAATGCGTAGGTAAAGGGGTTGTAGTCAACCTGAGCCAGGATTCGCGCCGCCGGGAAAGAAATAACCAGCAGGACGAATCCCAGCTGGATCGAACGCCTGAAAAGCCGCGCCGGCTCCGTCCATCGCACGAGCCAGGAGTAAACATAATAATGCCCTGCGCTGTAAACGGAAGTGACGATGGTGAAGAAAACTAAAAAACTTGCCCACTGTGGCATTGGCGAAAAGGATCCCCCGTATTCCCTTTATTAGGCACAGCCTCTTTGAGAATCAACAATAATCGGAGGGGCAATGCATGAACCGCCCCTACCGCCTATTATTCAACCCCACTTAGGCACCCGCGGCGATGATCTCGGTCATCTTCTGAGTCAAGAAATTTGAATACTGGATTGATGGAATGATGGACTTTAGCATTTTGGTTTTTCCCGTTATTCCATTTTTCCATCATTCCACTATTCCTTATTTTTAAATTCTCTGCGTGCTCCGCGATCTCTGCGGTTAATGTTTTTATCATAGACGAAAAGGGCAATTTTTTGTAGAATGCGGGCAAAATTTCATGGGATGGATTATGGAAAAAATAGGAGCCCTCGAGGCCTTAAAAGAATACGCCGCAGATCCTTCCGCTTACCTAAAAAAGCGGAAAACCAAAAGCGGAAAGAAGATTCTCGGCTATTTCTGTACCAACACCCCCGAGGAGATGATTCATGCCGCCGGCTTCCTTCCCGTGCGCATCCTGAGTTCCCGGGACACCATCTCCCTGGCCTCCCGGCATCTCCAGAGCTACAGCTGCTCCCTGGTCCAGAGCAGCTTGGAGTCGGGGCTTCGGGGAGAATTGGCTTACCTGGACGGAACGGTCTTTCCCCACACCTGCGATTCCATCCAGCGCCTGTCGGACATCTGGGCGGAGAACCTCCGTTTCCCCTTCCACTGGGACCTGGTCCTGCCGGTGAAGCTGCACACCGAAAGCGCCAGGGCTTACCTGATCCACGAACTCCGCCGTTTCCGCAAAGGCCTGGAAGAATTCGCCGGCCGCCCGGTTTCGGATGGAGACCTCCGCAAGGCGATTTCCCTCTTCAACGAAAACCGTTCCTGGCTGAAGGAGATCTCCCGGTACCAGGCTCAATATCCCGGCCGGATTCTCCCCTCCGGCTTATACGCCCTGATCAAAACCGCCAATTTCATGGCCAAAGAAGAGCATAACCCCCTGCTCAAAGAGCTTGCCGCCCAACTCCAGGACGGGGGGCGGCCTTCCCGTTCCGCGGGTCCTCGCCTCTTCCTGGCGGGGAGCGTCTGCGATCAGCCCAAAATGTACGACCTGGTGGAGTCCTGCGGGGCATCGCTGGTGGGAGACGACCTGTGCACGGGCTGGAGGTATTTCGCCGAAGACGTTTCTTTGGAGGGAGACCCCATCGTCGCCCTGGCCGACCGGTTGATTCGAAAAGTCCCGTGCCCCTGCAAATTCAACCCGGACATTGACCCCGCGGACCGGTTTCTTCAAAGGGTGAAGGCCTCCGGAACCCAGGGAGTGGTCTTTCTCCTTCTCAAGTTCTGCGACCCTCACGCTTTTGATTATCCCCACCTGAAGGAAAAGTTGGATCAGGAGAGGATTCCGAGCCTTCTTCTGGAAATCGAATCGGGAGGATTGCCCCTGGGGGGCATGGAAACCCGGCTTAGAGCTTTCGTGGAAACCCTGAGCCTTTGAGGGGGAATGGATATTTTCGACTGTCCACCCCTTATGGATTTCGGAATTCGAATTTCGGATTTATTCCGGCATCGCCGGCAAGGGAGGGCGAGATGGCCCAGGAAGGGAAAGAATCGAAAGAGAAGGACAAGAATCGTCTTCTTGCTTCCCAGAGAATGAAGGAGCTCATGACCCGCTATTATATGGGGGCCAAAATGGCCGAAGGGACGGAGAAGAAGATCGCCTGGATCACCAGCGGGGGGCCGGTGGAGCCCCTGATCGCAGCGGACATCATCCCCATCTACCCGGAGAATCACGGCGCCATGCTGGGAGCCTCCCGCATGTCGGTGGAGCTCTGCGAGGTCGCCGAAAGCCTGGGATACTCCCGGGACCTTTGCTCCTACGCCCGCGGAGACATCGGATCGGTCCTGACCAAGAAAAGCCCCATCCCCGGCGGCCTGCCCAAGCCGGATTTCCTTCTGGCCTGTAACAACATCTGCGGGACGGTCATGAAATGGTATCAGTCCCTGAGCCGAATCTTTCATGTCCCCCTCTTTCTCCTGGACACCCCCTTCATCCATCACCAGGTCGTGCCCGAAAGCCTGGCCTACGTCCGCCGGCAGTTCGAGGAGCTGATCGGCTTCATTGAGTCCATCAACGGGAAAAAAATCGACCCGGACCGCCTGGTGGAAGTCCTGAGCCACTCGGCAGAATCGGCCCTCCTCTGGAAAGAGGTTCTGGGCCTGTGCGCCCACCGCCCCTCGCCCATGAGCTGTTTCGATGGCTTCATCAACATGGCCCCCATCGTTACCCTGCGGGGCACCAAGGAAGTGACCGACTTCTACCGGGACATGAAAGCCGAGCTGGAAGAGCGGATCGCCCGGGGGATCAGCGCCGTGCCCCAGGAGAGGTTCCGCCTCCTGTGGGACAATATCCCCATCTGGTACAAGATGCGGGAGCTGTCCGAGCTCTTTGCCTCCTTTGGAGCCTGCCTCGTAGCGGACACCTACACCAGCGCATGGGTCTTCGAAGGATTCGAGACCCTGGACCCCCTGGAGGGCCTGTCCCGGGCCTACACCAAAATTTACCTGAACATCAGCATCGACCTCATGATCGAAAAGGTCCTCAAGCTGATGAGAAAGTTCTCCGTCGACGGCCTGGTCATTCACTCCAACCGGAGTTGCAAACCCTATTCCCTCGGGCAGTATGACATCCGGCGCATCGTCCTGGAAAAAACAGGCACACCCAGCCTGGTTCTCGAAGCCGATATGACCGACGCCCGCGTGTACTCCGATGCCCAGGTGAAAACCCGGGTGGAAGCGTTCATGGAGACCCTGGAAAACCGGAAGGCCGCAAGGGCTTAAAAAGTGCCCCAAGTAAAAAAACTTAACCGCAGAGGTCGCGGAGCACGCAGAGGAAGAAAAAAAGGAATAATGGAATAGTGGAAAAATGGAATACTGGGCAAAAACCAAAATTCTTAGACCCAACATTTGATTATTCCATCATTCCAATTTGTTTGCACTGCGGTTTATTTTTTCTTCATCCGCGGAGGGCGCAGAGACTTTTATCCTTTGCCAGGGAATAAAAAATGGATGAAAAACCAAAGACTTTAAGAAAAGAAATTGAGAAAGCGCTTGAAGATGGACCGATGGATCTTCGGGAGATCTCCCAGCTTTTCCGGATCCGGGAGAAGGATGCTCTGGATCACCTGCGGCATATCTCGCGGTCGGCACAGCTGAAAATGGAGCCCTCCGTATGTCTGGAGTGCGGCTTTACCTTCAAGAAAAGAGACCGGCTCAATACCCCGAGCCGCTGTCCCCTCTGCAAGAGCGAGTCCATTTCCCCGCCGCGGTACCAGGTGACTCGATGAATTCTCCCGTCGGCTAGGGGTGGCCGGCCATTCGCCCCTACGCCGCGCGCTCCAGCAATTCCCCGACCATTTGAGCGGTTTCCCCTACGATCCGCCCGCATTCCAAAACTTTTTCACTCTTATAGAAAGCCTTGACCTGTTCGCGATCCTTCCAGTTAACCCGGGCGATCTCCCGGCAGAGGATGCTTCCGTGGTTTTTGGCGATTTCCTTCTGGAATCGTTCCAGAACCTCATGGGCATAGGACCACATCCTGGGGTCTTCCTTTTCATCTTCCCGGGCGCGGCTGAATCTCAATCCCATCACCGCTATGGCCCCGGCCACTGCCCCGCAGACTTCGCCATTGCCTCCCAGGCCTCCGCCGAACGCTCCCAGGGCCCTCATGACCTCGTCGTCTTTCCTTCCCAGCTTCTCTTGCCCGACCGCAAGAACGGCCTGGCTTCAGTGAAAACGCTTCATCATCATCTGCACGGCCTTTTCCCGCATCTCTTCCCTGGTCATTTCTTCCCCATCCATGGTTCGCTGTTTTTTAGGGCACGCGCCGCGTGCCCCTACATTCCTTTAAACCTTTTTCCCTGTTCGCCATTTTTTTGGCTTTTTGCCCTATTCTCCATGCTCCATGCTCTCTGCTCTCTGCTTTACGCTCTCTGCCTTATTTCCGCATATTTCCTCATTTGGGCGAAGACCCCGACGGCCATCTCCGGGAAGTCGAAGCAGGGAATGCGGTTCCCTTCCAGGAAGCTCTGGCATACGTCAATGTCTTTTTTCGCCCCCAGGAGAGAAAAAAAGACTGGTTTGGTGCGTTCCCCCTTTAGCATCTCGACCATGGGCTGATAGATTTCGGGACCGGAATTGGCGAAGGAGATGCAGATAACCCCATCTACGCCCTTATCCTCCAGGAAAGCTTTCAGAATCTCCGTGGTGGTCTTTTCAAACCCGTGGGCCAGCCAGTCGGGAAAGATGTCCACCGGGTTCTGGGTCTTGGAAGCGGTGGCAATCACCCGGCCGATCCTCTCCCGGGTGGATTCTCCGAGGCGGGCCACCTGCAATCCGAGATCCACGGAAGCATCGATGCTCATAATGGCCTGGGCCCCGCTGTAGGTGACAAAGGCGAGGCGTCGCCCCTGCGGGAGGGGCATGTTCAGAAATCCTTTGAGCGACCTCACGAAATCATCGATTCCCGTCAGCCGCAGCACCCCGGCCTGCCGCACGGCCCCCTCGAATACGGTATCTTCCACGGCCATGCTGGCCGTGTGGGAGGCCGTGGCCTGGGCACCCTCCCGGGTTCGTCCTCCCTTGATCAGAAGCACCGGTTTTTTGGCCACCGCCTGTTTGGCGATTTCCAGAAAGCGACGTCCATCCCGCACGTCCTCCAGGTACATTCCGATGATCTGGGTCTGATCGTCTTCCATCAGGTAGGAAAGGGCGTCCACTTCATTTACATCCACCTTATTCCCCAGGCCGAGCCCCTTGGAAAGCTGAAATCCCTCGAAAGAGCTCAAATACCGGAGAAGCGCCCCCACGAAGATTCCCGACTGAGCGGCAAACCCGATCGGGCC
>LJUR01000059.1 GCA_001304105.1 Deltaproteobacteria bacterium SM23_61
GTGCCCATCGACGTGGTGACCAGCGTGAAGAAGGTCGTGGATGTGGAAAAATACTACAACACCGAGCGTCTTCGGCCCTATTACGAAAGCTTCGAATCCAAACCGCTGTTCATCATGACCAGCGATTATTGATCTATGCAAGAAAAAGGTTTTTCTCCGGCCCGCCGTGGGATCGATCGCTCCGCTTATCGAAGCAGGGAGCGGGGAGCATGGAGCATGGAGATTGGAGCCAAGGGCTCCGCAATAGGAGCGTTCCGCCTCCGGCGTCACTTGAGGAGCGTGCGCCAAGGCGCACTCGAGGAGAGCTTCGCCTAATAAAGCAAAGAGCAGAGAGCATGGAGCAGGGAGCGAGGAGAACGGGGAAAAAACCGTTATACGTTATTCGTTGCTCGCTGAAAGCCAGTTTGCTGACTCCTGACTCCTATTTCCTATTTCCTCGATCCTTACATCTGTACTTCCCAACGAATAGCGAGTAACCAGTAACGATTTTCTCCTTCCTGTCTCCTGATTCCTGAATCCTGCATCATTTTTTCTTCTTGGCGCGATCGGTGAGAGAAAAACCCATGAATTTACCCGGGACGCCGATTTTGGGTTTACATTCTCTCTCCAATCAAGTACCTTAGAAATACGGGACCCACCCGGGACAGAATCCTCTCCCTCAGGACGGAGGCGTGAAGGCCCATATGAAATTCGTGAGAAGAAGAGGAATTGTCGGGAGGCGTGGGAAAATCATCATCGCCCTCATTCTCCTTACCCTGGTGATCTTTATTTTGATTCCCGCGGGAGTCAAACAGCTGGGGAAGTTTCTGATCGTCGAAGATCCCCTGGAGAAATCAGCCGCCATCGTGGTTCTGGGGGGAGATTTTCCCTACCGGGCGCTGGAGGGAGCCTCCCTTTACGGTTCGGGATGGGCGCCGGAAGTCTGGGTCACGACCGGAATCGTTCGGCAGGAAGAGAAGAGAGCCCTTGAGATCGGAATCCAGTACAAGAGAGAAGAAGCTTACAACCGGGAGGCACTGGGACTTCTCGGGGTTCCCGCGGGGAAGATCCATCCGCTCAGGGGGGAAGCCGAGAATACGGCCGAAGAGGTCCGCTTGATCGCCGGAATCCTGAAAGAGAGAAAAGAAGACCGGGTGATCCTGGTTACCTCCAAACCCCACAGCCGGCGGCTGAGAGCAACCTGGCGCGCTTTGGTCGGAGAGTCGCCGCGGGCCATTGTGCGCTACGCAAGAGAGGATCCCTTCGAACCCGAAAATTGGTGGCGTTACACCGACGACACCTTGGAGGTGATTCGGGAGGTCCTGGGTATCTTGAATGTATGGGCGGGTTTCCCGATGAAACCGAAAGTCCGCTAATGCGGCGTCTCAGAAATACGTAGACAAAGTCGGACTCTGGTGCGAGGGGCCGCTGACCAAGTTAGACCCCGGTGCCAGGGGCCGAAGTTCAGACCGCCGCCCGTCCCCAAAATAAGTGGCTGGAAAATTTTCATTTGATTTGAA
This sequence comes from Deltaproteobacteria bacterium SM23_61, assembly GCA_001304105.1. GTDB lineage: Bacteria > Desulfobacterota > SM23-61 > SM23-61 > SM23-61 > SM23-61. The sequence continues at coordinate 1,500 of LJUR01000059.1, forward strand.
GGGAGGCTGGGGCTGAGAAAGCAGTATGAAAAAGGGGTCGAGAAATTTTTATAGCTGGCTGGATGACAACCCCATGATTGAAATCCATACCGTCGATTACACCAACGATCCGGCCGTGATCGCCCACCCGAAATTCCAGGAGGACCTGGCGAAGAAGGCCTTCGAAATCTATAACCTGAAAATCTGACGCGGAGACGGCCATGAAAGATCCAGTCGGTTTCGTCGGCTTGGGGAACATGGGGTTGGGCATGGCCCGCAACATCCTCAAAGCCGGTTTTCCCTTGATCGCTCATGACGCACGGGAAGCGCCCCTGAGGGTGATTGCAGGGATGGGGGGACAGGTTGCGCGGCGACCCCGGGAAGTCTCCGAAAGGGTAAGGATTACGTTTGTTGTGGTTTTAAATTATCCCCAGATTGAACAGGTGGTCCTGGGAGAGCATGGGCTTCAGGAGGAGGTGAGGCCGGGGGACGTGATTGTACTGATGAGCACGGTTTCCCCGGTCCAGGTGAAAGAACTGGCCCAGAAACTGGGGGGCAGAAAAGTCCAAATCCTGGACGCTCCCATCAGCGGGGGAAAGGAAGGGGCAGAGGCCGGGACCCTTTCGATCATGGCGGGAGGGGAGAAATCCGCCTTTGAAAGGTGCCTCCCCGTTTTCCGGGCCATGGGAAAAAGCGTTTATCACCTGGGGCCATTGGGTAGCGGGATGTCCATGAAGCTGGTGAACAACCTGCTGGTGGCGGTCAACGGACTGGCGGTGGCGGAGGCCATGGTGCTAGGAAAGAAGGCCGGCCTTGATCCTCAGACCATCCTGGAGATTATTCCCAAGAGTGCCGGGGACAGCTGGATGTTCCGGAACCGGGCTCCCCAGATGGTAAGCCGGGATTTTACCTGCCGCGGGGAACTCGACATCCTGGTGAAAGACCTGGGCTATATTCTGGAAATGGGCCAGTCCCTGAAGGCGCCCCTCTTCTTGAGCGCGGTGGCCAGGGAAATCTTTCTGCTGGCCAGCGGTATGGGGTGGGGGAGGGAGGATGATTCGGCGGTGGTAAAAGCAATCGAAAAAATGGCCGGCCTGATTCTCTGAAAGGAGAAGAATCCATGAACAGCCGAGAGAGGGTGCTGACCGCCTTGAATCACCGGATCCCGGACCGTATTCCCATCGATTTCGGGAGCTTCCCCGGGGCCACCTCGATGAACGTCTGGGCCTACAAGAACCTGCTGGAATACCTGGGGATCAAACGGGATGTGCGGATCGGGGCCCTGATCATGTTCACGGCGGAGATCGACGAGGACATCCTGGACCGGTTCCAGGTGGATACCAAGACCATTACCCCCTCGATCTCCCTGAGTGACTTTGGAATTCCCGAGGAGTTTGTGGACCAACCCTGGGGGGTCCGGTGGCAGAGGTCCACGGACTATACCTATGCCCCGGTGGAGGGGCCCTTCCAGAAGATCGCCGACCCGACCCTGGAGGATCTGAAGCGGTACAAGTGGCCCAAGGCTTCAGAGATCGTAAATTTTACCAACTGGCGGGAAAAAGCCCGGAGGCTTCGGCAGGAGAGCGACAAGGCCCTGGTAGCGCGGGTCATGCCCGGAATCGTCACCTATGCCCAGTTCCTGAGAGGGTTTGAAAACTGGGCCGTCGATCTGGTTCTCAACCCGGAATTCAGCAGGGCGCTCCACGAAAAGCTGGCGGACACCTGGATCGAAGTGGTCAGCCTGGTGGCCGAGGCGGTAGAAGACAACATAGACATCGTCATGTTCGGCGAGGACCTGGGAATTCAAAACCAGACCATGTTGAGCCCGGCCATGTTCCGGGAACGGATCAAACCGCTTCTTACCAAAATGGTCCGGACGATCAAATCCCGGACCCGGGCGAAGATCGCCATGCACACCTGCGGGTCGGTGTATGCTTTTATCGAGGATTTCATCGACATCGGGGTCGATGTGCTCAACCCGATGCAGTCAAATGCCAGAAACATGGAAGCGCCGAAGGTCAAAGCCAAGGCGGGTAACAAGCTGGCCCTGTGGGGAGGAATCGATACCCACCAAGTCATGCCGAAAGGAACCCCGGAGGACGTGCGGCAGGAAGTAAAGACGAAAATTTCTATCTACGGCAAGGATGGGGGGTACATGCTCTCTCCCGATCACAATATCCTGGTGGACGTCTCCCCGCAGAACCTGATGGCCATGTTCGAAGCCGCCCGGGAATACGGAAAATATTAGCCGCTTCGCCCCTCATTCCTGCCAGCATAATGGTTAGAACAAAAAAACCGGTGTAAAGCCTGCTTTAAGGGTGGGTCATGAAGCGTCCCTGCCATTCATCGCATCCATCCATCGCTTTTTTAACTTGACAAAAAATTCCAATGTATGAGAGCATTTCATCTGATTTTTCCAACCGTTTTTACCAAGGAGAAAACCAACTGCAGGGAGTGTTTCTTCCCCAAAGGGAAGTCGTTGGATCTTCGCGGTTTTTGAGACGCTAAGCGCACCAGGAGCCGAAACAGGCTGCCCAGTCCTCAAGGGGTGGGTGATTTAGGGAAAAGGAGGTGATGGCCGGCAAATTGTCAAAATGAGGCAGGGGTTTTCCTGTTTTTGTGTCCCAACCTTTCATTCTTTAAAAGGAGGTAAGAATTATGAAAAAGTTTGCTCTCATTTTGGCCGTGATGTGGATTTTCTCTATGTTTTTATTCACTCCGGCGGAGGCCCAGACAAAGTTGAAATTCCAGACCCCCTTTTCCCCCGGCTGGGACTATATGTGGGGGGAAAATTTTGTAAAGCGAATTAATTCCCTGGCCGCGGGTCGGCTGGAGATAAAATTAGAATCCCCCGGAGCCATCGTCCCGGCTTTTCAGATCCTTGACGCCGTCCATAAAGGGGTTCTGGACGGCGGAGTGTCCTGGTCCGGCTACTGGACGGGGAAAAACTCGGCTTTTTCCCTGTTTGCCAGCGCCACCGGGGGTCCTTTCGGCATGAACCAATATGATTATAACGCCTGGCTCTTTGCCGGTGGCGGCCAGGAGCTGTATCGGGGGCTCCTTAAAAAAATGAAATATGATGTTGTCTGGTTCCCGATCTGGGGAGAGATGTCCGAACCCCTGGGCTGGTTTAAGAAGCCCATTAAGTCAGTCGCCGACCTCAAGGGGCTGAAAATGCGGGCCGCCGGCCTGGCTGCCGACGTTTTCAGAGAGTTTGGCGTGGCAGTGACAACCCTCCCAATGGGTGAAATCATGCCGGCGCTGGAGAGGGGGGTAATCGACGCCACGGAATTCAGCGACCCCCACAGTGACATGACTGCGGGCTTCCAGGATATCTGCAAGTATTACTACCTGCCGGGAATCCACCAGCCCACGGGAGTTGGGGAAGTATACTTCAACAAACGTGTCTGGGATAAGCTGCCGGCTGACCTCAAGGTGATGGTTGAGCTGGTGGCCCACGAAACTATGTTGATGAACATGGCGAGGGTATGGGACATGAATATTCAGGCCCTGCAAGATCTTCAAACAAAGCACGGCGTTAAGGTGATGGAAACGCCACCTGAGATATTGGTGGAATTCCTCAAAGCCTGGGACAAGGTAGCTGCCCGGGAAGCCAAGAAGAACCCCGACTTTGCCAATATTCTTGAATCTCAGCGGAAGTTTGCCTCGCGGCATGTTCCTTACCAGCGGATCGTAAATCCACCTTATAACCTTGTCGCGGAATATTACTGGCCGAAGAAGAAATAAGAATTTGAGCGCAGCTCCTTCCAGAGCGGGGAGCGAATATTCGGGAAAAAATAGACCTGGGAAGGCAAACTCTTTGGTTTGCCTTCCCAATGCTGAGCGTGTGGAGCAGCGATTCCCTTCATTGCTTCCGGCTCCACACTCTCCGCAGGGATGAATAGACCTGCTTCATTCCGCATGATAGGGGGTATGACTTTGCATAATGTTGTCAGGATTATTGACAAAATCGCCGTGTGGAGCGGAAAGATTTTGGGCTGGCTGGTTTTCCCTTTGGTGGGGGGCCTGGGCTATGAGGTCTTTGCCCGCTATATGTTTAATTCGCCAACGATTTGGGCTTATGAAATGACGTATATGCTTTACGGCGCCATTTTTATGCTCGGAGCCGCTTATACCCTTTACAAGGGGTCGCACATCCGGACCGACATCCTTTACAGCAAGTGGTCGGCGAGGCGGAAGGGGATCATCGATGCCTTTATGTACCTATTCTTCTTTTTCCCGGGGATCATTCTCTTTTTCATCCTGGGGTGGGATTACGCATCCCATTCCTGGGCAATCGGGGAAGTTTCGGACTCGAGTCCGTGGCGGCAGCCCATTTATCCGTTTAAAACGGTGATTCCTGTATCTGCTTTCCTTCTTTTGCTCCAGGGTGTCTCCGAATTTATCAAAGCGATTTACAGCGCCCGTCACGGGAGGTCTTATGAGTCCTGAACTCCTGGGAATTTTATTATTGGCCGTCCTCCTCACATCGATCTTCCTGGGTTTCCCCATCTCCTTCACCCTTATCATCTGCGCCCTTGTTTTTGGTTACATAGGTTTCGGGGATATCGTCTTTTCCCTGATGGTCATGCAGGCGTACGGGTTCATGCAAGAAGAGGTCCTGGCGGCGGTTCCCCTGTTCATATTCATGGGCTATCTTTTGGAACGCGCCGGGCTCATGGATCGGCTCTTCAGGGGGTTTCAGTTGATCATGGGGCCGGTGAGGGGATCTCTGTATTTGGCGGTTCTGGTGGTGTCTACCATTTTTGCCATGGCCACCGGGATCATCGGTGCCCCGGTCGCGGTCATCGGGTTAATGGCGACGCCGCTCATGATTAAGAGCGGATACGATGTCCGGCTTTCCGCCGGGGTGATTACTGCTGGGGGCTGCCTGGGAATCCTGATCCCGCCCAGCGTCATGCTGGTGGTCATGGGGCCGATTGCGAATGTCTCCGTGGTCAGGCTCATGGCGGCGGCGGTGTTCCCGGGAGTGCTCCTGGCTGGCATTTATATCGCTTATACAATGATCCGATGCTATATGCGACCGGAGCTGGGTCCTCCCCTCCCGCTGGAGGAGCGGGCCAAGTCTTTTTTCCAGGCATTCGGTGAACTGGCTAAAGGCGTGGTTCCCCCTCTTATTTTGATCATGGCTTGCCTGGGCAGCATTTTATTCGGACTGGCGACGCCGACAGAGGGCGCGGCAATGGGGGCTTTAGGGGCTCTGGTGCTCGGTTTAATCAACCGGAAACTGGACTGGGGGAAGATAAAAGATTCAACCTGGTCTACGGTGGAAATCTCCAGCATGGTCCTTTTTCTGGGGATGGCCGCCAATGTCTATGGAGCGGTCTTTACCCGCCTGGGGACCTCCGACATGCTCATTAGAGGGCTCCTTAGTTTGCCCCTTCCGCCCATCGGGGTGGTCATCGTCCTGATGGGGATTATTTTCCTCCTGGGCTGGCCTCTGGAATGGCCGGCGATTGTGTTCATATTTTTGCCCATGTTTCTTCCGGTCGTAACAAAACTTGGTTTTGATCCCATGTGGTTCTGTATCCTGGTGGCGGTGAACCTGCAGACGGCTTTTCTCTCCCCGCCGGTAGCGGTGGCGGCGTATTACCTGAAAGGTGTGGCGCCGAGTTATGAATTGTGGGACATTTACGCGGGGATGGTTCAATTTATGGTTCTCCAGTTGGTGGGTTTGGCTGCGGTCTTCTTTTTCCCCTCCCTCGTGCTCTGGCTTCCCAAGGTAATGTTCGGCTGATCCCCTTTGCCCTTCGCCCCAACAGACTGGGGGCAATTGACCATTGATCAGTGGCCATTGTTCATTGGCCATTGATCAATGGGAATTTGTCATTGTTCATTGATCATTGTTCAATGTTTTTTTCTATCTTTTGCCTCGATCCTCGGACCTCGATCCTTTTTTCTTATCCCTGCACCCTACACCCTGCCCACCTGCACCCTGTCTTTACTCCATCCTTTTCCTGAACCGCAGCGAACTGAAGGTGAACACGATCCCCCCCAGAACGGCCAGGGCGACCATCTGGGGCCACAGAATGTCGAAGCCGTTTCCCTTGAGGAAAATCCCCCGGATGATGATCAGGAAGTAACGGAGGGGGTCGGCGTAGGTGAGGTACTGGACGATGGGGGGCATGTTGGCGATGGGGAAGACGAAGCCGGAGAGGAGAATGGCGGGCACAAAGAAGAAGAACATGGTCATCATGGCCTGCTGCTGGGTGTGGGAGATGGTGGAGATGAAGAGGCCGATCCCCAGGGAGCTGAGCAGGTAAATCGTGGTCGCCGCCAGAAGCAGAAGGATGGACCCGCGGATGGGTACTTCGAACCAGAAGACTCCCACCAGAGTGACGATGAGTACGTCGATGTACCCGATGATGGCAAAGGGGATGGTTTTTCCCAGGATGAGCTCGAAGGGCCGGATCGGGGAGACGATCAGCTGTTCCATGGTCCCGATTTCCCGCTCCCTCACGATGGCCATGCAGGTGAGAAGGAGGGTGACGAGCATGATCAGGAAGGCCATGATCCCGGGGACGTAGAAGTTTCGACTCTCCAGGTTGGGATTAAAGAAAGCCCGCGATTCCACATCGATCCCCCCTTGGACGAAGAAAGGTCTTTTCATCTCGTCGGGAATGTTGGGCAGGGAAAAAATCCGCTGGACCAGGACCTGGCGGGAATACTCGGCCACGATCCTCTGGGCGTAGGCCATGACCACCGAGGCGGTATTGGAATCCGTGCCGTCAACGACGACCTGAACCATCGTCCCTTCCCGGGTGCGCATCTGCCGGGCAAAGCCTCCGTTGATCTGGAGAGCGGCGCTGATCCTGCCCTGGTCAATGAGCCGACGGATTTCGAGCGGGCTTTGGGGGCTTTCCGCCACGCGGAAATAGCCCGAAGAAGCAAAACGTTCGATCATATCCCGGCTCTCCGGGGTTTTGTCCAGGTCGTAAACCCCCAGGAAAATGTTCCGGATGTCCGTGTTGGCCGCGTACCCGAAGATCAACAGTTGAACCAGGGGGGGGAGAAAGAGAATCAGGCGCATCCGGGGATTGCGGAAGGCCTGGATGAATTCCTTGATCAGCATGGATTTGAGCCTCTGCCACATCTTCAGTCGATCCTCTTTTGAAAACGCTTGTGCGCCCAGAAGGTCATCGCCCCGGCATAAACCACGAGAAGCGAAGCCTCGATCCACAGAATCTCCAGTCCGATCCCCTTGGAATAAATCCCCTTGAGGATGGTCACCACATACCGACCCGGAACCACATAGGTGATGAACTGGATGAACTTGGGCATGTTGTGGATCGGGTAGATGAAGCCGGAGAGGATGAAGGTCGGGAGATAGGAAAGGATGATGGAGATCTGGCTGGAGAGGAGCTGATTCCGGGTGGCGATGGAAACCAGGACTCCCTGGCAGATGGCCCCCAGGAGAAACAGGCTGGCCAAAGAGAAAAGAAGAAAGCCGCTTCCCCGTAAGGGAACACCGAAAAGGTATCTTCCCATGAGGACCGAGAGGGTGAGGTCGATCAGTCCGATGATAAAATAGGGAATCAATTTACCAAGGATCAACTCTCCTTTGCGGATGGGGGTGGAAATAAGCTGTTCCATGGTCCCCCGTTCCCACTCCCCGGCGATCGTCCCGGAAGTGAGGATGGCGGCAAGGATGGCCATGATGATGGCGATCAATCCCGGGACGATGAAGTTCTTCGACTCCAGGTCCGGGTTGAACCAGATGCGGATGCGGGGCTCGACGGGAGGAGAGATTTTTCCCACTCCCAGGCGGGTCATCTTTTCTCTTATCAGCTCTTGAGAGTACAGAAGGATGATGCCGTTGGCATAACCCAGGGCAATCGTGGCCGTGTTGGCATCCGTCCCGTCCATGAGCACCTGGATGGTGGCATTCCGGCCCATCTCCAGATCCCGGGAGAAGTTGGCGGGAATCACCAGGGCCATGAGAGCCTGCCCGGTGTCCAGCATTTCCTGGAGATGGGCGTAACTCTGGACGGCGGTTTGCAGCTGGAAATACTGGGAGCTGAAAAATCGATCCGCCAGGTCGCGGGACTTGGGGGTGCGGTCCAGGTCATAAACCACGGTGGGAATCCGGTCCACGTCGAGGGTGAGGGCGTAGCCGAATAGCACCAGCAGAAGCACGGGGATGGACAACGCCAGGGCCAGCGAACGCGGGTCGCGGATGATCTGGAGGAATTCTTTGAGGGCGATGGCTTTTAAGCGAACAAATTTCATGATAAACCCTTGGGCGAAAAGGCGAAAAGGCGAAAAGGCGAAAAGGCGAATCCTTGTAGGGGCGACCGGACTTCGGCGAGCTCAGTCGAGCCGCCGGTCGCCCCTACGATTTAATGGCAATTTTCATATTATCTGGATGGTTTTCTTCTTCCAGCCATTTGAACGGGTTGTTTTGGATGTATTCCCGGGTTTCCTGCAAATCAATTTCGTTCCGAATCACGTGTTCATAATAATTCCTTTGCCAGACGGGTTGACCGGGCGTGCCGCGGAGGCGGTTGATTTGTTGGGTGACCGATGATTTTATTCCGCGGATGATCGTGGGAATTGAATTGGCGGTTGGCCTGCCGAATTGTTCAAATTGGAGTGTAGGGGCACGATGCATCGTGCCCCTACGATCGGAGGGAATGGGAATTCCCGTAAGAACTATGATGCCGTGAATGTGGTTCGGCATCACAATAAATGCATCTAGATCGACGCCTCGGCGCATTTGTTTGGTTTTATGCCATTCTTCTTCTACGATCTTTCCATATTCATTCAACGCGACTTTCCCCTTAACGATTTCCCCAAACAAACATTCTCGCCGGTGGGCACAAATGGTCACAAAATACGCCCCGGGTTGGCCGTAATTGTATTCTTTCAACCGAATCGATCTTCGATTTGGTTGGTTGCCGTCGGATCGCTGGAGCATTGAAATATTTTTCCCCTTTTCGCCCTTTCGCCCCTACGCCTTTCCCCCATTTCTATTGATCCATTTTGCGAATCTCTTCCCGGTCTTTTTCTTCCACTAGAGATACGAACACATCCTCCAACGACGGCTCGATTTGCTCGAGGCGTCGGGTGAGAATCCCCTCGGCAGAAAGAAGGGAAGGGAGAGAGGATTCGAGATCGGCCCCCTTTGGGGTGACCACATGAAGGGTGTTGCCGAAGACCGCCACTTCTCGCAGGAGCGATTCGCGAATCGCCCCTACATCTTTTTTAAGGACATCGAGGGAATGGACCAGGTCGTCCGTCTCCAGCTCCCACACCGCTTCCGGCATGTACTCCTTTTTAAGCTCCCCGGGGGTTCCCAGGGCGATGATCTTTCCCCGGTAAATGAGGGCCAGCCGGTCGCAGTACTCGGCCTCATCCATGTAATGGGTGGTAACGAAAATGGTGATCCCCCTTCCGGCCATGTCGTAGATCAGGTTCCAGAAGCGGCGGCGGGAGAGGGGGTCTACCCCCGAGGTGGGTTCATCCAGGAAGAGAATGGAAGGTTCGTGGAGAATGGCGCATCCCAATGCCAGACGCTGTTTCCAGCCTCCCGCCAGGGTATGGGTCGGGCTGGCCCGCCGTTCCTGTAGGCCGGCCATCCGCAGGGTCCATTCTTTACGTTCCCCTTTGATCTCCCGGGGAAGACAATAAATTCCCGAGTAGAATTCGATATTCTCCTCCACGGTCAGATCTTCATAAAGGGAAAATTTTTGGGACATGTAGCCGATATTCTGTTTGATCTTTTCGGGTTCTTTATACAGGTCGAATCCCCCCACGCGCCCTTGGCCTGAGGTGGGCGCGAGGATTCCGCAGAGCATCCGGATGGTGGTGGATTTCCCGGCGCCGTTGGGCCCCAGGAAACCGAAGATCTCCCCCTTTTGGACTTTAAGGGAAACGTGGTCCACGGCGGTGAAACTGCCGAAGTTCTTGACCAGACCTTCGACCTCGACCGCCCAACCCATTTCCTCTTTTGCGATCATCAGCAGTAATCCTCTATTTCACCCCAGAAAACATAATCGGCAGGCAGAAAAGGGGAAATGGCGAAAAGGCGAAAGGGAAAGAAGAAATAAATTCCCCTTTTCGCCCTTTCGCCTCTTCGCCTTCCCCCCCACCCTAACCCTTCTCCTCGGAGGCGGGAGGGGAGGGTGGGGCGGGTACGGTGGCGATGAACACGTCCTCCAGGCTCGGGGGGATTTTTCTTAAAGATAGGACTTCAAACCCGGTCTGCCGGAGCGCCCTTTCCATCTCTTCCCTGGCTCCGTCGCCGTCCTCCAAAAGAACGTGAATCTTGTCCCCGAATATTACCGCGCCTTTCACGCCGGAAAGATCTTTAAGGATCTCCACGGCCTTCATTCGCCGCTCGCAATGGACCTCCCAGAGTTCCCCCTTCATCAAATCCTTAATCTCCTTCGGAGAGCCGATCGAAAGGAGGCGCCCCTGATGCATCAACCCGATCCGGTGGCACCTCTCCGCCTCGTCGAGGTAGGCGGTGGAAACGAATATGGTGACGCCCTCCCGGAGCAGGTCGTAAAGGATCCGCCAGAAATCCCTTCGGGACACAGGGTCCACGCCATTCGTGGGCTCGTCGAGGAAAAGAATCTCCGGGGTGTGAACGAGGGCGCAGGTCAGCCCCAGTTTCTGCTTCATTCCGCCGGAGAGGTCCTGGGCCAGTCGGTCCTTAAACGGGGCCAGGTTGCTGAAGGAGAGGAGCCGTTCGATCCGGGGAATGCGTTCTTTCCTGGGGACGTCGTAGAGATCGGCGTAGAAGCGGATGTTTTCCATGACCGTCAGGTCGCCGTAAAGGGCGAAGCGCTGGGCCAGGTAGCCGATCCGGGCCTTCAGGGGCTCCGCCTCCTTGCTGACCGCATGTCCCAGAACCCGGGCATCGCCGGAGGTGGGCTGCAGGATCCCGCTGAAAAGGCGAATGATCGTGGTCTTGCCGGACCCGTCGGGCCCGACCAGGCCGAAGATCTCGCCCCTTTTCACGGATAAATTGAGACGGTCGACGGCGGTGACCGGGCCGAATTTTCTGGTTAAATTCTCTGCTTGAATGGCTAACATAAAATCATAGGGGAAAAGGGGAAGAGGCCTTTCGCCATTTCCCCTTTTCGCCTCATTTTAATTGGATTTTGGCGTCCGCCGGCATTCCCGGCTTGAGCTCGCGGTGGGGATTTTCCAGGGACACCTTGATGCGGTAGACAAGCTTGACTCTCTCCTTGGCGGTCTGGACGTTCTTGGGGGTGAATTCGGCTTCCGAGGAGATGAAGGTGATCTTTCCCGGGTAAACTTTTCCGGGATAGCTGTCGGTGGTCACGGAGACTCTCTGCCCGAGCTTGACTTTGCCCAGGTCGCCTTCGGTGATAAAGGCTTTCAGCCAGGGTTTGGCCACATTGCCCAGGGTCACGACCGCTCCTCCCGGGACCACAAATTCACCCGGTTCGGTATTCTTCACCAGGACGACCCCGGATAGGGGGGCGCTCAATTTGCTGTACCCGATCTGGGTTTCGATCACTTCGACGGCTGCCGCCGCCTCTTTCACCTGAGTCTGCGCGGTGACCAGCTCTTTCCGCAGGACTTCCACCTGGATCCGGCGGGCTTTCGCCAGTTTCAATGCGGCCTGTGCCTGTTCCCGCTGGGCTCGGGCCGCGGCGATTTCTTCCTGGCGCGGCCCCTCCACGACCAGGGCGTAGTTCTCCTCGGCCTTTTTCTGGCTGGCGGCGGCAACTTCGTAAGCGTTTTTCGTCGAGTCCCATTCCTGGGCGGAGATGAAATTGCTTTGGTAGAGTTTCTCCGCCCGTTCCATGTCGGCTTTTCGTTTCACCGTATCGGCCCGGGCCTGTTCCAGGGTCGCCTTGGCCGCTTGAATCTCCTGGGGCCGGGATCCGGCGAGGAGTTGCTGAAGCTTTGCCTGGGCGGCTTCGGCCGCGGCCTCGGCCTGGGAAATTTCCTGGAGCGTCGCCCGGTCCTGCAGCTCGATATTTTTCCGGAGGGTGGGTATTCTTGACTTTGCCGCTTCCCAAGCGGCCTCGGCCCTGGCTTTTTGGGACAGGAGGTCCCGGTGCTCCAGAGAGGCGATGAGCTGACCTTCCTTGACCTCGTCTCCCTCTTCCACGGCCAGCCGTTCAATCTTGCCGGAGATTTTAAAGGATACATCCACCGTGGTGACTTCGATGTTGCCGGATACGGCAATCTCGGATCTTTCTCTCTGCTGGTTTTGCAAAAAATAATAATAGAGGAGCACTCCTCCGGCGATCAGGATGACAATCAGGGGGATCCATCTGTTCTTTTTCACTTTTAAAATCCTTCTTATCCAAAGGAAACTAGGATGGAGCTTCGGCCTAATGAAATCAATTTCTGAGCGTCCCTGTCAAGCCTTTTTTCCGCCTTATTAAGCTTCACTTTCTAGATTGCTTTTTCTGTCAAAAAAAACGGCCGGGCAATGCTTGATTTCTTGAAAAATTTGGAGTTTGTACCCGGCGGAGAAAAGATGATATCATTCCAAAGGTTGAAAAGGGGGGATGTCTTGCGAGCCTATATAGCCGGCCTTTTCCTCTTGTGCCTGTGGAGCTGCCTGCCTTCCGTGTCCAGGGAGGATCTTTCCCCGAAAGACCTGATATTTTTCGAGCAACGGGAAATCAGAGAGCCCCTGACCGATGACTCAACAAAGGAATCCCTGATCGCTTCCGAAGGAACCGGCGGGAAGTGAACCCGATTTCCCGGCAGGAAAATTCTCCCCGGAGAATGTTTTCCGTAGCTTGGTTCTATTCCGTGAAATTCTTCAGAGCGCATCGGATGAAGTCGAGATCGATCGTAAAATCCGCGATAATTTTCATTTCTGGGAACTGGGACGAGAAAACTCATCCAACTCCGTGCTGCTGACCGGGTACTATGAGCCGATCCTGGAAGGGAGCTTGGAACCCGGGGGGGAATACCGGTATCCCCTCTATCGGCGGCCCGATGACCTCGTGGATTTTCCGGCTGACGAATTTTCTGCCCGGCGCACGGCCCGGATGGAAGGGGGGCGGGAGGTTCCCTACTATTCCCGCCGGGAGATTGATACGGAAGGTGTGCTTCAGGGAAAAAATCTGGAACTCCTCTGGCTTAAGGACCCCTGGGAGCGCTTCGTTCTCCACATCCAGGGTTCGGGGCTGAT
>LJUR01000060.1 GCA_001304105.1 Deltaproteobacteria bacterium SM23_61
GGCTTGGGCTCGCCCATGGCCGAGATCTTGTCCACCGCCCGAGTCACCTTGTCCATGGCTTCGGTGGCCTTGTCGAAGTCCGTTAGGATTTTCAGGATGCTCATCTCTTTTCCTCTCCCTCGTAAATATTTAGGGTAATCAGGAGGAGGTCCGCGGGTCCGGGGTTCTTGTATCCATGTTTCTTTCCGGCCAGAACGGTGAGGGCGGTTCCTTTCCGGAAGGGGATTTTCTGGTCCTCCAAAAAGGCCTCTCCCTCACCTTCCAGGATGTAAAAAATGTGCGTGTAAGGATCGACATGATCGGGAAACTCCCCCCCCGGCTTGGCCAGGGTTAGACTGGCCTTGAACCCGGATGGAAAAGCCGTTGCCGAGAGGCTCTTGCGGAAGATATCCCTTGTCTTCCCGCCGAAGGGCTCCCACGGAATTTGCTTTAGCTCCAGCCACTCGGAGTTGCTCATGGCCACCTCCTCCTGCCGGCTGTGGGATTCTCAGCGGGTTATTCCCTCAATTGCCTCATCCGGATATCCTCATCAACCGAAAAGACCGTCGAACATTTTGGGCAGCGGACGATGGTACCTTTCGACCAGGCCCAGGTGCAGCCCGACGCCAGAACCGCCCAGATCCCGACGATGAGAAGAAAACTCGCCAGCCTCTTCATCTCGCACCTTCCCTGCCAAAGGACCTTCCCTGCCAAAGGGATATTGCTGAGGGAATAATGGAGTATTGGAAGGTTGCATTCTTGTTGCTTATTTTCCTACCCATTATTCCATCATTCCATTATTCCAATATTCCAGTGCTTTTCAGGTTCCAATACTCCTTTACTTGATGTACCCCATCATCTGGCCGATTTTCTTGTAGGCCTCGTGGAGGGGATATTCGGGGAGCAAGGAATATCCGACGGGGAGCTTGGAGCCCGTCTTCTCGATGGCCCGCAGGCCCACCATCAGGTCATCCAGCTTTCCCCGGGGAACGGTAAAGATCAACTCCTCATCGCCGGCCATGGCCCGGTAGTGGTCTCCCCGGCAGGGCACCGCCACCTGGCACTCCCCGGTTTTGATCGCCGGAACGACGCCGTAGACGCAGGCGGCATGACCGGAAATCTCGCATTTCAGGTTGTATCCGTCCTTGTATTCCCTTCCCAGAAGCAGGAGGCACAGCTGGGACGAATCACAATAGACCATGACCACATCGGGCTCGAAATTCGTCCCTTTCAAGGGTGCGCAGGCAAGGGCGGCGTACTTTCCTACTTTCAACCGGGGGAATTCATCGGCGTAATGTTTTCCCGCCTCCAGCGTGGCCACATCTCTCGGGTACCGGTTGTGCCCCTGCATGAAATAATCCGGGGGCTCTCCCAGCCCATACCCCACCACCGGCTCGAAACACCAATGGTCTTCTTTCCCCATGGCCATGGTTCTTCCTTCCCGGCGGGCCATTTGAAAAACCTGGCAGAGGGAAAAATGATGGCCGAAGTCCTTCAGCGGCCTTTGCGCTCCCTCGGGAATATCCTTTTCCTTTTCCAGCATCTTGATCGCGATGGGAAATGTTTTCAGCCGCAGTCTCCGTTCCAGTTCCTCCCCGTATTCCCGGTATCCTTTCAGATCTGGCATCCTGGCTTACCTCCTGGTTTTCGTCTTGCGCTTCGGTTTGCGGGCCGAAGTTTTTCCGGGTTTCTTTTTGGGAGCCTTCTTGGGAAGATCCAGTATGACCTCGCCGGCGATCCGGGCCGCAACCCCGCAGACTTCGGGGCACCCGGTCCGGCTGTGGCCGCCGTCACGGTGAAAGGCTTCCCGCTCTTCGGGGTTGGCCAGATGGTAAACCTTGCCGTAGCGGGTCTGGTGAATTTTCTCGCAAAGGGTCTGGCCGATTTCCTCCCGGAAGAGGTTGTAAACCTTCTGGGCTTCTTCCATGGCCTTTCCATATTGTTCCCGGTCTTCCAGCTTTTCCCTTCCCACCAGGGAGCAGACCCCCATGATTGCCCCGGTGAGGGCACCGCAGGTTTCCCCCATCCGGGCCACCCCTCCGGCCAGCGCGCTTCCGGCCTTGAAGACTTCCTTGCTTCCCACCTTCATCTTTTCTTGCAGAGCCGCAAGAACGGACTGGGTTCAGCCGAAGTACTTCATGTCGTTCTGCAGGGCCGCCTCGAAGACCTCGTCCAAGAGCTTTTCTCGTTTGGGCATGGTTTTCTCCTTCGTTCGGATGGAATAACGGTTGAGCGCCGATGAGCTTGTGCGAAAGCCCGCAGCAAATCTTCATCAACGGTCAACCCCTCTTTTTCAGATATCATAAAGGTTATTTCCGAGACCTGCAACAAATATCGACCCTCTTTTCCCCCCTTCACTTTTGCGATCGGCATTTTTGCGAAAAAGCAACCTTGTGGCCCGGAGGCAAGGACGTTGCGCGCAAAAAGCATCGGCGGGAAAAGAATACGCTTCGGAGATTCCCTTCGTGCTTCCGCTCAAGCCTTTCAGCCGCACGGGGGGTATTCTCGGCTTTCCAAATTCGGTGTGATCAGTATAATGGAGTCATCCAGAAAGGAAAAGGGGGAAAAGATGCAAGGGGATGCCGTTTCTTTGAATGAGAAGCTTGGGAACTTTTGCCGGGCCCGAGGGGCCGACCTGTTCGGAATCGCCGACCTGGTTCCGGTCAGGGATTTTATCCTCTCCCAGGGCCCGGCCATGCTTGGCCAGTTTCCCCGGGCCGTATCCATGGGCATTCGGCTCAACGACGGGATTGTGGACTCTCACTCCCCAAACGAGCCGCGCCGGCACAGCCTGTACTGGCACCATGTCTATGATGTCGTCACCCAGTCTCTGGATTTTCTGGCCAACGACGTAACCCGCTGGTTGATCGACCGGGGCTTCCAGGCCTTTCCGGTTCCCGGGTCCACCCCTTACGATTTTGATAAACTCATGGGAATTTTTTCCCACAAGCTGGCCGCCCATCTGGCCGGTTTAGGGTGGATCGGCAAGAGCTGCCTGCTTTTGACCGAACCGTTCGGCCCCCGGATCCGATTCGTTTCCGTCCTGACCGACGCTCCCCTCGAGCCGGGCTCCCCCTTGGACAGGCCCTGCGGAAAATGCCGGGTCTGCATCGATGCCTGTCCGGTGAAGGCTTTCACCGGGGCTGAGTTCAATCCTGCCGAAGGTCGGGAGGTTCGGTTTGAGGTGCAAAAATGCAGCGAATACCGCCGGGAACACCCCTGCGGCCTTTGTGTTTCCACCTGTCCGAAAGGCAAAAATCCCCGCGATAAACCGCCCGGTCCCGGACTCTAAAATTCGGCTCTTTTCCTACCGACATTACGTCCCGCCATGGATAGGGCCAATCCCCCAGGCCCCGCCTTGAGAAGGCGACACCTGCTGTTCCATTCATAATCGACACATTCCCTGCCCGGGGCATCCTGCGTCCTCATCGGATGAAAACTGGACCTCGGGCATGAAATCCATTTGAATTCCTTTTCTTTATTTAGTATATTCATTTCCGATGCGGACCCCATTTCGAGTTTCTTGCCCGCTGATCTTTTTGGGGATCCTCCGTAAAAATTGGGATGTCTGGCTGGGAATGGGAGAAGGACCCCATTCCAGGAAAGAAATCGGGATTTTTTTCGTATACTCGTCCTTTCATCTAACAAGAAAAGGATAAAGAGATGATCCTTTACGAGTACGAAGCCAAGAGGCTCTTTAGAGAACAGGGGATCTCCATCCCCCAGGGGGAGGTAGCCAAGAGTCCTTCAGGGGCTGCGGAGATCGCCCAAAAAATGGGCAAGCCGGTGGTCATCAAAGCTCAGATCCTGGCGCTCCCGGGAGTGGAAGCAGGGGATGCCCGAACTGCGGGAAGCCCTGAAGAGGCGGGGCGGGTCGCCGAGGGGCGCTTGGGGAAATCCTATAACCGGCAGCGGGTCTCGGAACTCCTGGTGGAAGAAGGACTGCCCGTTCAGAAAGAGATTCATGTGGCGATCCGGGTGGATGGAACTGCCGGGGCCCCCCTGGTGATGGCCAGCCTGGAGAGGTTGAGCGAGCTGGATGAAGAGGCCAAGGCTTCGCCCAAGGTGGCCAGCGTTCATTCCGATCCCTTCCACGGGCTGAAATCCCACGAGGCCCGGAAAATGGCCAAGTCTCTCGGATTTACGGGGGATGCGGCGGTCAAACTGGGCGATCAGATCCATAGAATATACAAGGTCTATGCCAGATGGAGCGCGCTGATGGCCGGGTTCAATCCTCTGGTTATGACCCCGGAGGGAAATTTCTCTGCCGCCGGAGCTTTTTTGGAGATGGACGATTCAGCCCTCTTCCGTTTTCCCCAGTTCCGGGAGCTTTCCCTTTCCCGCATTCTTGACCCCCTGGCCAGGGAAGGTAAAAGCATCGGCGTAACCTACGTCGGGCTGGAAGGGGACATCGGGGTCATCTGTACTGGAGCCGGCATCGGGATGGCCACGGTGGACCTGATCAGCAAACGGAGCCGGCCGGCGAATTTCCTGGAGACGGGCGGTGGGATCACGGAAAAACAACTGGCCGAGGTGATGCGGCTGGTGTTGAAGAAGCCGGGCTTGAAGGGGGTATTCCTGAACATGTATGGGGGGATCAACCCGATCCACGAGGGGGCCAAGGGAGTGGTGAAAGTCGTCCGGGAGGACCGGGTGAACATCCCCGTGGTGGCCAAGGCCATCGGGAATTTTCAGGAGGAGACTTGGAAGGTCCTGGAAGAGGGGGGGGTAACGGTCATCAAGACCATCCCCACCGATCAGGCCGTGGAGGAACTCTTCAAGAGGTTGGGAAAATGAGCATCCTGATCGATGAAAAAACCCGGGTTGTGGTGCAGGGAATCACCGGCCGGATAGGGGCGATCCAGACGATGCATATGCTGAAGGCGGGGACAAAAATCACCGCCGGGGTCACCCCGGGCAGGGGGGGCTCGCGCGTCGAGGACGTGCCGGTGTACGACTCCGTGGAAGAGGCCATGGGGGAGCAGGAAATCAACACCTCGGTCCTCTTCGTGCCCGCCGCCGTGGCCGAAGAATCCTGCGTGGAAGCGGTAGACGCCGGGCTAAAGCTCCTGATTCTCATTACCGAACACATCCCGACCCATGACACCATGCGCATCCGGGCCTATGCCCGGAGTCAAGGGGCGAGGTTGATCGGGCCCACGACCCCTGGAGTGATCACCCCTGGAAAATGCAAGATCGGGATCATGCCCACCCACCTCTTCACCCCCGGGCCGGTGGGGATCATCAGCCGAAGCGGCACCATGTCTTATGAAATGGCCGGGCTGTTATCCGGGGAGGGAATCGGGCAGACCACCATGGTGGGAATGGGGGGCGACCCGGTCGTGGGGACCGGCCTGGTCGAGCTGCTGGAGCTTTTCCAGAAAGACCCGGCCACCCGGGTGGTGGTGGTCCACGGAGAGATTGGCGGGACCCAGGAAGAAAAGGCAGCCGTCTTTATCAAGCAGAAGATGAACAAACCGGTCATCGTATACATGACCGGGAAGGTCGCCCTCGAGGGATCCCGGATGGGACATGCCGGGGCCGTCTTCACCGGCAAAAGGGGCGCCATGGAAAATAAGATCAAGGCCTTCCGGGAGGCGGGGGTCCCCATCGCCGACAGCCCCGGGGAAATCGCCACCCTGGTGCGGAAAGCTCTGGAAGCTTGACTGGTTAAATAATACGTTCAAACATTCGATAGGCCCCAATCTTTTTCCCGGGGCCTATTTTTTTGGCTCTTCTCCCAAATATTCTCGCCCAGGGGGTGCGTCCCGCCCATGGCGGGACAGAATCGGCGGGAACAACTTGGATTCCGGAGCCCTCGCCTGGCTTCCGCAAGGCATCGGTTCCCGACCCCCTTTCGGAAAGCCGAATCCCCGTTCCGATCCGGACAACAAAATAATCATCCGACGCGAACCGATGAAAGAACAAACGCCTCGTTATGTCCTGCCAGGGGCGGGATGCACCCCCTGGGCCGTTCCCGGGACCTACCGCCTTGGCAGCAAGGATACAGGCCTATGGAAAATCGACCGAAATCGCCTACTCAATTGGGAGAAGAGCCTTTTCTTTATCCTTCATTAGGTTATAATTCTATAACCCGCGACCCCCAACGGGCACCATAAGAACAAAGCCTGGCCCTGGAGTCAAATGGATCTAAAAGAATTCATTAAAGCCTGGCCTTTGCTGACCCGGCAGGTGAAGTCCCTCCGGATTCCCTGGTTGGACCAGATGTCGGCCGAGGCCCGGGACCCTTTCCAGGTCCTCATCTCCTGTATTCTCAGCCTGAGAACCCAGGACAAAACCACGGGCGAAGCTTCTCAACGTTTGTTCCGCTTGGCCCAAACGCCGGGGAAGATGTCCGGCCTGTCCGCGGAAAGGATTCAGAAGGCCATTTACCCGGTAGGCTTCTACCGGGTCAAGGCACACCGGATCAGGGACCTGAGCAGGGAGATTCAAGAAAAATACAGAGGTAAGGTCCCCGGCACCATCGAAGAATTGCTTTCCCTCAAAGGTGTGGGAAGAAAGACCGCCAACCTGGTGGTCACCCTCGGGTACGACCAGCCCGGAATCTGCGTGGACACCCATGTCCACCGCATCTCCAATCGATGGGGGCTGATCAAGACCAAGAATCCCGCCCAGACCGAATTCGCCCTGCGGGAAATCCTGCCCATCCGCTACTGGAAAAAGTTGAATGGGTATCTGGTCGCCTTCGGCCAGGGGATCTGCAAGCCGATCTCTCCCCTGTGCACGCAGTGCAAAATCCGGACCTTCTGTGCCCGCGTTGGTGTAAGTCGCAGTCGGTAGTCCGGGAACCAAAGAGGATCGGGAGGTTTAAGGGATGAAATATTTGCGGATTTTGGTTTTCATGGCGGTCCTTTTTCTGTCCGTCTCTCTTTCTGCCCAGGAGAAAAGGATCACCATTATTCACACCAACGACCTCCATTCCCACATCATGGGTTTTTCCCCGATCATCGAATACCGGCCCGAAGAGATCGGAGGCGATGCAACCAAAGGAGGCTGGGCCCGGGTGGCCACGGTTATCAAGCAGGAAAGGGGAAAGAGGAAGAACCCGGTTCTGGTTCTCGACGCGGGGGATTTTCTTATGGGTTCCCTCTTCCACATGCTGGCCCGGGAAGAGGCCATGGAGCTTCGGCTGATGAAAGACATGGGGTATGATGCCCTGACCCTGGGAAATCACGAATTTGACCTCAAGCCGATAGGCTTGGCCCGGATTCTTCGTTCGGCGGCGAAAAAAGGGGGAATGCCTCCCATCGTTTTTTCAAACGCCGTCTTCAGCAGGGAGAGCGACCGGGATGATACCCTGGAAGAGGTTTTCAACCAGGGGATGGTAAAGCCCTACCTGGTCCTGGAAAGGGAGGGGATGAAAATCGGGATTTTCGGGATCATGGGAAAAGATGCGGCGGAGAAATCTCCCTTTGCCTCCCCCTTAAAATTCGGCGATCCCGTCGAAACTTCCCGGGAGATGGTCAAGCTCCTCCGGGAAAAGGAAAAGGTGGACATGGTCATTTGCCTTTCCCATAGCGGGGTGAGGGAGGCGAAGTCGATTTCGGAAGACGAGGGCCTGGCCCAAAAAGTCCCGGGGATCGATGTCATCGTGGGAGGCCACAGCCACACCCGGCTGGAAAAACCCATGGTGATCGATTCTACCTTGATCCTTCAAGCCTCGGCCTACGGAAAATGCGTCGGCGTCCTGGACCTTCTCTGGGAGAAGGGGAAGGTCAGGCAGAAGAATTACCGGCTCGTCGATATCAATTCATCGATCCCCGGCGACAGGGCCCTGCAAAAGAAGATCGACTCGTTCCTGGAGATCATCGATCGTGAGGTCCTCCAGGGGGCGAACCTGGCTTCCAGGAAAGTGATCGCGCAAACCGCCTTTGACCTCACGATTCATGAAGAAGAGTCCAATCTCGGCAATCTCATCGCCGATGCCATTCGCTGGTATGCAAACGAGAAGGACTATGATCCGACGAACCCGCGGACCAGGTTCGTGGTGGCCATCGAATCCAACGGGCTCATCCGGGATAATCTCCTGCGGGGCAGAACCGGTGCCCTGGCGGTAACCGACGTCTTTGCCGCCATCCCCTTGGGCATAGGCATGGACGACACCATGGGTTACCCCCTGATCAGCTGCTCCTTTTACGCCTCGGAGATCAAAAAGGCCCTGGAAGTACTGACCAGTGTCTATCCCCGCAAGGGAAGCTCCTATTTCCTGCAGGTGTCCGGGTTGAAGTTCACCTACAACCCCAGGCGGGTGATTTTCGACCGGGTGACGGATATCCGCCTGGGAAGCGAGGAGGAGGGCTACGTCCCCCTGGATTACTCGGAGTCCAATAAACACCTCTACCGAATCACCACGAATATCTACAACGCGGCCTTCCTCAAAATCATCGGCAAGTACACCCACCAGATCCTAAGGATCATCCCCAAGGACCTGGACGGAAACCCGATTGAAAACCTCACTGATTCACGGGTGGATGCCGACAAAAGTCAACCCGGTATCCAGGAGGTAAAGGAATGGATCGGGGTGATGGAATACATCAGCAGCTTCCCCGACACCAGCGGCGACGGGATCCCCGATGTCCCCGAGAGATACAGGGGCAAGCTGGGAAGGATCGTCGCCCAGCCGAGCTATCATCCAGTTGCTCTTCTATCGAAGGGGACGATGGTTACCTGGGGAGCCTTCTCCGCGGTCTTCGTTCTCATCCTCATCCTGGCCTTTCTTACGGTCATCGTGGTGAAGAGAGTCAGAAGAAGGAGATCGCGGATTTCTTAAGCGGCGAGGGGTTTATGGATAGCCATTCAGGGGGAGTTATTTGGTTAGGCAGGTCCAATGATCCTTCAACATCTCTTTCGATTCCCCGATCATCCTTTTGGTTTCATCCAACGCGGGGGTTCCCCTGGGAGGGGGGGCGATATGGGGGGGCTCTTCGATGGGAACGGAAAAGCCGGCCAATCCTGAAATGAGAGCCAGCCAGGCATGGGGGAGGATTTCTTTGTTGTAACCCGAGCCGATCATGTCGATCGCTTTGCCGCCGCAGATTTGGGTCATTTCCCTCACCTTCTCCCCGATCATCCGAAATCCATTCAGGGTCAGCCCCAGATTCGTCAAGTTGTCGGAGGAATGGGGGTCCGAACCGCCGTTCCGCAGAATGATCTGTGGTTTGAATTCTAAGGTGACCGGCAAAATGACTTCCTCGAAAGCCAGCCGGTAGCATTCATCCCCTGCATAGGGAGGCATGGGCAGGTTGATGGTGTAGCCTTTTCCTTCCTTTTCCCCGATCTGGTGCGTGAACCCCGTTCCAGGATATAGAGTGTGAGGGTCCTGGTGGATGTCGATGAAGAGGACCCGGGCGTCCTCGTAAAAATACTCCGCCGTCCCGTTGCCGGCGTGGGCGTCGGTATCCAGAATGAGGATTCTCTGCAGGGCATATTTTTCCAGCAAATACCTTCCGGCGAAGGCAACGTCATTGTAAAGGCAGAATCCCTCAACCCAGTTGGGTTTGGCGTGGTGCATACCCCCACCCAAGCAGACCGCTTTTGGAAAGCCCCCCTTTTGCACCAGGTCGCAGGCTTTTTTCGCCTGCCCCACAATCAACCGGGCGGCTTCCTCCAGTCTCCCGGGCCTTCCGTGGGGACGGTTGTCGCCGCTGTGGAATTGCTGGAACCTGCTGCTGTAGTCCTCTCCCAGATCGGCCAATCGATAATAGGTTCTGGTAAAATCGATGTATTCTCTCCGACAGATGAGGAGCAGGTCATCGTCTGAAGCCCAGTCGGCTTTTTGGAACTGATAATGGTCTTTGGCCGGGAGTTTTTCCTGCAGGAATTGGGGAAAGGTCTCGTACCGGTCCCCCCGGAAGGGATGGCCGGGACCGAAATCATACTCTTTCAATTCTTCCCGGTACAGAATAGGAAGGGTGATTTTATTTCCTTTTCGCAAGTTCGATTAAAGGCCCGAATCGCTTGGCCCCACTTTCCAGAAATCAGATAGATGTCCATAAATTGGAGGCCTTGCCCGGCCCGGAAGCAAGGGCGTTACGCACAAAAACCATGAGGCAACCCTCATATTCTGGGGTGGGCGGGCAAGCCATGCTTCGCGCAAGTAAAGTGTCATTCCGTTGTAGGGGCGCCCGGCCGGGCGCCCGATAGGCCCGCCTCACCTTGCGGAAGCACGGGAAGATCTCCATTGCAAAGTCATTTCCCGCCGATGCTTTTTGCGCGTAACGCCCTTGCTCCCGGTCCACAAGCCTGCTTTTTTATAAGAAAAATAGTTGCAAAAGTGAAGGGGTCCAGGACCCGAATCGATCTTGACAAGAGAGGAACTTTATGGGCTGATTATCCGATAGACGTAGGAGAAAAGGAAAGATATTTTTGTTGAAGAGACCCAGGGGAAAGAGGCTTAACCATGGCCAAGAAAAGCGCCGGATTACTTATGTTCCGCCGCGTCAGCGGTGGTGTTGAAGTTTTCCTGGTTCATCCGGGAGGGCCCTTCTGGGCAAGGAAGGATGAAGGAGCATGGTCGATTCCCAAGGGAGAATACGCTTCCGGGGAAGATCCTTTGGAAACCGCCAGGAGGGAGTTCCAGGAAGAGACCGGCTTCCAGGCCTCCGGAGAATTTATCCCCCTAACCTCCCTGAAGCAGCCAAGCGGAAAAGTCATTTCCGCTTGGGCCCTGGAGGGAGACTGCGACGCCGCCTCGATCAGGAGCAACACCTTTTCCATGGAATGGCCTCCCCGGTCAGGGAAGCAACAGGAGTTCCCGGAGGTGGACCGGGCAGGGTGGTTTACGATCCCGGCAGGGAAAGAAAAAATCTTAAAAGGGCAGGCTCCATTCCTGGAGGAATTAAGCGAGATTCTGAAAGGGCGAAAAGCAAAAGGTTAAAACCTAAACAAAAATATCTGAAATTTCCGTTCCTTTACCCCGTATCTCCTCCCGCGAGCGACATAGGCGCTAATTTATGTGTTCCGTCATTCCGGCGAAAGCCCGAATCCAGGGTTCCCGGTGAAAACCGGCGTCAAGTTAAACAATCGTTTTATACAAATCCAGCCAATCCGGATTCTTACTTTCGATCAATTGAAGTTTCCATGCTCGTTTCCAACCCTTTATTCTCTTTTCTCGTATAATTGCGGATTCTATATCCTCATGCAGTTCGTACCAAACTAACTGATGTAAATGGTAACGCTTGGTAAATCCCTCAACCATTTCATTTTTGTGCTGACCTATCCTTTTGGCCAAATCTGAAGTTACTCCTACATAGATTGTGCCATTCCTCTTATTTGCCAAAATGTATACAGCGGGTTGCTTATTCACTACCTATCTCTGGATTCCGGCTTTCGCCGGAATGACGGATGAAGTGACTTTTGCAGGAGCCTCAATCCATAAGATTTACTGAAAAGTCACCTTGAAGTCGTCCCGCTCTTTTTCTACATCCTTCAGGAGGACAGCGATTTTCTCGAAATCCTTCCCCATAAATTTCCTTGATGCTTCCGCATCCTCCCAAGCCAGTTCCACCGGTCCTTTGACATCGGTGGTAAGAACATCCCACAGGGCGTCCAGGTTACGCCCGAAATAGTCAGGGAAACGAAGTTTCCTGGCGATCTGGCGGTAAAATTCTTCCGGGGAGCGGATTGATTTTCCTGCCAGTTTTACTTTCTTCGTGGACCGCTTTACTGGCACGGGGGGACCTCCTTGAAAGTTTTGTAGTGATCCACCGTGATCATTCTTGCCCCGTCGTTGGAATAGACAATGCGTTTCGCTCCCCGGCGCCCACCCTTGTAGTCCAGGTCACCCTCGCGCCAGACCCTTTTCCCGTTGGGAAGCTTCCCTTCCCGGTTGCCGAAGACATCCCCGCCGATGCTCTTTCCCTTGAGCCGGTCATAGCCCCACAGGTTCGACCCCGGCTTCCAGCCCAACTTCCTGGCCTGCTCCTTGGTGATGAATTTTGGGGGGAGCCTTTGGTTTTCGGTTTCGTTCAAGACCTTGAGGATGACAAAGAGCTCTTTTTCATCGATCTTGGGGTGCAGGGCCCGGTTCAGGTTCTTTACCACCTCTTCGCATCTCTCGGCGCAGAGCGGAGATGCCGGAAGTCCCAGGAGCATCCCAACCATGATCAGAAGGGAAAGAGAATAGATGAATCTTTTTTTCATCAGGAAAAATCCCTCAGAAATAATTTTGCCGTTGTCCGCCTTTTCTTTTGAAATTGTGAGCCAATTTATAGTAACATTATTTCACTTTGTTTTTTGAAAAATTTAGCGATCCTTTCATGCGCGCTGAAGATCAATTCCATGAGGGAGAAGATTATGGCCAGGCCAGATGCAATCGTAAAAATTCGGGCGGGGGAAGTGCTGAACTTCCGGGGCAACCCCGCGGTGGAAGCCGAGGTCTTCCTGGGCGACGGAAGCTTTGGGAAGGCTGCCGTACCCGCGGGGATCAGCACCGGGAGCAGCGAGGCGGTTCAGGTGCTGGACGGGGACCCCGAGCGATTCAACGGCAAGGGAGTCCTCCGGGCGGTGGAGAACGTCCGCAAGGTGATTGCGCCGGCGCTGAAAGGGATGCAGGCGACCCGGCAGAAAGAAATCGATGAGAAGCTGATCGGCCTGGATGGAACGCCCGAAAAGAGCAGGCTGGGGGCCAATGCGATCCTGGGGGTCTCTCTGGCGGCGGCCTATGCCGCGGCGGCCAGCCGGAAACTTTCCCTCTTCCGTTATCTGGGAGGAAAAGGTCCTTTCCGACTGCCGGTGCCGGTCTATGACATGCTCGCCGGCGGAGCGCACGCCCAGAGCACGGTTGATTTTCAGGAATACCTCGTGATTCCCTCGGGCGTCCCCACTTTCCACGATGCGATCCATGCCGGGTTCAAGATCTACCAGGCTTTGAGAGAAGTGCTCCAGGCGAAGGGACACAGGATCATGCAGGTGGGAGGCCCCTTGACCCCTTCCCTGAAATCCAACCGGGAAGGAGTGGAAGTTATTGCCGAGGCCATCGAGAAAGCGGGCTACATGCTCGGGAGGGAAGTGTTCCTCGGAATCGATGCCGCGACCTCGGAGCTTTATGAGGATGGAAAGTACGTCTTAAAGGGTGAAGGCCGCACCCTGACCTCGGAGGAGATGACCGATCTGTGGGAGGAATGGGTGTCGGCTTATCCCATCGTGAGCATCGAAGACGCCCTGGCGGAGGAAGACTGGGAAGGCTGGCAGGAGGTGACGAAGAGGATTGGAAACAAAGTCCAGCTGGTGGGAGACGATCTCTTCACCACCAACCCGGCCCGCATCCGGAAGGGGATCGAGCGGAAAGCGGCCAACGCCGTGCTCATCAAGCCCAACCAGATCGGAACCCTGACCGAAACACTGGAAGCCATCCGATTGGCTAAAAAAGCGGGATTCGGGGCCATGCTCAGCTCTCGTTCGGGCGAAACCGAAGACACCACCATTTGCGACCTTGCGGTTCTGGATGGTGCTTGGCAGATCAAGACCGGCCCCCCCAACCTGCAGTACGCCGTCAAGTTCAACCGCCTGCTGCGGATTGCGGAAGAGCTGGGAAGTCGGGGGAAATATGCGGGACAGGAGGCCGTAAAAACAAGTAGAAAATAGTTTTGGGTTTCAAGTTAAAAAATTAGGATCGTCTCCAAATTCGTTGAAAACCAAAGAGCAGCTCTTTTCAGAATTTCCTGTGATTTCAGGGGCCCGGAAGAAAAGTCATCTTGCTTGCAACCATGAGGCACCTATCTTTCCCAACCGGTGGCGGGGGAGTCGGTTATTTCTTCGAGGCTCGCTTATCCTTTCCCCCGCTGCGCTTTGCGGATGGCCAACAGGGGGTTCATGGAAAGCGGATATCCCGCCGATGCTTGCGGCGCAAGCTGACTTTCCTTCCGGGCCCTTAGCAAGCTTTCATAAGATATTCGAATCAACTCATTGGGCGAAGATGAAAGGACAAGAATTTCTGATTAGAGGAATTTGCCTTTAAACCGAAACTTGAAACCCGAAACTAAGGTCTTGGAGTATGAAATTATTTATGCAAACACGGATCCAAAACATGGAAACTCTTATTTCCACGGGCAACGTGGCGGGCCGGAAGGCCATGGTGCAGATCCTGGAAGCGGGGCTGCAGGCGGCGAACCCCTACCACAATGCCCGCAAGCTCCTGCGCGTCGAGAAGGGAGAGCTGATCGTTGGAAACAGGGACTTCGAGCCCGCCGGATCCCCCCGCTCCGGAGACGAGGTGTATGATCTGTCCGAGATCCGGAATATCTACGTGGTGGGAGCCGGCAAGGGAATCCAGAACGTGGCCCGGGCCATGGAGGAAATCCTGGGCGACCGCCTAACCGGCGGGCAGGTGATCGACAAGAAGGGCCATCCCGTCATCCTGAGGAAAATCGGCGTTACCCTGGGAGGGCATCCGGCACCGGATGAAGACTGTATCCGGGGGTGCGAGAAAATCCTGGACTTGGCGAAAGGCCTGACCGAGCGAGACCTGGTCTTCACCTGCGTGGCCAACGGAGTTTCTTCTCTTCTGACCCTGCCGGCGGCAGGTTTGACCCTGGCCGATTTGCGCCAGACCACCCTGGTCACCCAGATCGAACGGGGGATGACCACCCGGGAACTGAACCCCATCCGCAACCACCTGGACCGGATGAAAGGAGGCCGGCTTTCAAG
>LJUR01000061.1 GCA_001304105.1 Deltaproteobacteria bacterium SM23_61
TCATCCGCCCGCCCAGCGAGGCCGAAAGTCTCATCCTCCAGGTCACCCTGGGGTGCTCTCACAATAAATGCACCTTCTGCCCCACCTACAAGGGCCGCCGCTTCGGCATTAAGGACCTGGCTCAGATCAAAGAAGAAATCGACGAAATGGCCGAATACGGCCCCTTCCGCAAGGTCTTCCTGGCCGACGGGGACGCCCTGATCATCCCCCAACCCAGATTGGTGGCGATTTTCGATCACCTGAAGGAGAAGATCTCCGGCCTCCGCCGGGTGGGGATTTACGGCAACGCCAAGAGCATCCTGCGCAAGAGCGTGGAAGAGCTCAGGGAACTCAGGGAGCGGAAGCTCGGAATTATTTACCTGGGGGTGGAGACAGGGGATCCGGAACTCCTGGAGAAGATCCATAAAGGGGCCACTTACGAGCAGATGGTGGAAGCAGGAAGGCGGGTGAAGGAAGCCGGAATTAGTCTCTCGGTTACGGTCCTTTTAGGGTTGGGCGGGACGGATTCTGGAACGCAGCATGCCCGGGCCACGGGCAAGATCCTTTCCGACATTGACCCGGATTTTGCCAGCGCCCTGACCCTGATGGTGGTTCCGGGAACGCCATTGTACGAGGATATGAAAACGGGGCGTTTTCAGCTCCCCTCCCCTTTTGATTTGCTCGAGGAGCTGGGAATGATCGTGGCCAACTCCAATTTCAGCCGCTGCTACTTCACCTCGAACCACGCCTCCAACTACCTGCCCATCAAGGCCCGCATGCCCAGGGATAAGGAAGCGGTCGTTAACCTGATTCAGAAAGTGACCCAATCCAAAGACCGTTCCCTCCTGCGCCCGGAATTCCTGCGGGGACTTTAATGACAGCCGTAAGTCGCAAGTCGCGAGAGCGCAAGTCGACAAAAGCGTCCTCGACCTCTATGGCTTGCCAATTTCCTATTTTATCCCCCTCGCGCCTTACGACTTGCCCCTTGCGGTTCTTAAGATCAGCATTGAGCTGGGAGTACCCATCCAGGGATGGAGGTCTACCTTTTTGAATTTCAGAAGCTCTCAATTTCCGCCGGCCAGCTTGCGGGCCAGGTCGGACATCTGGGCCAGGAGTTCGTCTTCCTGCCCCTGGGAGCATTTCAGAGATGCCATGGCCAGGGTTCCCTGGCTTTCCACGTCAACGCGTTTGGCCTGAAGAACGGCGGTCTTACCCAATGCACCATAGCGGCCCATGACGATCTGATTTGCTGCCAGTCCCTTCCCCACCTTGACGGCCTGTTTTTCATCCACCAATCCGGTCATCTGTAGCTCGATCTCTTTGAGAACCTGAACCAGGTTCTCCCGGTTGACCAGGGTGAAATGTCCCAGGCGAATCAATTCCTCGCGCAGCGCTTCGGAAAGGATCAAGCCGACAACCCGTAAGGATTCTATGGTCTCCAGGTCATAAACTGCCAGCCGCTTGCGGCTGTCCGGTTTGGATTCCGAGGTAAGGACTTTTTCGAGGTCTAACACCGTTCCCCCAGCCAGGTCTTCTGGAGCTTCCTCCGTTTCCTTTGAGACAACCAGTAAAGGCTTCTCCTGGACGGCGGGAGGCTTTATTTGCGGAGGAGGAGGTGCTGGGGCCGGAGAAGGTGCTTTAGCCTCCTTTATTTCTTTTGGACTTGTCGCCAAAGGCTTTTCATTCGTCGGAGGACCGGTTATCCGGGAAGAAGGCGCCTGCGACGGAGTAGCAAGGACTGAAGGGGTTCTGCTGGCCTCCGGACTCCTCGGCTTCTCTGCCACAGCCGCCCGAGGGGGTGCTTTGACCTCCTTCATTTCCTTCGGCGGACCCGTTAAAGGCTTTTCCTCTGCTGGAGCCATTTTTTTCCGGAGAGAAGAGGGAGTCTTAGCCTCCTTTATTTCCTTGGGGCTTGTCGCTAAAGGCTTTTCCGCTGCAGGAGGCGCTTTTATCCGGGAAGAAGAAGGCGCCGGCGATGGAGGAACAGGGGGTGGAGCGGTAGCAAATTTTTTGGCGGTAATCAGGGGGGCCACAAGGCTTTTTTGAATCGCCGTAGCCAGCATATCGTTCTTGGCCTTCCGGAAGATTTCCCGGTATTTTATCTTAAAAATATTCATGTAGTCTTCCACATCCAGATAGCGTTGAAAAGAAGTCCGGGAAACGGACCGGTATTTCTTCCCCGTTGCCACGTTGAGGAAGGTCATCTCCCAAAAGATGTCCCGTTCGTGCCTGCTTCGGGAGACGATTATGGCATAATCAGCATGGAGACCCCTTCCTACCCTCCTGGCCAAATCCCAATCCTTTTTCGCCCAATCCCACCTGGTAAGAGGACGCGCGCTCTCGAGAACGGATTTGGAATCCTCGATGCTGGCCACCTCATAGATGCCCGTTTCCACCAGGACCTGTTCAACGCATTTGGGCACCCTCTTGGCAAATACCTCCGCCGGCATTTTCCACTTTCCCGGCTCGGTAATCGCCTCGACAAAGACCCGGATTTTGGGCGTCGGCGGCGGGAGCGGCAGGGTCCGCACCTGAACCTCCGCGCAGCCGGCCAAAGCACCCAGGATCGAACACAGGGTCAGGTAAAATACCCGCTTGCCAAAAACGGGGGGTCTTTTAAAAGTCATTAAAATACTCCTCCTGTTTAATGGGCTTAATGGGCTTATCGGCCAGATTTGCAGAATGTAAAACCCCTCCCCTCGGCCAAAAGTCGGGCAGGACCCCACCGGCGGGTAATTTCTTTTGATTCCTTTGAGCTTTAAGGGGGGGAGAGAAGGTACCCGTTGAATTGACATTTGCCTGTTTCTTTGCCTATGAAGTTGGGTAGGCTGGAAAAAGAAAAAACCCATTTATGAAAAGGAGATCGAGTGCAATTTTCCATCCTGGATCAGTTCTTTAGACCCCGATCCGTAGCTCTCATCGGCGCCACCAGTACGCCGGGTTTTGGCCACGGAATTCCCCTTTTTTGGCAAAAAAACGGCTGGCAGGAAAGGGCTTACCTGGTGAATCCCAAGGGGGGTGAGATTCAAGGGAAAAAAGTCATCTCCTCCATCTCCGGGCTGCCCGGGGGGATTGACCTGGCCGTGGGGATCGTTCCCTCTCCGGCCGTCCGGGAGGTTTTGATCGACCTGGGGAAAAAGGGCATCCGCGCGGTCATCATCGAGAGCGCCGGGTTTGCCGAAACCGGCGCCGAAGGAAAGAAGAAGCAGGAGGAGTTGGCCGAGCTGGCCAAGGGGCTGGGAATCCGACATCGGGCCCCGCGGCATCTTTCGCCCCGCCTGCGAAGCCGTTTTTGCCGACCCCATCCCGGACCGGTTCATCCTGATCCCGGTCATCCCCTACGCGGCCATCGAGATCTACATGCGCCCGGGGGTCAAAGCCCGGGACATGCTGGGCGACTGGCCCGCTTACCGGGAAACCATCAAGGACAAGCCCGAGGTGGCCGTTCATCTCGGCTACCGGGAATGGGTCGAGCAGATCAAGGATCTGTGCGGCGAGTCCGTGGCCACCGTCTCTTCTCCGAAAGCCGCAGTCCGGGCCCTTGCCGCCTTGGGTCAATTAAGCCTTCATTCGAAAAAATAAGCGAACCCAAAAAAAATCCTCAAGATTTTCCCCTAACCTGCCGAAACCGTGCTTGTAATTTCGAGATTATTCTTCGCCTAACAATTCGGGTCCTCCCGCACTGAAAATCAGGAACCACAAAGAGATTGAGCCGAAAGAAATTCATTGTTGGCATGGTACCTTGGCCTTCCATCCAAAAATGATTGACTGGTGAAATTCCCTCGCCACGCCCATATTCCATTTTCGGGCTCGAGGCGAGGGAAGCTAACCGGTAAGAACAAATCCGCAAAAACAAAAGCAAGGAGGAAAGAAAAACATGAAACAGAAATTTTTCGCCCTTTTGGCCGTGGCCGTCATGTTCCTGACGCTGGCCGCCGGGTGCGGCGGAGGCAGCGGCAGTAGCTCGACTCCTTCCGGTAATATCAGCGGAAGCGCCGAGTAAACGAAGAAAATCAACAACCTGAAAAATAAGGAGGCTTAAGGAATGAAAAAGTTTTGGCTACTGGCTCTGTGCGCAGTCCTTTGCTGGGGCATGACGGCAGCTCCTTCCCACGCGCTGACCGCAGGCGCCACTTACACCATCACCATCCAGAAGATGAACAGCAATGGAACGGTCAGCGATTACAGCACAACGACAGCCACCGCTGACGCCAACGGCAAGCTGAGCTTCTCTCTCACCGGCCTGCCCACCAACACGGACTGTAACTTCATCGTCTTTATCTTAACGGACGCCAACGGCACTGTGGTGCGGAAAGGTTTTGTTCCCGCCCCTCCGGCGGGGAGTACCAACCAGCTGGGCATCAACAACCTCTCCACGGCCCAGACCAATGCGATCCTGTCCGCCGCGGAAAAGATCGCGACGGATGATCCCATTGCATTCGCATACCTAATAACCCTCCTCCGTTCGGAAGGAGTGACGGCCGAAGATGCCGTCCTCTTTGCCGAGCTGGGGAAGTATGCCATCGTGGGCACCGGCGGGTTTGAGGATACTTTGACCACCTCAGGGGTTACTGCCACCCAGCTCGCCAATTTCAAGTCCTACCTGGTTTACAACCCGGACTCCAGCAAGAAGACGATCGCCTATCTCATGGCCCAGTTCAAAAACGCCATCGACAACGCGACGACGGCCGAGGAGGCCAAGCAGATTCTGCAAAAGGCGGGCGGTTACATGGCCGATGTCTTCATGGACGCGGCTTCTTCTGCGGGGATCGATTACACCCTGATCCTGGCGGCCCATGATGCGGCCGGGGATGTGGCGCAGGACCACCAGCTAGATATCATCAGCCAGCTCAGCGCCAACGTGCAGGCCTCCATGGAGCAGTCCATGAGTTCCTTCTTCCAGCGCATCGCGGCGGTCAAAGTCAAGGGAGAATACACCAAGGCCCTGACCACCCTGAATGCTTCGGGCACCCAGGTGGATACCTTCAACGCCGCGGTCAACGCCATGATGACCGCCATGGCCCAAATTGATTCGGATTATGCCGAATTATTCATCGATCCCCAGGGTTATTGTACGGCCCAGGGCAAAGACTTCGCCACCGTCCAGGCGGAAGTGTCCGCCCGGTATGATGCGGCCTTTACCGCTTTCCAGGACGCCATTGCCGCCTCGAACGATGACATTACCGCCATGAAAACCAACGTGACTACAGCTTTCGGAATCACCCTGGGCATGCTCCCCGGCGATTTCGGTACTTACATCGATTTTACCGGAACCCCGAAGAACTGGCCCATTCCCCAGGTGGTCATGGTCAACTGGATGGCCCTGAACGTTATCGCTACCGGCGGGTCCCTAACCTATACCCGAGACACGCTGGCTATACCCATCCACATGCAGGAATGGATGGGAACTTGTGCCAATCCTGCTGCCTTCAACAAGACGGCCTGCGAAGCGATTCCGGCAGTCTGGACGCCTGGGCGACATGATTACAACGGTATGACTCCCAGTGCTTCCTTCAATGCCTACCTCGGCCTGATGGAGGATATTCAGATTATCGAAAATGCCCGGTATGCGATCTATTGGGGGGGCGCTAACCCCACCCGCGACGAGGAAAAGCAGGCCAAGCTGCTGTTCCAGCAGAGGATGGAGGCTGCCGCGGATCGGATCGGCGGAACGACCGACGGCACAACGGCGATTACCGATGAGCAGAAAGATGCCATCATCAAACTTCTGATGCAGCCCAGCATGGATTAAGAGGGGTTGAGGGGCGGGGGATGGGTCCCCGCCCCTTCACATCCACGAGCGGCGGGTTCATGGATTATTCCCCATTTACTTCCGTTAC
The DNA here is from genome assembly GCA_001304105.1 of Deltaproteobacteria bacterium SM23_61. Taxonomy (GTDB): domain Bacteria; phylum Desulfobacterota; class SM23-61; order SM23-61; family SM23-61; genus SM23-61. Next base: position 5,820 of record LJUR01000061.1, read on the forward strand.
TCCTGAGGGCCTGGACCCGGGGGAAGGCGACTCTTCCTTCTCCATGGGAATGGAACACCCTTACCCCCGCGCAAGTTCGGCCTTCCTTTCCGGTAGATGAAAGTCCGCACCGGCATCGACGCGAGCGGAAAACCCTCTTTCCGTATCAACCTTCTGTAACCCCTCCCCTCCCCCCTTAAAAGATTTTTGCCAGCGGCCATCCGAATTACTATTGCCATTGCATTTGCTGCGAAAAAGCAAACTTGTGGTCCGGAAGCAAGGGCATTTCGCGGAAAAAGCATCGGCGGGAAAAGAATTTCAGCCGGAGATCCGATTGTGTTTCCGCAGAATGTGGCGGGCCCGTCGGGCGCCCAGCCGGGCGCCCCTACAACGGAATATCTTTGCCCTTGGGCAAAGGACGGCTTGCCCGCCCGTTCCAGGGAATGAGGCGCGCCTCATGGTTTTTTCGCGAAATGCCCTTGCTCCCGGGCCGGGCAATGCTTGAAATTCAATAGGGCTAAAACCCACTTGCAGAAAATTGAGATGGGCAAGGGCCACTCGCCGATTGAAACCAAGCCGGAATTCATATATTCTGGAGATAGATAGAGATTATTTCATCGCTTTCGATATTTGTACTATGCAGCGTAAAATCTTTAATTTTTTTTATTTTTTGAGTCTTTATCCGTGTGTATCCGCGTTCATCCGTGTCCCATTAGGTCTTTAAGTCTTTCCCAAAGATAAAATCCGTGTTTATCCGTGTCCCAATAAAAGCCGTAAAATGTGAGTTGTGAGTTGTGAGTAGAATCTGTGTTTATCTGTGTTCATCTGTGTCCCGATAAAAAATTTTTTTATCCTTGCCTAGCTGCACTGTGAAACCCATGAATCATTCTCATCCCAATCCCGCCCCCCAAAACGAACCAGAGGAGATGTCTTTTCTGGGTTTCCGGCGGATTCCGGCCGGGGAAAAGGGACGCCGCGTCCTCCGCCACTTCAACGCCATCGCCGGAAAATACGATTTCATGAACACCATCTTAAGCTTCGGCCTTCATTATCCCTGGAAAAGGTGGGCCGTGGAAACTTTGGGGCTGAAGCCGGGAGACCGGGTCATCGACGTCTGCGGGGGAACCGCCGACCTGTCGATTCTGGCCGGCAGGTTGGCCGGGGAAAGAGGGCGGGTGTTCCTCTATGACATCAACCGGTCCATGCTGGAGGGGGCAAGGCCCAAGGTGTCCCGGGCCTTTTTGAACGATCGGGTCCGCTATGTCCAGGGAAACGCCGAGCAGATCTCCTTTCCCCAGGGGCTTTTCGATGCGGCCCTGGCGGGCTTCGGCATCCGCAACCTGACCCACATGGAGAGGGGGCTGGCGGAGATGCACCGGGTGCTCAAACCCGGAGGAAAGTTCCTGTGCCTGGAATTTTCCCTGCCCACCTTCCCCTGGTTCCGCTCTCTCTATGACTTTTATTCCTTTCATCTCATGCCCCTGGCGGGAAAGCTCCTGGCCGGAACCCGGGAAGCCTATCTTTACCTGCCCGAATCCATTCGCAAATTCCCGCCACCGGAGGAATTGAGCCGGATCCTCAGGGAGGTCGGTTTTACCCGGGTGGCATACCGCCGGCTGACGAACGGGATTGCGGTGATATATACTGGAGTAAAAAGAACTTAACCACAGAGATCCCAGAGAACGCAGAGGTAAAAATGGAAAAAGGCCCAAGGCCGGAGTTCAAGGGAAGAAAGGGTCCCGTGTGCAACGCTTCTCGGAAGGCCCAATCTCCCAAGGGCCGTCCGGAAAAGCGGCTCTGCGCTCTCTACTTGCTCTTTGGTCACCCTCTTAGCTTTATTGGAGGAGGATCGAGGGAAAGAAAGATTCTTATCCCCTTGGAGCAGAAAAGAATCACCAACCGCGGAGATCAGGGAGGACCCGGAGAAAATGCAATTACCTTAGAATGATTCATGTTTTTAGTCTTTTTGAAGAAAACGCTCTGCGGTCTCTGCGTGCTCTGCGGTAGATATTTTTTCCCCATCTCCGGATTGGTCAACCATTTTGAAGTCCGTGCGTTATGGATGGCAGACGGAAACAAAAGACCCCATGGAGTCAAATCTGGATTCAAAGGAAATGATGAACCGGTTTTTGGCCGAGGTTGAACGCCGGGCTTTTCAGATGGCCAAATTCGCCACCGGTCACCGTGACGAAGCCCTGGACCTGGTTCAGGAAACGATGCTCCAGTTCGTCCGGCGTTATTCCCTCCGGCCGCGGCAGGAATGGAAAGTCCTTTTCTACCGGGTCCTGCGGAGCCGGATCACCGACTGGTACCGTCGGACTTTTGTACGCCGGAAAATTCTCGCCTGGCTGGGCCGCCCCGAAGAAGAAGACGCGGAGGATCCCCTTCAGAGTTTGCCCGACACGGGAAATCCCAACCCCTCCGATCATGTGATCCGCCAGGAAGAAAGGGGTCTGCTGGAGAAAGGAATCCGGGCTCTTCCCCCCAGGCAACAGCAGGCCTTTCTCCTGCGCGCCTGGGAAGGGATGGATTTGAAGCAGACGGCCTTCATCATGAAATGTTCGGAAGGAAGCGTGAAAACCCATTACTCCCGCGCGGTCCATACCCTGCGCGCGCTGCTGGAGGGCATATATTCATGAATGCTAAGGATCCCGAAAAGCTCTTCCTGGAAAAAGTTCAGGACTTTCTGGACCGGGGGACGGAAAATCTAGGAAACCGGACCGAACGGCGGCTGGAAGAAATCCGGGGCCAAGCCTTGATGGCTGCCGCGCAAAAGCGCTCGAGCTTCTTGCCCCCCCGGCGTTGGGTCCTGGCGGGTAGCTTCGCGATGGTGACCCTGGCAGCGGTGGGGTTATTCCTCTGGCTGAGTCCCTCCACCGAGACCCTGCCGGCAGGAGAGATTGAAGATTTGGAAATTATCACCTCCCAGGAGCGGATTGATTTCTACCAGAACCTGGATTTTTACCGCTGGCTGGGAAGCAAAGAAGACCATCTGAGGCCGAACGGAAAAGGATTATAATTTTTAAAGGGGAAAGAGCCCGAGCATAAAGCCAGGGGAAGCGGAATATGAATAAATACTTTTTGATCTTGGCCTTGGGGATGATCCTTTTCTCCACGATCCCCTGTCGCGAAGGTCTTGCCGGACCGTGGGATCGGCTCACTCCGCAGGAACAGCAGGTCCTGCGGCCCTTTAAAGACCGGTGGGACCAACTGCCCGCCGACCGGCAGGAGCGCCTCCGCCGGGGAGCGGAACGATGGCAGCGCATGAGCCCCGAGCAAAGGAAAGAAGCGGAGGAGCGATTCAAGCGATGGCAGGAGCTCCCTCCCCAGGAACGAGACCTTATCCGCAAACGATACCATGACTTCCGGAGTCTTCCCCCGGAGGAGCAGGAAAGGATCCGGCGGGGGTCCCGGTGGTTCCATGGTTTGCCCCCCCAGCAGCGTGAGAATCTGCGCGAGCAATGGCACAAATCGGCCCCCCGGGGGCACAGGAATGATAGGCCTCACCGGCCGTTTCACAGACCCCCGCAGAAATAGAAATTCCAGCCACGAATCATTACCCACCGCAAGGCGCAAGAGCGAAAAAGCTTTTATCGCCTTGCGCCTTCGGCCCGAGTTCAGGCCGAGGGCTCTCGCGACTCGCAACTTACGGCTGTCATCCGGCCGATGCTTTTTGAGAAGAAGGCCCTTGCCCCCGGACCACGAATCAATCTCCCGGAAATCCCAGACCCTGTGAGCCCCTACCAAATCTGCGGACTTTTCACAAGAAAATTAAAATCAAAAAAATTCCCGGCCCTGTCAACCCATCGGTTTCTGGTGCGTTATACAGGTCAAAAGACCGTTCGTCCGGAGGAAGTTCGCAAGTCGTTCATTCTCGCAGATCAGGAGGTAAACCTATCATGAAACGGTGGTTTATCGTAGGATTGCTGGTGGCCGGGATGCTTTTGAGTTCTGTATCCCTTTCCTTTGCCGGTGATCGGGTCCGGGGGCGCTGGGAAGGTGTGGCCATCGGGCTTGGAGCGGTGACGCTCTACAACCTGTTCCAGCATGGTCTTCCTTCGCCGGTCCTTCCCCCTCAACCCGGATATCATGGGAGACCCGTTCCTCCTTCTCCCCCTGTTGTATGCCTTCCGGCGGGCCATTGGGAAATCCACCGGGTTTGGGTTCCGGAGCGGCGGGAACACGTTTGGATCCCCGCTCATTATGAAAATGGATACCGGGTTGAAGGCTACTACCAGGTCCGGGTTTATCCGGGACACTACGAAGAGCACAAGGTCTGGGTCAAGGGACCGACTTATTAAATCAAACCCGGGCATTGATCAAGGGGGCACAAGCGCTCAAACCAGAAAAAACGTCGCTTCCCCCCGGCGGGAGTCCAGGACGATTTAATTTCCCCGGACTCCCGCTTGCACGGAAGGGGAAAAGCATTGACAATATTTTTGCTTTTCTTTACCCTTGCCTAAAAAGGCAGTATTTTCCGTCGAGGATCGGGCGACTCGCCAATTCATCTTCCGTGTAAAAGCTTCTCGGGTGAACGAGAAAACGCTGGGCGGCTGGATTTGTTCTTCCAAAACGCAGTGTAAATTTCTTGCCCGTCCTCCCAGCACCCGGTCATGGCTGGTACATGGTTTTCATTCCCTTCAGGAATTCCCAAAATGTTTCAAATCATCCATTTACCGAGGGAGGAAATCATGGCAGATTTAGGTTTTGTCGGTTTGGGCATCATGGGAAAACCCATGGCTGGCCATCTGCTGGCCGCGGGTCATACGGTCCACATCTACGACCTGGTCGCCGATAACATCCAACTCGTGGCTCAAGCGGGAGGAAGGCCTTGTTCCAGCAGCAAAGAAATCGCCCAGAAATCGACCTTGATTTTCATAATGGTTCCGGACACGCCCGATGTGGAGGCCGTTCTGTTCGGTAAAGACGGGCTGGCCGACGGCTTGAAGTCCGGTTCTATCGTGGTGGATATGAGTTCCATCTCCCCCCTGGCTACGAAGGAATTCGCCAAAAGGCTGGGTGCCCGGGGTGTAAAAATGCTAGATGCACCCGTTTCGGGAGGCCAGGTGGGAGCAAAAAAAGGCACCCTTTCGATCATGGTCGGAGGCCCGGTTGATGTTTTCGAACAAGTGAAGCCCGTTTTTGAGCTCCTGGGAAAGAATATCCTTCATATCGGAGACCACGGCGCCGGGCAAACCTGCAAAGTGGCCAATCAAATCGTGGTTGCGCTCACCATCGAGGCGGTTTCGGAAGCCCTGGTTTTCGCTTCCAAGGCCGGCGTCGACCCCATGAAAGTCCGGGCCGCCCTTCTCGGCGGGTCCGCCCAAAGCCGGATCCTGGACCTCCACGGCGAGCGGATGATTCAACGGAATTTCACTCCCGGATTCCGGATCCGCCTCCATCAGAAAGACCTCAACTTGGCCCAGCAATCGGCCCGCAGCATGGGGATCAGCTTGCCGAACACGGCCATGGCCCAGGAGCTATTTAATGCCGTTGCCGCCCAAGGGGGAATCGACCTCGACCACTCGGCGATGGTTCTGGCATTGGAAAAGCTCGCCCAACACAAAGTCAGCGGCTAATCCGAAAGAACTCCGGGGGCGTGCGCAAAGGGAGAAACGATTCATCGACTCATGATGGCCCTTTCTTAAATGATTTTTGGGTAACCTCTATTCCAATCATAAATCAACGATCCCTTTTTGCCCCCAGTTTCGATAGCATCTTTTGTAAGTCCATTCGGTCGGACAAAATTTCCTTGACGCGCAATTCCTTCTCATTAGAAAATTACCCATCAAACCCCAAATCATAATCCCCTTGGGCTCCAGGGACTGGAGTGGATGGAGGTGCCCAGATGAAAATCGATGCCCTCATGGCGAGTGAACAGGACAATGTAGCCACCTCCTTACGGGAGATCCAGGAGAACGAGAATATCATCATGAGTCTCGGAGATCAGACCCGGCCGGTGCGGATCTTGGGGAAAATACCTCACGGGCATAAATTTGCGGTTAAGGAAATCCTCAAAGGGGAAAACATCATCAAGCATGGGGAGGTTATCGGTCGGGCCACGCAAGATATCCGCGTGGGAACGCACGCCCATATCCAGAACATTGAGAGCCTTAGAGGACGGGGAAAAGGGAAATAAGACGCGATGAAATATCTTGCTTTGGGTTCGGGTGAACCGATGAAGGAGGGCCCAGTATGGAGTTTCAAGGCTATAGAAGAGCTGACGGGTCCGCAGGGGTGCGCAATCATATCTTGGTCATCCCCGCCAGCAACTGCGCCAACGAGCTGGCCAGCAAGATTGGCCAAGGGGTCAAAGGCACCCTGGTTCTAACGCACAACCATGAGTGCACCCGTCTAAAACCCGATACCGAGCGGGCGATGTCCACCCTGGTGGGCATCGGCAGCAACCCCAACGTAGCGGGCGTCCTGGTGGTGGGCCTGGGTTGTGATCACCTGCCGGCCTCCAGGATCGCGGAAGGAATCGCCCGCTCCCAAAAGCCCGTGGAAATGATCACCATCGAAGGGACCAGTGGGTTTCAGCAGGCGCTGGATGAAGGATGGAAGGTGGCCCGCGAGATGGCCAGCCAGGCTTCGCAGGTTCGCAGACAGGCCTGTGAATCCAGCCAACTCACCCTGGGGGTCAAGTGTACGGGCACGGACACCATGTCCTCCCTGGCCGGCCACCGGGCAGTGGGCAAGGCGTTTGATGCAATCATAAAATCGGGAGGCCGGGCCATTTTTTCCGAGACGGCGGAGGTAATTGGGGCCGAGCATATCCTGGCCAGAAGGGCCGCGAATGAGAAGGTAGCTCAGCGTTTTAAGGAGTTCGTGGACCGGTTCGAAAAAATGATCGTCGCCGCCGGGGAGGATATTCGAGGGTCTCAGCCGACGGCTGGAAATATCCAGGGTGGGATTACCACCCTGGAAGAAAAATCCTTGAGTGCTATCGTCAAAACCGGAACCACCCCGCTGATGGGGGTTTTGGCGTATGCAGAGAAACCCCAGGGGAAAGGCCTGTTTTTCATGGATGGCACGGCCATGACCTCGCAGCTTTTTGCCGGGGTCGTCGCTGCCGGGGCGCAGATATTGATTCTCTCGGTGGGCGGCGGGCTTGCCGCGCGCTTTCGCAATTTAACCGCCTTTCCCGGCTGGCCGCCAGTCGCCCCGGTGATCAAAGTCCTGAGCAATCCCAATGCCGCCCAGGAAGCGGAATATTTTGACGTTTATGCCGGAGGAGTAATCGAGGGTCGGGAAAATGCAGATGAGGTGGGAGATCGGCTCATCCAGGAAATTCTGGCGGTCGCCTCGGGCAAACCGACCCGCTCGGATTTGGGCTTCTCTTACCAGGAGCCCCTGGAGCTCTATGCCACCGGTCCTCTCCTGTAGGCCCTAAACGCCGCACCCCGATTTTCACCCCGTAAAAAAGTTCCGGGAGCATTGTGACCCGGGTCATAGCGACGGGATTTGCCTGAATTCTCCGGAGGGTTTGGATCTTCTTTAAAGTCACTCCCCGCCCTTGCCCCCGGACCCCAGGCTTTCTTTCTCATTCGAAAAAGAGTCGCAAAAGTGAGGGTGGGGAAGGGCAATTCATGAATTGCCTCTGCCCCTCCCTTTGTGATATGTTTTCAAAGTCTGCCATCTCATACCGAGGTAAAAGAATGACCCCCTTCAAAGCCCTTTTCAGCCCGTTCCAGATCGGTAAGGTGGAACTGAAGAACCGGATCGTCATGCCCCCCATGGCCACCAACTTTGCCGGCCCCGACGGCAAGGTCAATGACCGCCATATCGCTTACTATTTGAAGCGAGTCCAGGGGGGGGTGGGGTACGTCACCTTCGAGCACACCGGCATCCTGAAGGAAGGGAAGGCCTCCCCCGGCATGGCCTTGATTGATTCGGATGATAAGATTCCCTTCTTCAAAAAGCTGGTGGATGCCATCCACCGGAAAAAGGGCAAAATCTTCATCCAGATCAACCACGCCGGACGGCAGACCTCGGCATCGATTACCGGGGCGCCCATCGTAGCCCCTTCGGCCATTCCCTGCCCGGTCCGGAAAGAGATGCCCCACCCCCTCGGCGTGAAGGAGATCCAGAGCCTCGTGGAAGCCTTCCGGCAGGCGGCCCGGCGGGTGCAGGCAGCGGGCGCTGATGGAGTGGAAATTCACATGGCCCACGGCTACCTTCTCTGCCAGTTTCTCTCCCCCTTTTCCAACCAGAGGGACGACGAATACGGCGGGACCCCCGAAAAGCGCAT
>LJUR01000062.1 GCA_001304105.1 Deltaproteobacteria bacterium SM23_61
CGTCGACGATTTCTTCGGGGAAAAGGGTCCGAATCAAGAGTTCATCATCGGAGATATGGGGTTGGCCGTTTTCTTTGCGTAGCTCTTCGATCGTCGGCTGCGGCTGCTCCCAGTTCCGGAATCTCTTGGCCTCCGGCAGGTTGAGCATTTTATCCAACACGTTCCGCTCCACCGGAGCCGGAGTTTTTCCGTAATGGCCCAGCACATACCGGATGGCCTCGTCCGTCGTTGTCTTGTAGCGCTCCCCCATCAGCACATTTAACACCGCCTGCGTCCCCACCACCTGGGAAAAAGGAGTGATCATGACCGGATAACCCCACTCCCGGCGGATCCGGCTGATCTCTTCCAAAACCTCCTCCAGCCGGTGTTCCATCCCTCTTTGGGCCAGCATGAATTGCAGGTTACTGATCATTCCTCCGGGAACCTGGTGGACATATTGAAAGGCGTCGTATTCAACCGGCGCTCCGATGGGTTTCCCCTCCCGTTTGGCCACATAGCGGAAATGGTCGGAAATCTTTTCCACCGTCTTCTCGTCGATCGCAGGCTGGTAGCCCAGCCGGCGCAGATTCTTGATCATGCTTTCCGCCGAGGGATGGGAAGGCCCGTTGGCGAGCGGGGCCATGCAGGTATGAATCGTCGCGACTCCCAGCTCAACCGACTCCAAGCAGCAGAGCGGCGCCAGGCCGGTTGTGCAGTGGGAATGCATCTCGAAAGGGAGATCTCCGATGATTTTTTTGATCACCGGCACCAGCGTCCGGGTGCGGTCCACGGTCAGGAGGCCGATGGAATCTTTGATCAGGACCCGATCAGGCTTCAGTCGCCGCATCATCTCCTTGGTCTTTCGGGCATAGAATTCATCGGTATGCACGGGACTGAGGGAATACACCAGGGGGACGACCACCTCAACTCCCACAGATTTGGCCACTTTCACGGACTGTTCCAGGTTTCGCCAGTCGTGCAGGGCATCGAAGATCATGAGGCGCCTCAACCCATTCGCGGCGCAGCGCCGGATCCATAGTTCGATCACCGAATCCGGTACGATGTTGAAACTGGTGAGAGACTTGCTGCGAATCAGGCCCGAGAGGGGGGTCTTGGGCATCGCCTGCGCCAGCAGCCGGATTCTTTCCCAGGGATCCTCCCGGAGGTAGCGCAGGCAGGCGTCGAATTGCACCGTCCCCATCAAATCCACGGCATAGAACCCGGCCTCATCCAGGAGGGGGGCAATGGGAAGCATTTGGGGGGTTGTCATCCGGGTCGCCCACAGACTCTGATGGCCGTCCCGCAGAGTCGCGTCAACGAACTCAATCTTTTTCATGCTCTTCACACTCCCTCATCAAGGACTCTTCGAGCCACCGGGTGTTTACCTTCGCCCGGCGATAATCCGCATGCCGCACAATCGAGCGGTGGAAAGGAATGCTCGTTTCCACCCCGGACACTTTGAATTCTTCCAGTGCTTTGTTCATTCGTTCCAGTGCTTCCGGCCGATCTTTTCCCCAAGCGATCAGCTTCGCCAAAAGGGAATCGTAATAAGGAGGAACGAAATATCCGGGGTAACAATGGGTATCCAGCCGGATGCCGGCTCCTCGGGGGGCGTCCCACTGAGAGATCCGGCCGGGGCAGGGTTGAAATCCCCGCCTCGGAGATTCGGCGGTAATGCGGCATTCGATCGCCTGGCCGGAAAACCGGACCTCCTCCTGGGAGAAAGAAATCGGATGGCCGGCGGCGATCCGGATCTGTTCCTGGAGGATGTCGATACCCGTGATCATCTCCGTTACGGGATGTTCGACTTGGATGCGGGTATTCATCTCAAGAAAGTAGAACCGGTCCTCGTCCTGATCGAGAACGAATTCCACCGTGCCAGCGTTTTCATATTGAATTTGGCGGGTCAGACCCAATGCCGCCTGGCACAACTCCTGGCGGATTTGGGGGGAAACCGCCGGCGAGGGGGCTTCCTCCACCATCTTCTGATACCGCCGCTGCAGGGAACAGTCGCGTTCACCCAGGTGGACCATCCCGCCGAAACGATCCCCCAGAATCTGCACTTCCACGTGCCGGGCATTGGGGATGTAACGTTCGACAAATAAACGATCGTCGCCGAAAGCAGCGCGGGCTTCGGCACTGGCTTCATCAAAGACGACCTTCAAATCGGCGGGTTGACGGACGATCTTCATGCCGCGCCCGCCGCCTCCGGCCGCCGCCTTGATCAAAACCGGGAATCCCACCTTTTCCCCTGCCACCCGGGCGTCCGAAAAATCGCCAATCAGCTGCGAACCGGGGATCACGGGAATTCCCAGATTCATGGCCATTTTGCGGGCCCACAATTTATCCCCCATCTTGCGGATCTGGTCTGCTTTGGGCCCGATGAAAATGATTCCGTACCGTTCGCAGGCTTCCGGAAGCCCCGGCTGCTCGGCCAGAAAGCCGTAGCCAGGGTGAATGGCCTCGGCACCGGTTCCCACCGCGGCCATGATGATAGCGCCGATGTTCAAGTAACTTTCCATCGCCGGAGGTGGACCGATGCATACGACCCGGTCGGCCATTCTGGCCGGGAGGCTTTCGCGGTCCGCCTCGGAGACGGCCAGGACCGATTGGATTCCAAGCTCCCGGCAGGCCCGGATGATGCGGACGGCGATTTCGCCGCGGTTGGCCACCAAGACGCTCGAAATTTTATTCATGCACCCGGCCGCCTTCTTTCTTCCGCGGTGGGTTTGATGAGAAAGAGAGGTTGCTGGAATTCGACCATCTGCCCATTCTCCGCCAGGATCTTCGTGATTTGGCCCTGGACTCCCGCCTTGACCGTGTTGAAAAGCTTCATGACTTCGATGATACAGACCACATCATCCTCGGTCACCCTCTGGCCCACCTCTACAAAAGGGGGGGCCCCGGGTTTGGGCGCCCGGTAAAAAGTGCCTAACATGGGAGCCTGGATCAGAATCGTGCCTTCCTGGTCTTTGGGCAGAAGAACGGGACTTTCCATTCGGCGGGACTCTTTGGCCTCGGGGACGATCACTTGAGATTCCAAATCTTGGTTTCTGCCTTCCGGGTTGATCCTTTGCGGAGCCGGCGAAGAAACCCTTTCCTCAAAAGAAAATTCCTTCTCCGCCTGGATTTCTCCTTTCCCTTGTTTCCTGGCGATCAATTTCAAGTTCCCGGTTTCAAGACAGAGATCGTCGAATTTTGATTCTTCAAGGAGCTTTAGAATGAGAAGAATGTCTTCTTGATCGATGGATTCCATACTGCCCAATCCTCCTGCCTAAATTTTTCCCACCTCCGCCGATAAAAAAACCCCGCTTCCCTGCGGGTCAACCCGGGTCGAAAGCCCGGCGGGAAAGACTCACGCCGACCCAAAAAGGATCTTCGGCATGAGAAGCGTCACCGAGGGAAGATAGGTTATCACGAAAAGGGTGATAATCATGATCAAAAGAATCGGTAAGGTCGACTTGATAACCTCATAAAGCGGCAGATTACTCAGCGAACTCCCTACGTATAGATTGAAACCTACGGGCGGCGAGATCAAGCCGATTTCCAGGTTCATGGTGACCACAATCCCCAGATGAACCAAATTGACTCCCAGCGCCGAGCCGAGGGAAACGATCAAAGGGGTGAAAATCAGCATGATGGAAGACGGATCCATGAAATTTCCGGCCAGCAAAAGAATCAAGTTCAAGATAATGAGAAAGATCCACTGGCTGATCCCCGCCGCCACCATTTTGTCGCAAAGCATATCGGGAACCCGGAAAAATGAAAGCAGGAAGGCGAACGAATAGGCAAAGGCCAGGATAATCAGGATCATCGCCGACATCTCGGCGGAACGGAGAAAAATGTTCGGGAGTTTTTTCCATTCCAGCTCCCGGTAGACAATAAACCCCATGAAGAGACCCAGGAAAACAGCCAGGATGGCCGCTTCGGTCGGTGTCACCACCCCGCCGTAAATGCCCCCGAGGATGATCGCGGGGATGAGCAGCGAGGAGCCGTTTTGGGTCATCTTGGCGAATTTTTCTTTGAAGGGCAAAGAGGGAGACGGAGGGTATCCCTTTTTCTTGGAGACCACATGCACGTAAATCATTAAAAGGATGCTGAGAATGCCGCCGGGGATCATGCCTGCGGCGAACAACTTGCCGATGGAGACATCCGCCAGCACCCCGAAGATGATCATCAAAATACTGGGGGGGATTAAAATCCCCAGCGACCCGGCGCAGGTCATCAAGCCGGTGGCGAATTTGAGGTCGTAACCTTCCTTTACCATTCCCGGAATGACGATGGTGCCCACAGCCACCACCGTGGCCACGGAGGAACCCGAGATGGCCGCAAAAAAAGCGCAGGCCAGAACCCCGGCCATGCCCAATCCCCCCGTGATCCCGGCCGTGACGGCTTCGGCGAAGGAGATGAGCCTGCGGGCGATTCCGGCGTCGTTCATGATGTTGCTGGCCAGGATGAAAAAGGGGACGGCCAGAAGGGGAAAACTGTCGAGGGCGGCATAGATATTCTGCCCGATGAAGAGCAGATCCATGTCCGTAAATAAAATCAGGTTAATCGTCGTGGAAATACCGAGAGCGATGGAAATCGGGACACCCAGGAACACAAGGCCGAAAAGAATTCCCATTAGCAATCCAAGCATGAGGAACATGGAACAAATGCCGCCTTTCCGGTTTACCCAGTTGCCCTCGAAAAAAGAGTGATGGGCACTTGCATGGATCGGTTCAGAATCTTATGCTCCGTTCACCGGGAGGGTTTTGCTTCTAGGCCTCTCTTCTGGCAATCGCCTCTTGGATCTTCTCTTCCTTTTCATGAAAGATTTTCCAAATTTTTTCCAGGTGATGAAAAGCGGTGAAGGCGAAAGCCACCGGCATGTAAATAATCATGGTCCAGATGGGGATTTCCGTAACAATGGAGACCTGCCCCATCTCTCTGAAATACATGACGAACTGGAAGCAGACGTAACTGGTAAAGGCATAGAGGCAGATCCCGCAGACATGGCCGAAAACCATGAAAAATTTGTGGGTTCGAACGGGGAATTTTTTGACCAGGACATCGACGCCCACGTGCACTCCGCTGACCGTCCCCGTGCTGGTCCCGACCAGGGTCGCTGTAATGAAGGCGAAGACGGCCATTTCGGGAACCCAGGCAAACCCCGTGTTAAAAATGTACCGCAGGACGACCTGCATGAAGGTGATCGCGAAAATTCCCGCCAGGAGCAAAATGACCAGCCATTTCTCGAATTGATAAATTCTTTTAGCGATATTCATATGTGCAATCCCGCATCTAGAATGACAGCTTAGAAAGAAAAGAATGGGGTCCTGCCATCGCCTCGAAGAAGAAACGCTTCATCCCATTTTTCCCCTTCCAATCCCATTCGAACGCCCGCAATGGGTATCGGCGGTGGAAGGACCCCGTGCAGCGCTGTCTCAATCCGGGCGGAAAAATCTTCCCCTATTTTCCGGCCTCGGTTTCCTTCAGGACATCATAAAATTTCTTGGGTATCTTCCCGCCAAACTCGCCCCAAACCGGTTTGACTTTTGCTTTCAGGACCTCCCTTTCTTTCGGGTTCAGCCATTTGAACTGAATGTTGTTGTTCTCGGTCATCATGATCCAGGGCATCTTTTGCTCCACATCCTCCTGTACTTTCCGGCCAAATTTGGTGCACTCGTCAATGCTCTCCAATAGCACCTTCTTCAAATCATCCGGCAGCCCGCTGAAGAACTTGGGATTGACCAGAATCGCGGCGAAAAGGAGGCTGTGCTGGGAAATGGTCACGTAGTTTCCGGTTTCATGCCACTTGACCGCCTGGATCACCGCCAGGGGGCATTCCGCCCCGTCCACGGTTTTCAGCTGGAGGGCGGTATAGGTATCCATGTAGGGAATGACCTGCGCGCTTCCCCCGAGGGCTTCCACGGTGGAGGCCACGAGTTTGGAGGGTCGGATTCTCAATTTCACCCCTTGAAAATCTTCCGGTTTGGCGAGAAATCGTTTGCTGCAAATAAAGTTCTGGAGGCCATACTGCCAGTAGGCGAGAATCTTATACCCCTTTTTCAGGTAGAGAGGCTCAAAGAGTTTTAATCCCGGGCCCGTCAGGAAACGGTAGACGTGATCCATATCTTTGAAGGCGAAAGGAAGCTCCATCAGGAATGTTTCGGGAATCTCGCCTCCCAGACGGCCTCCGCTCACCTCGCACATCTGAATCACATTGGATCGGAGGGCGGAATACTGGGTCGGATCGTCTTTATAGAGCGAAGCCCCCCAATAGATCTCCACCTTGAATCTTCCATTGGATTTCTTTTCCAGCAGATTCCCGAAATGGGCGATGGTCTGGCTCAGCGGATGCAGGCTGGGGGGAGTTTTCGGACCGGCATAATTGAATTTAATCAGAATGGGCTTTTCGGCGGATGCCGCACTCGGCGGGAATGCAGTTCCAGCAACGAAGACAAGAGAGACCAAAATCACCAACAAGAAACCAAACCGCTTATTCTCCATGATCTTCCTCCTTTCCGTGATTGGCTACCGATCGATTGCGGAAGAAACACTACGACGCAGATAGATCTCTTTTTATCACCCCCTTTCTTGGATAATTTTTTTAAATCACCCCTTCTCCCTCCATCTTTTCCATTTCGGCATCCGAAATACCCAGGATGCCCCCGTACACTTCCTGGTTATGTTGACCGATGGACGGAGCCGGGCTCGAATATCCACCCGGGCGTTCGGAAAAATGAACGGGGAAGCCGGCCGTCTTGAGGCCTGTGGGGCCGCTTTGGGGGTGAAGAAGTTCCGGCATCATTCCCCTGGCCTTCAGCTGGGGATCCTCCAGAACTTCAGGAATTTCGGGAACCGCATCGCAGGGTACTTTCTTGGCCCGCAAGGTTCTCAGAGCGCCCTCCTGGGTTAGACCTTTGAGCCATTCTTTCACCACAATTTCCACCTCGTCGGAATGCTTGAAACGGCCCTCCTGATTCTTGAAACGTGAGTCCTCCTTCAGATCTTCTCGCCCAATGGCCTCCAGAAAGGCTATCCATTGTTCGTTGCTGGCAACACAAATGGCCAGGTACCCATCCGCTGCCGCATATACATTCCAGGGGGCCAGCCTGGGGTTGCGGTTCCCGGTTCTCATGGGGATTCCCAGGGAGAGATGGAGGTCCAGGGCTTCATCCATGATCAGGGAAAAACAGCTATCCTGCATGGATATGTCAATCCTTTCCCCCTGGCCTGTTTTTTCCCGCGAGGCCAATGCGGCTAAGATCCCGCAAACCCCGTAAAGCGCGGGAATCATGTCGCCGATCCAGGCGCCACACCGGGTCGGCGGACCATCGGGGAAGCCCGTAACCCCCATGATGCCGCTCATCCCCTGGATCGTCAGGTCGAAGGCTGCCCGGTCCCGGTAAGGTCCGTTTTGCCCATACCCGGCGATGGAACAGTATATAATTCTGGAATTGATCGCTTTCAGCCGGGGGTAATCGAATCCCAATCGATCCATCGTTCCAGGGGCGAAATTCTCGATGACCACATCCCCTTTTTTGACCAGTTGTCGGAAGATCTCCTTTCCCCATTCACTCTGCAGGTTTAAAGAGATACCCTTCTTGCCCCGGTTGCGCTTCAGGTAGAGGAGGGATGTGTCCTCGTCCGTCTTTCGTGCATGGCTCACTCCTTGCGGCCCGGCAAAAGGAGGATTCCATCGACAGGGATCTCCGGCCTTAGGCCTTTCGATCTTGATCACTTCTGCTCCCATGGCGGCCAGGTTTAAACTGACAAAAGGCCCAGCCAGCCAGGCCGTCAGGTCGATGACCCGAATTCCTTCGAGATGCTTTTGCATGTGAGCCCCCCGCTATTTGCCAAGGCTACAAGATTCTTGCGGCTTCAAAAATAGATTTAAGGAGAAGATTTCCGGGTGATTTTCCCCTTTCCCTGCCAAAACCATTTTGCTCAGCTGATTGTCACCCGATTCGGAATTGCGATCTTTTGCCATTCGGGGAAAGGCATGGAGCCTAGCCTTAGCAATATCAATACCAGATCGCTCATTATCATTTTAGTTAATTATTTCAAATTGTTAGGATAAAATAATAAATAGGAATATAATTTAATTGTCCGAATTTTCGGACATATTGAGTTAAACGTCCACTTTTCCGGACACTAAATGTCACGCTTTGCGGGGGGATGACTCTGAGGTTTGCGCCCCCCAAAAATCGGTCCGAGAGAGTCACTTTTCAAGCTTTTCGTACAGAACGGAACGGGAGATACCCAAAAGTCTTGCGGCGGCCATTTTATTCCCGGAAGTGGCTTTGAGAGCCTCCTGGATAATCTCTTTTCCGTGATGCAGCATCGCCTTTTTGAAGGGCAAGGGGGAGTTCAAAAGAGAGGATTCCTTTCGGGCCTTTAGAAAAGAGAGGGGCAGATGGTTCAATTGGACCAACCTTTCCTCCCGGCCGAGGTTATTGACTGCAAAATTCACGAGATTCTTAAGCTCCCGGATGTTGCCCGGCCAATCATGGTCCCACAGGGCTTGAAGGACCTCATCAGAAAAAGCGATTAGCTTTTTGGTGGGGTTGCATTCAGAGGAAAAAGCCAAATGTTGGACGATCGATAAGATATCTTCTTTTCGCTCCCGAAGAGGGGGAATTTTAAGGACGCACGTGTTGATCCGGTAGTATAAGTCCGACCGAAATCCTCCCTTTTGTACCAAATCTTCTATATCGCGATTGCTGGCGGCGATGAGGGCAAAGTTGACTGGTACTGGCTTGCTTCCCCCCACCTTGGTCACTTCCTTTTCTTCGATGACTCGCAGAATTTTGGCCTGCATTTCGAGTGGCATATCGCCAATCTCATCGAAGAAGAGAGTTCCTCCCTCGACGAGTTCAAGCTTTCCAATCCTTCCTTTAGGAGCTGCTCCGGTAAAGGCCCCTTGTTCATATCCGAATAGTTCGGACTCCATCAGCTCTTTGGGAATGGCCGCACAATTGATCACCATAAATGCGCGCTTGGACCGCGGGCTCAGATGATGGAGGGCATGGGCGCAAAGCTCCTTCCCCGTCCCGCTTTCTCCCAAAATTAAGACCGGCAGGGAAGATTGAGCATGTCTGATGACTTGGCTCTTCAGTTGTTGGACCTGGTCGCTTTCTCCGATGATGTCATCCAAAGTGTATTTCGCCTGAAAATATTGCCGAAACTCAGCTCCGATGCTGATGATTTTGGTCTGCAGAAAGTTGACCTTTTCGTTCAGTTCGCGGAGTTCCTGAACATCGCGGAACAGAACCTGGGTGATGACCCCGATCACTTTTCCTCTTTCTTTTACCGGGATGCGATTGACGACCAATTTCTGGCCTTTCCAAAGATAGATCACGCCGAATTCGGGGATTCCGGTTTGGGCGACACTCGGAATCCGGGCGTCGGGAAAGATTTCCGTAATGTGTTTTCCCACATCGCTCTCGGGGCTTAATTTAAAAGTCTCTCCGTAGATCCGGTTGAAATACCGGATTTTCCCCTGGGAGTCACAAAGGACGACCCCCTCATGGGAATGGTCCAAAATGAGCTCCAGCATCTCTTTGTAATTATCGATCTTCATTGAACCGCCCAGAAAGAGTATGGTTCTTATTTTCCATTTAGGATAATATGGGGACGAAAATGTAGTCCGGTACGCTTGTTTGCCTTACACAGTTAATTCCAAACGATAAAAAAGTCAAGAAAAAACTGGTTTTTTTGGGGGGGGTCTGCTCGGACCGGATTTCTTTAAGATTCCAGAAGCCAAGGAGCGATGACGAATGGACAAATGGGATTGTCGTAACCTCCGCTTGGATGGCAAAGCTGTTCTTATCGCCGGGGCTGGCGGCCTGGGGAGCGCCATAGCCCGGGGAGTGAGCGAGGCTGGGGCGAGAGTGCTTCTGGCCGACCTCGATCTGGCCGCCGCAAAGAGAGTGGCCAGGACCATCCAGAAGAAGAAGGGTTCGTGTTCGGCCTGTAAGATGGATATCTTGAAACCCGTACAAATCACCCGGGCGACGCGATTCTGTCGGCAGAGTCTTGGCGGGATGGATGTAGCCATAAACTGCACGGGGATCAACATCCGAAAGCCCTCTTTGAACCTGACCGGGAAAGACTGGGATCGCGTGCTGGAGGTGAACTTGAAAGGGGCTTTCTTTTTTGCCCAGGGTGCAGCCCGGACCTTTATCCAACAGGGGCGAAGGGGAAAAATTATTGTCCTCGGTTCGGTTTTGAGTTTTTCCGGGATGGAAGATCGGGCCGCTTATGTGGCCAGTAAGGCCGGCTTGGTGGGGTTGACCAAGGCTCTGGCAGTCGAATGGGCCCCCTATCATATCCATGTCAATGCCGTTGCCCCCACCTTTATTCCCACGTCCATAAACCGGGAGACTTTGGCCGGGGAGTTCAGAAAACGGCTCATGGATCGGACTCCTTTCCGAAGGCTGGGTAAGCCCCAAGATGTGGTGGGGGCGGTCATCTTTTTGGCTTCGGATGCTTCCGATTTTATTACCGGCCATACGATCCCCGTCGATGGGGGTTGGCTGAGTGCTTGATGAATTCTGGGATGACTTCCTTTGCCGGTTGCCGGACGGTCCATCCGCCTTCTTGTCTTTAGCAGAAGGGATAGTATGCTATTTTAATATTTCTCAAGCAGCATTTGCCATCCCGTGCAAAGATGGAAAAACACTTTGCCCGTCGGCGTACTATCCAGCGGGCCAAATCTAAGAGGCATAAAGCTACTGGCATCACCATCACGGACATAATGGATGCTGCCCTTCGCATGTGACTCGAAACGAAGAACATCGCCCGAATTGCCAAACCTCACCCAACGACGCCTTCAGCGAGCAGATCTTCCTCCAAAAAAATTTGATTACCGGTCAAGGCATAGGAGGCATGGTTGACAGCCCACTCTTTTATCTTTATACTCTGTCATCCTCGCGGAGAGAAAATCTTCTTCGGGAACTTCATGGAGGCCACCCATCATGACCGAGTTTGACATCGTTCAAAGGGCCCTCGATGTGGTCTATGACCCGCGGGAGAGGTTCTATAACTCGAAGTGGAACCTCCTTCCCGAGGTGAAGGCCGATCTCAAATTACCCAAGACAGTTCGCTTCGTAGACACAACCTTGCGCGAAGGCGGAGAGAATCCTTGGGTCATTTACCCTTCCAAGGACAAGCTTCGCATCGCCCGCGCGCTGGAGGAAATCGGCATTGAGGAGATCGACTGCGGGCAGCCAGCGCTCTCTCCCGAACATCGCGAGACGGTGAGCATCATAAAAAATGCCAACCTTCACCTTAAGGTTATGGCGGTCACCCGCCTCGATGTGGGGAATTACCGGGAAATCATCGACGCAACCATCGCCGCCGGAGCCGATGTTCTGGAAACCTCCATCTACGGCGTACCCATCCCCGGATGCCGGACCGAGGCAGACTACATCCGCCTGGTTGAGCAAGGCGTGGGTTACGGAAAATCCCGCGGCGCCTGCTGCGCCTTCTGGGTTCCCTGCACCCGGTGGGACCCCGACTTTGCGCTAAAGCTGTACCGGGCCGCCGTTCGGGGGGGCGCAGACCGCCTTGATTATGCCGGGACAGGATGTGTCTCCCCGACCGCCATGAAACACATGGTGCGAAAACTCAAGGAGATTGCCGGCGATAAGCCCGTAGGCTTGCACTGCCACAACCACACCGGGGTAGGAACCGCCTGCGCGGTAACGGGGGTGGAAGCCGGCGCGGAGGTCATCCACACCTCGGTGAACGGTATGTCTGACGGGGGCGGTATCGCCGCCTTCGAGGAGGTGGTGATGTGCCTTACCCAGTTCTATGGTCTCGATCTGGGCATCCGGCTGGAAAAATTGACCGCTCTCTCCCGCTTGGTGCAGGAGATAACTGGACAGAAGGTCCACGGGTGGAAGCCGGTTGTGGGAAACGGCGTTTTTGTGGAGACGGCGGACAGCCACCTAGAGCGCATTCTTCTCGGCCGAAGCAAGGACAAAGGGATGGGCAAGGAAGCCGACCGCGCCCGCTGGAGCACATTCGGGATGAAACCGGAGGCTGTGGGGCAGGAAATTACCCTGGTTTTCGGCCCCTCAGCCTTGGTAGGAAGGGGCATTGATGCCAAAGCAAAGACGATGGGCATCAACCTCTCCGAAGAGATGCTGCAGAAAATTATCGGAATCATGGCCAAGGAGTTCGAAACCCGAGGTCCCCTATCCGAGGGGGAGATGGGAGAACTCATCCAACGATGCGTGAACGCCAATTCGCCTGCCCATAGGATGGGTAACGACTCTTAGGGATGTTTATTGCTGGTTATCCATGTCTTGGATTTTTAAGCCAATATCTCTGTGACCTCTGTATCCTGTGTAGTTAATGTATTTTTTCTGTAGCTGCGCCGCGCTGTGTCCTCGGGAGGTAACTTCTGACAAAGCTGGAAAATGGAAAAGGGGGAAGAATATGACCTCGAAGGAGAGCAAAGGAGAACTGCTCGAAGGCATCCGCAGGGCAGTGATTGCCTATGACGAGGAGAAGTGCAAAGAATTGTGCCGCAGGACCCTGGAAGAAGGAATCGATGCCGGCGAGGCCATATTCAAGGGGTTGACAGTTGGCATGGATAAAGTGGCCGAGCTTTATGCCTCCAAGGAATATTTTGTGCCGGAGTTATTGCTATGTTCCGATACTTTGCATGCCGGACTGAACATTTTGCGCCCCCACCTGAAAACAACGAGGTCGAGTGTAAGAGGAAAGATTATTCTGGGGGTCGTGGAGGGGGATATTCACGACATCGGCAAAAACCTGGTGAAAGCCATGTTCGAGGCAGCAGGGTGGGATGTCTACGACCTGGGCAAAGATGTGAAACTGGAAAGGTTTGTGGAAGAGCAACAGAAGATCCAGGCCAACATCATTGGGGTCTCCGCCTTAATGACCACGAGCATGCTGGCCATTCCTAAAGCGGTGGAGGCGCTCAAGGCCCGGGATTCCCGGGTAAAAATTATCGTGGGAGGAGCCCCCTTAAACAGGGAGATCGCCCGAAAATTTGGGGCGGATGGTTATTCTCCGGACGCCGGTTCCGCAGTTCAGGAGGCTTTGTCCCTCATGGGAAAGTCATCCTAAAATTGGGGGGCATTTCCAAAAGAGCGGGTCAATCCATAAGAGTTCCAGGGGAAGACCCAAATCCTGAGATTTGATTTTTGGATTTTTCTTGGCCGACCCCTCGAACCCTTTTAAATCGCTGGTTGGAAGAAGAACCAAAATTGTTAAAGGAGCCCGGGGAAAAATGAAAGAGGACAAAATGTCCAGCAAAGAAAGGGTGGATGCTTTGTTCACCTACCGGAAACCGGATCGCGTTCCCATCAGCATGGGGGCGACAGCCTTTGCCAGCAAGAATGTGGGGCTTTCCATCACCGAAGCCTATGGAGACCCGGATAAGATTTTTAACGCCTTTTTATGGACCATCGAACAATACGGCTGGGACCCCATCGCCCTTCACTTTCGCCACACGATCCTGGGGGCCCATGATTTTGGCGGACAGGTCCGCCTGCCCAGAGGGGAATACGAGGGGGCCATGGTCGTCGTCTCCCCTCCAGTCAAGGAGGCGAGGGATGTGGAGAATCTAAAAATGCCGGACCCGAAAACCGCCGGGGCCATTAAGCTAGGCATGAGGTTCTCCAAACTTCAGCGTTCCCACGGGTTACCGGCCACATTCTTTTCCCGTTCGCCCATGACGGCAGCCGCCAATATCTGCGGGTTGGAGCAGTTCTGTCGTTGGATCATTAAGGCTCCGGAGTTGTGTGAGCGGCTCTTGGACATGAGCCTGAAGCATATTTTTAACGTGTTACAGTACTGGGTCGATACTTTTGGAGGGGAAAATATCTTTACCTACATGAGTTCGCCCAGCGAGTCCAATCAGGTGATTTCCCCCAAGCATTTCCAAAAATTCGCCCTCCCCTATCATCTGAAATACCACGAGCGAATAAAGACGCTGGGCATCAAGCGTGTAGCCCTACATATCTGCGGCGAGCAAAACCTGAATTTGCCATTATTTGCGGAGGCTTTGCCCTGGGGCCACCCGAGTATC
>LJUR01000063.1 GCA_001304105.1 Deltaproteobacteria bacterium SM23_61
ACCTGAGTCATGTCTCCTCCTTTTTCTTTTTCCAAGAAAAAGCAGGTAGATCATGACCTTAGCCACTCTAAGGATCAATCAATTTTGTTACGTATAGGTAGGTGGACTCCTTAGCTTCGGCTGGAGTGGGAGGACCTTGTGTGGGAAGGGTGAGCAAG
Source organism: Deltaproteobacteria bacterium SM23_61 (assembly GCA_001304105.1). Lineage (GTDB taxonomy): Bacteria > Desulfobacterota > SM23-61 > SM23-61 > SM23-61 > SM23-61. The sequence goes on from LJUR01000063.1 coordinate 159, forward strand.
CCTGCGAACAAAGCCCCTGAAAAATGAAGGAAATGGATTTATGGGTGAGAAAGAAGGGAAAAAAAGCTTGGTGATGGTTAACCGGCCGCCCGTGCTGACACTTTGGGCGGCTGTGGTGGCTGAGGTCTTAGGATTCGAGCATGATGAAGCGTTGACCCTCGGGCGAGTGGCGGTTTCTCATCTGGAAAACCGATGAGCTTGCAGGTGGCAATCTGTGCTTCAAGGTCAGCAGCCGGGCCCATGAGCATCACAGCCTCATGCTGCCCACGAACTTGGCCTTCCAGGAATGCACGGAAATCCTTGGCTCCGAAGGACTCACCGGCGCCCTTCTTGGGCGGCTCACTCACTGGTGCCACATCTTAGAAGGGAATGGATAAAGTTACCGATTCCGACAGGCCAGGAAAAGATCTAACTGGAAACTCGCATCACGACAGGACCCAACCCAAAAAAGAACAAATAACTTGACGGGAAACGTCAAACCCTTGAATTTATAACTCAGGTGCCTCAGTTTTCGACCGGCCCTGCCTCCCTTTTACTCCGCCCTTTCCATTTTTGCCCTATGGAAAAGCCAATTCAATGTGGTATCATCTGATTGTCGGAAGCTTGCATGGAGTCAAGGTTCAAATTCTGGCCGGGTTCATTACGTCCCTCCTTCTAAAAGATTTATTTCCATAAAAAGTATCGGGAAAAAGTAAGTATCTATGCGGTGTGAAAGTTACGAGTCAAAATCCAAAATAAGCTGTCTGCAAATGAATTTGGGGCCCTTACAGGGCAAAAGCAAACCCATAATCAATATTTGACAATCTCGTAAAAAGTCAAATTTTGAATAGCAAAGTAAAAAGCTCCACGTGCAAGGGGCGCAAAAATTGAGGAGTGAGACGTACTTAGAAGGTATCCCGCAGCGACCAAGGTGAAGCGCAACGCCGCAAAAGGACTTTTTGCGAAGCCATCAATTTTTGAGGTGTTAAACAATGGTAGACAGCAAATACTCAAGGATTTTTGAACCCATCAGAATAGGAAAGGTCGAGATCAAGAACCGGATTGCCATGGCTCCCATGGGAATTACCGGGTTGTGCACCTTGGAGGGTGGTTTCGCTCCGCGCGCCATTGATTATTATATGGAGCGAGCCCGGGGGGGCACCGGCCTCATCATAACTTCATTGACCAAGGTTGAGAACGAAATCGAGAAACGCCTAATTCCCTCGATACCCTTCATATCGGTGAACCCGAGCCATTTCGTTCAAACCGCATCTGAGCTGACGGAAGGTGTGCATGCCCATGGAGCAAAGATTTTTTTACAGCTGACCGGCGGGGTGGGCCGCGTTGGCGGCAGGAACCGCTATCTGACTCCTTGCGTTGCGCCTTCCGCAATCCCCAATTATTGGGAGCCAAATATAACCTGCAGAGAGCTGACAACCGAGGAAATCGAGAGGCTGGTACGAGCGTTTGGTGAAGCAGCCAAGGTAGCCGTTGCCGCTGGGTTTGATGGGGTGGAGATCCACGCAGTGCATGAAGGCTATCTCATCGACCAGTTCGCCATTGCCATGTTCAACAGGAGAACGGATAAATATGGAGGCGACTTGAAGGGGAGATTAACCCTAGCTACGGAGATCGTTAAGGAAATCAAAAAGAAGGTAGGGGCGGATTTTCCGGTCCAGCTTCGATATAGTATAAAGAGCTATATTAAGGATTGGCGTCAGGGTGGCCTGCCCGGGGAGGAATTCAAAGAAGCCGGCCGTGATACGGAAGAGGGATTACAGGCAGCCATGCTCCTGGAAGAGGCTGGTTACGATGCCTTCAATGCCGATGCTGGGGCTTACGATTCCTGGTATTGGGCTCATCCCCCTCGCTATCAGGCCCATGGCTGCTATCTTCCCCTAACGGAGAGGCTCAAGAAGGTGGTGAAGGTTCCGGTCATTGTGGCCGGCAGGATGGAACTGCCGGAATTGGCGGCAGCGGCCTTGGCTGAGGGAAAGGCGGATATGGTGGTTTTAGGTCGGGGGCTCCTGGCCGATCCCCACTGGGTCAACAAGGTACGTGAAGGGAAAATAGAAAAGATACGCCCTTGCCTCGCTTGCCATGATGGCTGCCTGGGAAGGACGGCATTGGGTCGGCCGCTTTCATGCGCGGTGAATCCGGCTTGCGGACGGGAAAAGGATTATGCCATTCAGCCGGCTCATGAGGTTAAGCGGGTGATGGTCATCGGCGGGGGGGGTACCGGCATGGAGGCAGCCAGGATTGCCGCCATTCGAGGGCATCAGGTATCTCTTTATGAAAAGAGCGACAGACTGGGCGGACATCTTATCGAAGTTTCCATACCGGAATTTAAAAAAGATGTAGCCCGCCTCCTGAGATGGTACGAGACTGAACTGGCGGAAATGAATGTGGAGATTCACCTGAACAAAGAAGTCTCCATAGAGGCCGCGACGAAGGAACAGTCCAACGTAGTAATTGTCGCCACCGGATCGAGGCCTACTTTTCCCGATGTATCGGGTATCAAACTGGCAACGGTAATTACAGCAAGCGATCTTCTTTTGGGTAAAAGACAGGTCAGGAGTCCAATCATTGTTATCGGCGGTGGTCTTACTGGCTGCGAAACAGCTCTTTGGCTGGCACAGCAGGGTCATAAAGTTACGATAGTGGAAATGTTGCCTAAGCCCATGGAGGCTGGCATCCCGGTACCGCATTCCAATAAGACAATGCTGCTTGATCTGTTGAATTTCCATAAGGTAGACATACTAACCAATACCAGCCTTTTGACGGTAACCAATGATGGGGTGGAATTAATAGATACTTCTTTCCGCAGGAGTAAACTCCCTGCCGGCAATGTGGTCTTGGCTGTGGGTCTTGAACCCGATCAGACACTTTTTCGCTCACTGATGGGCAAAATCCCCAATGTTTATCTTATCGGAGATTCCAAGCAGCCCCGCAACATTATGCAGGCCATCTGGGATGCCTATGAAGTAGCCAGGAATGTCTGAAATAAAAAGGGGGGCATTCAAATGAGGGTTTTGGTAAAATTAGAGCATACCGAAACCTTCGCCAGGGCATACCCAAAATCCACCTGCGCCTCTCCCACCCGATGAACCAACGGCATGAAGACCTCCTGCTTCACTCGCAAAAACTCCCTCACCGCTTCCTTCACCTGGGTGTACTTTCCCCCATCTCCCATCTCCCGGATGCGCTCGTAGATCCACTTGGCCGTGTGGCGTTGCTTCTTCGGCAGGGCTTTGTCTTCTTCGATGATTTGAGCGATTCGCTCCAGGTAGGGGCCAACCTTCGGCTTGGGGCGGGGCTCCTTCAGACGATACCCAGGGGGCTCCGGATGAACCAATATCTTCTTTAAAGTCTCCCAGCCAATCCCTTCATCCCGCAGGACCTCTCGTTTCTTCCTCTTCCCTCTCAATACCTCCAGTCGTACCTTGGTCCACCATTCCATGTCTGTGTACACTCCTCTCTCCTCCTTCGCCATAGCCAATCTCAACCACTATTCAAAGGAGGGTATTTGAGGGTGTCAAAGTTTTCAACCGCCTCATACCGTCAAAGTTTTGGACCGCCCTTTATAGGCGGCAGGGAGTCATAGGAAAAATGGGTACTTCTTCCTGTACTCTTCGAGAAACAAATTCTGTCAGATGGTGTAGACTTTTACCAATAATTGAGGTTTGGATATACATTTCATTTCTTGAGTTTTGGCCAGGTGCGTGCAGTGGCGCGCTATCTCCAATCGGAAATTCCCGTTGAGCCCCCGGTTTTCAACTCTCTCCGCGTTATACGAGAATCCCACGAGGAAAGCAAGTGGTTGGGCATATCTTTGTGATCGGGGGAAGCATCCTCCACTACCTGGCTGTATGGTATACGCTGTAAGGGATTGGGCAGCGAATTTTTTTCAGCAAATTATTTCCTTGACATTCTAAAGAAAGAGTCTATTATATTAACATAGGTTGCTAAGAGTTCTGGTCAGGAATAAAAAAGCCGCATAGCTCTTAATGCTGTGACGGCTTTTTTTTTCGAGCTCCGATTTATTGACGCTTACCTAAAAAAGAAGAAAGGAGGTGAAAACAATGTCCAAAGGCCGAGTCAAATGGTTCAATGAGCAAAAAGGGTTTGGATTTATCTCCCAGGATAATGGAGAGGATCTATTCGTGCACTTTTCGTCCATTAAACAAGATGGTTTCAAGGTTCTTCTCGAAGGGGATCAAGTCGAGTTCGAAATCGCTCAGGGGAAGAAAGGGTTGCAAGCTATCAACGTGGTAAAGTGCTAAGGCCCTGAAGTCGGATTGGAAGACCCTGGGATAGAGTAAGATTCAGGGTCTTCTCAGCGCATTCTCGGGTAGCAACCGGGAGTTAGCGATCTGGGAAAATAACAAAAAAGGGGCAGAAATGGCCAGAGTACGAAGAAATTTTTATCGGCGGAATTCCAAAAAGAAGAGTCATCCAAAATCTTTCCGGGTCACTTGTGCCCAATGCGGAAAGGAATTGTTAATGGAGGTTCCTCCCTCTGGAAACGGGCTCCTTTGCCTCGATTGTTACAAGAAGAAATGAGGGGCAAGAATGCCTTATTATGTCTACGCAATTCATCCCGGTTCGAGAATAAACCGTCTCTGCGGGTCCTTTGCCGATTATCATGGGGCAGAAATTTGCGAGCGAGATAACCAAAGAAGCGTTGATTCCAAGGACGATCATCTCGTTATGATAATTTATGCAGAAAACAAAACCCATGCGCTTCAAAGGATAAAACAGATACGCCGGGAAAAAGGACTCTCCCCCCACTGAAAGACCTTTCATCGAAGTCTCAGGATGGGCAGGCCCTTACTGCATTCGCCCCCCGGATTCTCCAACCATCATTCTAAACGGGAGCACCCAAAAGGAGTTTCATTGAGTTTCGAGAAGTTTTGTTTTCACCCTGAAATTATGGCAGGCATTCGTGCCTTAAGCTACGACGATCCCACCCCCATTCAGGAGCAGGGGATACCCCCGGTCTTGGAAGGGAAAGATGTCATGGGGCTGGCCCAAACCGGAACGGGAAAAACAGCAGCCTTTGGCCTTCCCATTTTGCAGCGACTCCGCCAGGGAGAACGCCAAAAGGTGAGAGCCCTCGTCCTCGCGCCCACCCGGGAACTGGCGGAACAGATCCACGAAGCGATCCGAACGCTGGGGAAAAAGACGCGGGTTACCAGCATGACCCTTTATGGGGGGGTCAACATCCGCCCGCAAATCCAATTGCTGAAGAAAGGAGTCCAGTTGGTGGTCGCCTGCCCGGGGCGGCTCCTGGACCATATCACCCAGGGAACCATTCGCCTTTCGAACCTGGAGGTCCTGGTGCTGGACGAAGCCGATCAAATGTTCGACATGGGATTCTTACCCGATATCCGGCGGATCCTCCGACATCTTCCCCGGAAACGGCAAACCCTGCTCTTCGGCGCCACCATGCCCGCCGAGATCCGGGGCCTGGCCAGGGAAATTCTCGTGGATCCGGTGACGATTCAGGTGGGGGAAATAGCCCCCGCCGCCACGGTCTTCCATGCCGCCTACCCGGTGCAACAGCACCTGAAGACGCCTCTTCTTCTGAAAATTCTGCGGCAAACGCCGACCGGCTCCGTCCTGGTCTTCACCCGGACAAAGAACCGAGCCAAGAGGCTTGGAGAGCAGTTGTCGAAAGCCGGATTTCAGGCGACATCGCTGCAGGGGGATCTTCCCCAAAATCGCCGCCGGGAGGCGATGAAAGGGTTTCGCGACGGTTCCTACCGCATTCTCGCCGCCACCGATATCGCGGCCCGGGGGATCGACATCTGCCGAGTTTCCCATGTAATCAACTTCGATGTTCCCGACACTGCGGAAACGTACCTTCACCGCATCGGCCGAACCGGCCGGGCGTCTCGGCAGGGGGACGCTTTTACCCTCGTCGCGCCTGAGGACGAGGGAATGATGCGGTCCATTGAGCAGTTGCTCCGCAAACCTTTGGAGCGCCGGACCCTGGCCGATTTCGACTACGGAGTTCCTGGGCGGGTTTGGGGTGGCAGTTCTCGAATAGCCTCCACCGCTGGAAATCCCCCTTGCCCGAGAACGCCGAAATACGTTTTTTTCGGAGCAAGAAAGAAAAATCATCGACAGCGGAACCCTTTCTCCCGATTAAGCCGGCATTAAGGAGGAAGGAGGCTCAAATAGTAATCCCGGGATGAGATTAGCGATAGGGTGTTGAGTTCTCCTCTATGATTTGCGGTAAGCGGAATGTGGTTATGAGATGCTTTTCATATATTGAATCGGAGTCCATCATTACTTTCAGTAATTCTCAACCTCCTAAGCAACCCGCGGGTGAACTGTTGTAGGTGAAAGCTCTAATTACGATGATCTTTGAAAATACTTGCAAGATCGATATTCTTTTAGCTGTCCTCGCTTCTTTTGGCTAATCCATTTTGTTCTTTTCGTTACCCTTGTCCTTTTAGTCTTCCTCAAGCCTTGGATCTTTGATCCTTCTCCCTACACCCGACGCCCTACACCCTGCACCCTTTCTCATCCCGCCTGCACCCAGCACCCTGACCCCTGTTTTATATGATCTTCCTTATACCGCACACCGCATTTTCACATTATTTTAAATTAAAAGAGATAGATTAGAGGTCGCTTATGGACAGCAATAGAAGAGTCCTGGTGAAAGGATTAGGGGTTCTATTTTGGGGATTCATCCCCTTCCTCAGCACCTGCGATCACCCGAGCAGGGAAACTCAGCCCAAGGAGGAAAAAATGCAGATCAGCGCGGGAGCGCAGACACCGTCGGTTCCCCGAAAATCAATCCCCCCCATCGATATCACAGTGCCGGGCAGGATCGAAACGGCCACCTTTGCCCTGGGGTGATTCTGGGGGCCTGATGCCCAGTTTGGGGCCATCAAGGGTGTGGTTCGAACCCGGGTCGGATATTCCGGAGGGACAAAGAAGAATCCGACTTACCATGATCTTGGCGACCACAGCGAATCGATTCAAATCGACTTCGATCCAACCCAAATCTCATACCAAGACCTCCTGGAAGTTTTTTGGAAGGCTCATGATCCGACCAGTCGGTCCTGGTCGCGCCAGTACCGGGCGGCATTATTTTTCCACAATGAAGAGCAGAAAAGATTGGCCTTTGAAAGCAGGGACAGGGAGGCAGCCCGGATAAACGGAAAAATCCGTACGGAGATTCTGCCGGCCAACGAATTCTACCTGGCCGAGGACTACCATCAAAAATATTACCTCCGCCAGGATTTTGTTCTGGGCCACGAGTTCCGAAAGATCTTCCCCTCCGAAAGGGACTTTGTGAACTCCACGGCCGCCGCCCGGGTGAATGGATATATCAGCGGATATGGGACCCGAGCGGCCTTAAAGGGAGAGCTGGACCAGCTGGGTCTCTCAGAAGCGGGGCGCAGAAGGTTGCTCGAGAGAGTCCCTTCGTCCGGCCGCTGAAACTGGTTGCTGGTTCCTGGTTGCTCTTTTCTGGTTATTGGCTGCTTAACGCCACGCTCCGTTGTCTGTCGGCCGCTGTTTCTGTACGAACCTCTGGGTCCATGATGCTGAGCCCTTTCGTGTTTCGGCCTTCCCCCGGGCGCGCGGTCGTGCGCCCCTCTCCCGGGCTCGTTTTTCTTGCTCCAGCCAGCCTTGGACGACATGAGCAAGGTCATCCCTTTTCAGACCTTGACCAGTTTGCGGAAGGTGGGCAGTTCCCGGGGCGGGGTGAGGTTTTTTCCCTTGAAACTCCAGGATACCTCTCCTACGTAAATATCCCCCCGCGAATCAACCGTCAGCCCGTGAGGGGCCAGAAACTGATGCGGTCCCTCGCCGGCCTGGATATCTCCCAGACGGGCCAGAAGGTTGCCTTGGAGATCGTAGATGCTGATCCGGGCTCCGATGTTGGGATAATTCTGGTTGAAGGGATAAGCGGGGGCCAGTTCCCCCACGTAGACCCGTTGATCTCCATCTCCCGCAATATGCAAACCGCACGGACGGTGGATGTTGTTCCACATGGCCAGGAATTTGCCCTCCCGGTTGAAGATCTGGATTCGGAGGTTCTCCCGGTCCGCTACGAATAATCTTCCCTCCTTGTCCAGGACCACGCTGTGAGGGAGGTTAAACTCCCCCGGCCCCATTCCGGGTCCCCCCCAGGAGGATAGGTATTTTCCGTCCGCGGTGTACTTGTGGACCCGGGCGTTGCCGTATCCGTCGGAAATGAAAAGCTCCCCGGTTTTCGGATCACGGGCCACCTTGGTGGGCTGGTTAAAAGGCTGGCCGCTCATGAATTCGGCGGCCTTCCCGGGGGTTCCTATCGTCATCAGCAGTTTTCCTTCCAGGGTGAACTGGTAGATCGCGTGGCCCCCGTCATCAGCCAGGAAGAGGGTGTCCTTCGGACCCAGGGTGATCCCGTGGGGTCTTTTGAACTGACCCTCTCCCCAGGAAGTCAAAAAACTCCCCTCCCGGTCAAAGATCATGAGAGGATGTTCGCCCCGGCTGAAAACATAGACCCGGTCCTGCGAGTCCGCGGCCACGTCCACGACCTCGAGGAACCTCCACCCCCTGGGCAGCCTGGCCCAATCGGGATAGGCTTCATAGGTAAATTTTCCAGCTCCGATTCTGATGGCCATATTTCCCCCTTATCATTGCTATCCTTATTCCCGCTCCCCACGCGAATCACCACATAAAAAATTCTATTGAACCTGCAGCCTTCCGTCAAGAAGAAGGAGCTAACTTTTCCCAGAAAAAATAAATAAGCCTTTGCCCAAAAAATAATTTAGCAGGGCCATCTTTCCTGGCTTTCTATCAGTCCTCTTGAGGGATCAACATTTTCCAGGTATACTTTTTCGGAAATCTCCATCCCCTTTTAAAAAAAACGCATCTAATGGTAAATTAGGGAGTTGTTAATGGGATTTTTCCATCCTTTTGGGCCATTCTTGAAAAGCAGGAAATATAGTTATTTCAATGGCTTAGGGATTTCTCGGGTTTCCTGGAACAAGGAAATGACCAATATTTAGAAACATGTCGAATAAATTGGCTGGAAAATTTAAATAACGGTCTTATATTATTAATAAATCCTTATTTGATCGGGGCATTATGGAAAATAGCAGGCTGTAAATCGGGCGAGTCGAGGTCAAAAAATGGAAAAGATAAACCAGCTGATAAAAATCGGCAAACAAAAGGGTTTTTTAACCTATACGGAGCTTAATGAGTTCCTTCCCCCACAGATTGTATCTGCGGATCAGATTGAGGAAATCATAACGAAAATTGAAGCAATGAACATCGAACTGGTCGATGCGTCTCCTAAAGCGAAAGAACCCGCTGAAGCTGAGGGGGAGGAGACGGTTTTTCTGGAGGAGGAGGAACCCGAGGGGGAGTTTGAGGAAGAAACGCCTCAGGATCCAGTGGCCTTGTACCTTCGAGAGATCGGGGCTGTTCCCCTTCTGTCCCGGGAAAAAGAAGTGGATATCGCCAAAAAAATCGAGGAGGGGGAGAGGGAATTGATCGATTCGGTTTTATCCACCCCCCTATTCCTTGAAGAAATTGAGCGTCTGGAAGCGCGGTTGAAATCGACGGAAAAGTCCCAGGAAAAGTCGGTCCGGGAACCCGGCGATGAATCCCCGTTCGAAGAAGAACTGGATGTCAAGGCCCTTTTGGTCCTGCTCCTGAAGGTTAAGAAATTTTCCCGGGAACTTTTAAAAGTCAGGGCACGCCTCGCCAAGAGGAAGGGGAACGACGGCAAACGCCGGAAGTTGGAAGGGCAGCTCCAGGAAAGAAAAGAAGCAATCGCCCTGTTGCTGGGGGAGCTCAACCGGAAGACCGGGGTTTTGGACACGATGATCAAAAAATTGAAGGACCTGGGAGAACGGGCTGAAAAGGCGGAGGATGAAATCCAGGATATCCAGGAACGAGCCCGGTTTTCCGTCGATCTTCTGCCAAACCTGCTTCGACTGAGGAAAAAAAATCCGCGGGAATTCCGGAAGACGCTCGCCGAACGGGGGATCAGGGGGGAGACCTTTGAGGAATGTCACCAGGCGTTCAAGACAGTTCAGAGTAAAATCGCCAGGATTGAAAGAGAAGCCCGCCTGCCCATTGCGGAGCTCAAAAGCCTGCTCCGGACCCTCTACCGTGCAGAGATCAAGACGGAAATGGGGTGCAACGAGATGATCAAGGCGAATTTGCGCCTGGTCGTTTCGATCGCCAAGAAATACATCCACCGCGGGCTCCACCTGCTGGACCTCGTCCAGGAAGGAAATATCGGGCTCATCAAGGCGGTGGAGAAGTTCGACTACCGGCGCGGCCATAAATTCAGCACCTACGCCACCTGGTGGATCCGGCAGGCCATTACCCGGGCCATCGCCGATCAATCCCGGACGATCCGCCTGCCGGTGCACATGAATGAGACGATTAACAAGCTGCTGAAGGTCTCCCACCATCTCCTGCAGAAGGTCGGGCGGGAACCCACCCCGGAAGAGATCGCCCGGCGCATGGACCTTGCGCCGGACAAAGTTCGTGAAATCCTGAAGGTGGTCCGGGAGCCCATTTCCCTGGATACCCCCATCGGAGAAGAACAGGATGATTTTCTCGCGGACTTCATCGAGGACAAAACGACCCTTCACGCCATGGAAGCCATGACCAACATGGATTTGTCCAGGCGGGCCCGTGAGGTTCTGTCCAGCCTGACCCCCCGGGAGGAAAAAGTTCTGCGCATGCGCTTCGGGATTGACGAAGAAGGGGAGCACACCCTGGAAGAGGTGGGAGAGAATTTTTCCGTCACCCGGGAACGGATCCGTCAGATCGAGACCAAGGCACTCCGCAAGCTGCGCCACCCTTCCCGCTCCAGACTATTGCGAGCGTTTGCGGAGGGATAGCTGGCGAGCCATGGGCTGAATTCCCCCGCGGGGAAGAGATTTACCTTGACAGCCAGGGATAAAGAGTCTATGATAAATCAATAAGTTGCAAAGAGTTTTGGTTTGGAACAAAAACAAACCGCTAGGCTCTCCAAGCTTATGCGGTTTTTTTATTTTTGCTCCACCCCTGGCTCTTGTGCCTTACCAATGCCAAAGGAAAGGAGGTGAAAAGCAATGCCGAAAGGACGAGTGAAATGGTTCAATGAGCAGAAGGGGTTTGGGTTTATCTCCCAGGAAGTTGGCGAAGATCTATTCGTGCACTTCTCATCCATTAAACAGGAAGGCTTCAAGGTCCTTCACGACGGGGACGAGGTCGAGTTCGAAATCGCCCAGGGAAAGAAGGGCCTTCAGGCCGTTGACGTGGTGAAATGCTGAGGAGTCGGTAGACCGACTTCGGGACCCCGGGAAGGAGATCATTCCCCCCGGGGTCGACTCCGTCCCAGAATTTTCCTTGCCTTGCTGATTCCAGCCCACGGGGAGAAAAAATGAACACCAAAATCTATGTGGGAAATATTGCCTTTCAGACCACCGAAGCCGATCTGAAAACCCATTTCTCGCAGGCCGGAGACGTGGTCTCCGTCAAGATCCCGAAGGATCACCAGAGCGGTCAGTCCAGGGGGTTCGCCTTCGTGGAGATGTCCACTCGCCGGGAGGCCCAGAAAGCGGTCTCCATGCTGAATAAAAGACCCTTCATGGAAAAAGAGCTGCTGGTTAAGGAAGCCCGAGTGCGGCGTGGATTCCGGGGAAGAGGGTTCTAGACTCGGATTCATTTCAAGGATGGGGGATATCGTATGGAACAAGGGATCAGGGCCCAGACCCGCGGGGCAGGGAAAAGGCGAAGGCTGAGGATCATCATCCCCGCCTATCCCACGTTCAACATCTATTCCCGGATCGCCCGGGCGACCACGGCCCTGGGACCGGTGACCGTGGCCACCGCCGCCCGGGAGATGGAGGGGTGGGATGTCGAAGTCATTGATGAGAATAACTACCAGCGATCCGGCCCGGTGACGCCCACGGGCCTGCCGGACCATGAAGCCCTCCAGCAATCCAGACCCGCTGATCTGGTCGGCCTTTACGGGGGGCTGACCAGCACCATACCCCGGTTATACCAACTCGCCCGGTTTTACCGGGAGCGGTCCGTCCCGACCCTCGCCGGGGGCCAGCATTTCGTCGAGGAAAACATCGCCGAGGCCCTGCAAAACGGAGTTGACGTCGTGGTCCGAGGAGAAGGAGAAGAGACCCTCAAGGAGCTCCTGCAGGCTTTCGACGGCCGGCTCTCCAGGGAGAACATCGCGGGCATCGCCTACCTGGATGGCGACCGGATAGTCCTGACCCCGGAAAGAATGCCCCCGTCCGATTTCGACTGCTTCCCGGTTCCCGATTTTTCGTTGGTCCGTTATGCCCGGATCCGGATCTATCCTGTCGGGCGGGTTCGGGGATGCGGAATGGACTGCGAGTTCTGCACGGTCAAGGGGAAACCCCGCTATGCCCGGGTGGAGCGGCTGGTGGAACAGTTCGCCTCTCTCCATGAAACCCGGGGGGCCAGGGACTTTTTTATCGTGGATGATCTTTTCGGCCAGGACCGCCGGGAAACGCTGCGGCTCTGCCATCTCCTCCGCGATTATCAGAGAAGGATCAAAACCAGGTTTAGAATCACCGTCCAGATCAGACTGGACAAAGGCAGGGACGAGGAACTGCTCACGAGCATGCGCGAAGCCGGGATCCGGCACGTGGCCATCGGGTTGGAATCCCCCATCGGAGAAGAGCTGGAGGCCATGGATAAACGGCTCAAGCCCGAAGACATGATCGCCCTGTCCCATAAGTTCCACCAGGCCGGTTTTTTCATCCACGGAATGTTCATTTTCGGTTATCCCCTGGCTGCGGGAGGCGAGTTTTCCATGCCGGCCCCCGAAAGGATCCAAAGATTTCGAAAATTCATCCGCCAAGCGCGGCTGGATTCAGTTCAGGTTTTGCTTCCCGTCCCGCTGCCGGGCACGGAGTTGACCCGCCGGTTGAAGGGACAGAACAGAATCTTTCCCCAAAATCTGGTGGGGTGGGAGTACTACGACGGCAATTTCCCCCTCTTTGTTCCCGATGCCCCCATGACCCCGGAAGAAATGCAGGCCTCCATCCACCAAATCATGGGAAGATTCTATCGCTTCAAACACATGTTTCACATCGGTTTGCACATCCTCTGGTTTCCCGTCTTTTTCTTCTATCTCCCCAACCTGAAACGGGGGTGGGAGAAATGGCACCGTATCTGGTCCAACCAGGTGACCCGGTTCGGCGGCTGGATCATCCTGCGCCGGTGGTTTGCCGCCTTCAAGAAAGATCCCTTTTCCCGCAAGCTGGCCGAGGCCAAAAAGATCCTTGCCAACCCCTCCCCGCTCCGGTAAGAACCCGAGCTTTTCAATTTTCTGAAATCACCCGGATAAGAGAGAGAGCCCCGCTTCTGGCAATGGAAGCGGGGCTTTTTCTTATCCGCGTTCATCCGCGTCCCATCAAGATTTTTATCCCTCATCCCCGGCGCGGCGGGGGCGGGGCGTAGCCCCCTTCATCCCACAGGCGGTTTCTCGGCGTCCAGGGAGGAGCACAAGACAGGATTCCCATCCGGCAAAGTGTCGAGCGCCACTCGTACTTGATCAGGATGGTTTCCACGGCCCGGGCCTCCGGCTCGAAGGCCACCAGCCGCGAAGGAGAGAACTCTTCACGCCCATAACCCGTGCCGGCGCTTTCCATGGATCTGTCCACCGGCGCCCGCTTGGCCCTACGGGCCTGGGGAGTCGCAGAACTAGACCGCTCGCGGGAATGCTCCGCCTGGGGTGCCGGGCAGACGATTCGCTCGATTTCCGGATAGACC
>LJUR01000064.1 GCA_001304105.1 Deltaproteobacteria bacterium SM23_61
CGCTGATTACCGGAATTACAGGACAGGACGGAAGTTATCTGGCCGAGTTTTTACTGGCTAGGGGGTACGAGGTCCACGGCCTCATTCGCCGGTCGAGCACCTTTAATACGGAGAGAATCGACCACCTTTACGTGGACCCCCACGAGGAGACGGCCCGCCTCTTCCTCCCCTATGGGGACATGACCGATTCGGGGCAACTGACCCATCTCATCTACAACCTCCGGCCGGATGAAATCTATCACCTGGCTGCCCAGAGCCATGTCCGGGTCAGCTTCGAGATGCCGGAGTTTACCGGAGACATTACCGGGTTGGGAACCACCCGTATCCTGGAAGCCGTGCGCCGGAGCGGCATTCGGACCAAATTCTACCAGGCCTCCAGCAGCGAGATGTTCGGCGATTCCCCGCCCCCGCAGAATGAAGAGACTCCTTTCCGGCCCCGGAGCCCTTATGCCGCGGCCAAAGTATATGCTTACTGGATGGCGAGGACCTACCGGGATGGCTACTGCCTGTTCGCGGCAAATGGCATCCTCTTCAATCACGAATCCCCGCGGAGGGGGGAAACCTTCGTCACCCGGAAGATCACCCGGGCAGTCGCCAGAATCAAATATGGTCTCCAGGAAAAGCTTTACCTGGGAAACCTGGACGCCAGGCGGGACTGGGGCTTTGCCGGGGATTACGTGGACGCCATGTGGAGGATGCTCCAGGTTGAAAAGCCCGATGATTATGTGATTGCCACCGGGGAGACCCATTCGGTCAAAGAGTTTCTCGAAGAGGCTTTCGGCTATGCGGGTTTAGATTGGCGGCAATATGTCCTTCCGGACCCGCGTTATTTCCGGCCCCTGGAAGTTGAATACCTTCAAGGGGATGCCTCCAAGGCCATGAAGATCTTGAACTGGGAGCCGAGGGTGAAATTCAAGGAACTGGTCCGGATGATGGTGGACGCGGACCTGCAGGAGTTGAGGGAAGTGAAAAATTGCCGGGACGTGCTGACCCGGCTGGGCGAAGAGAGAAACAGGGAAGAAAAAGGAAGCCGGTGGGAGCGGGTCAAACCGTTGAACCTATAGGTCTGCGGATTGCGCAGATTGCGCTGAGAGCATAGAGCAGAGAGCAGAGAGCAAAGAGCAAAGAGATACAGCAACGAAGAATGAACTTCTGGCGGCATAAAAAAATTCTCGTCACCGGCGGGGCTGGATTCCTGGGGACGGCGGTGGTGAAGAAATTGATCGAGCGGGGAGCCGACCCCCAGACGATCCGGGTTTCCCGGAGCCGGGAGAGAGATTTAAGAATCTGGGACGAATGCGTGCAGGCTGTGGATGGGATGGATATGGTCATCCATCTGGCCGCCCGGGTGGGAGGAATCGGTTTTAACCAGAAATTCCCCGCCACCTTGTTCTATGACAACCTGATCATGGGGTGCCAGATCATGGAGGCGGCCCGGCTTTCCGGGGTGGAAAAATTCGTGGCCGTGGGCACGATCTGTGCTTACCCCAAATACACACCGGTCCCTTTCCAAGAAAAGGATCTCTGGCAAGGCTACCCGGAGGAAACCAACGCCCCCTACGGTCTGGCCAAGAAAATGCTCCTGGTGCAGGCTCAGGCTTACCGCGCCCAGTATGGATTCAACGCCATTTATTTGCTGCCCGTGAATCTTTACGGCCCCGGGGATAACTTTTCCCCTCATTCTTCCCATGTGATCCCCGCCTTGATTAAAAAAATGGTTGATGCCATGGGCGGAATCGATGTGGCCGGCGCAAGGATGGGAAAAAAAGAGCACCCGAACGGAGGGAATGGGGACGGAGGAAAGGACCAACCCATAACCATATGGGGAAGCGGCAAAGCCACCCGGGAATTTCTGTACGTGGAGGATTGCGCCGAAGGAATCGTTTTGGCGGCGGAAAAGTACGACAAACCGGACCCGGTGAATTTGGGGGCCGGCTTCGAGATCTCCATAAAAGACCTGGTGGGCCAGCTCACTCGCCTGACAGGGTTCTGCGGAGAAATCCTCTGGGATCCATCCCGGCCCGACGGGCAACCGAGACGGATGCTGGACGTTTCCCGGGCGGAAAAAGAATTCGGCTTTAAAGCCCGTACGGGAATCATCGACGGTTTGAAAAAGACCCTGGATTGGTACTTGATGCGGCCCATAGCTGAACACCTGGAATGCTTAAATACATCATCCTTTTTGGCCTAGCTTTTCTTTGTTCCTTGGCCCTCACCCCCCTGGTGCGATCCCTGGCGGTTAAATTGCGGGCCCTGGACCTTCCGGACTGGAGGAAGGTCCACGACCATCCCATTCCGCGAATGGGCGGGCTCTCGATAATCATCGCTTTTAGCCTCGTTCTTTATGTTGCCTCCCGGATCGATTACTTCTATTTCCATCCCGCTTTGATGGAGGATGCCAACCTTTGCTGGGTGCTCGCGGCAGGGGTGGCCATGTTCCTCATGGGGACGGTGGATGATTTCCGCAGATTGTCCGCTGGCGTCAAGTTCTTCATCCAGCTGGGAGCCGCAATTCTTGTCGCCCACACCAGCTACCAGATCAAAGTCCTCTCCCTGCCCTTCGGGGATTACCCCCTGGGCGCCTGGGCGATTCCGGTCACGGTCCTCTGGATTGTGGCCATCACCAACGCCCTCAACTTGCTGGACGGTCTGGATGGGCTGGCAGGGGGGATATCCTTCATCATTACCCTCTCCATGTTCGGGATCGCGGTCCTGACCCAGAACATCGGAGTCGCCCTCATCTCCATGACCCTGGCCGGCAGCATCCTGGGATTCCTGAGGTACAATTTTCACCCCGCAACGATTTTCCTTGGCAATTCCGGGGCCTACACCCTCGGGTTCATACTTTCCCTCCTGTCCCTGCAGAGCAATCTGAAGGGCACCACCGCGGTGATCTTTCTGATCCCCATCCTTCTCCTGGGACTCCCCATCATGGACACCGCCCTGTCCATGACCAGGCGACTCTTGAAATCCCTGCACATTTTGGGGGAGGATGAGAAGGGGAACTTGCTGAAGTTCTTTTTCCTCAACGGCAAGAGCCTCTTCAAGGCCGACCGTGACCATATCCACCACCGCCTTCTCCAGATGGGGTTTACCCAGCAAAATGCGGTGGCTCTCCTTTACGCCATCACCCTACTCCTGGGGGTTGTGGCCTTCGCTTCGGTCTATTTCCGGGATGTGAATCAGGCCCTCCTCATCGCCTCGATCGCCATCGCTTCCTACATAGGGATCAAGAGGCTGGGATACAGCGAGATCCAGTTCCTGCGGAACGGCACTCTCCTGCCGCTCTTCGACCTAAACCTGCTGAGCTGGCGTATATTCAAGGTCTTCCTGGATATTGTCTTCATCACCCTTTCGTATTACCTGGCTTTTCTCTTGCGTTTCGAGGGGGATTTGACGCCACAGGTCAAAGCGTACCTGCTTTCCACGATTCCCTTGGTCCTTGCAGTGAAGATCTCAGTCTTTTTCCTCACCGGCCTTTACCGGGGGATCTTCCGCTACATCAACGTGGATGACCTGCTGAAGATCCTCAAAGCCACATTCCTGGGCAACCTGGTAACCCTATTCGTTTTATGGATGGTTCCATCGTGGGGAGTGATGAGCTGGGCCGTCCTGGTGATCGATTTCAACCTGCTCTTCCTCTTGATCGCCGGAACGAGGAGCTCTTTCCGCGTCCTCGAGCACCTTCACCTCGCCAACAATCACGAGGGGAAGAAGATTCTGCTCTACGGCCTGGAGAAGAACAGCGTCCACGCCCTTAACGAGCTGATCAACAACCCCCGGCTGGGACTGCGGCCCGTGGGATTCATCGACGACGACCCCCGCAACCAGGAAGATTTCGTCAACGGGATCCCCGTTCTGGGAGACCTCGACTCCCTGGAAAAGATCCTGGTCGAATATTCCATCTCCGAAGTCATCCTTTCCGATGCGGACTTTCCCCCCGAGAAGCTGGACCGCCTGATGGAAATCTGCGGCCCCCGGCAGGTCTCTCTCCGCCGCTTCCAGGCCAAGCTGGAAGAAATTTCCCTCCCCTCCGCCCTCCGTTCCAAGCCTTTCCCTTCGTCCCCATCATTTTCCCTTAAACAATCCAGAATTGATTAACCGTTGCAGTTGGAGCTGTAAAAGGAAGATTTTTTCGGGCAAGAAAGAAGGAAATCAGCAGGGCAGGAGGGGTTTATTGCTAAGCGTATGGTGGTCCAAATCAGATAGTCTCTCGATTTTATTACTTAAGGGACTTGAGCGCACTTGAGGCATTTAAGGCACTTTCTTTTGGTTGCGGCTTTTCCGCTCTGTGTTCTCTGTGCTCTCTGTGGCTAAAAGGTTTCCAACTCTTAAACCCCCTTCGCCCGTACTTCCCCAGGATCCGCAAAGGATGGATAAAATAGTAAAGGAACGATAGGGCAGGGGGAAGACTCAGGACTTGCCAGTCTTCCACCGTGGGGGTCGAAGCCAGGCGAAGGGGAAATAAAACCTTATCCCGCCGGCGCTCGCTCACCTTCAGGTAAAACCGGCTGCGTTCGAAGAGAGAGGGAGATCTGGCTTCCTTGGAGCGGAGCCTTTCTTCCACATCCACGGCCAGTTTTTTCAAGGATTCATCCGCCAGACAAAGATTCCACACGGGCTCTGGAAGATTCGCTTCCAGGAGCTCGCGGGCCAGGAACAGGCCCAGGAGAAGGATTCGCGAGCAACCCAGCCTATTAGTCCCGCCGATCAATCCCTCCCAGTCCATCCCCCGGTTCGTCCGCATCATCTCCGCCAGATCGCACACCCAGATCAACCTTTCCCAGCAGTGCTCGGCCCCATGAAGGCAAAGCGCCAGTAATAAATCTGCAGGGGCAAAGGCCAGGATTTTTCGCCCTTCAAAATCCATTTCCCGAAGCCTTCCCCACAGGGGTTCCATGGGGAAAAGGAAAGAGAAGTCTCTCGGGGTAACACCCCATTGAAGTTCCACCTGGACTTTTCCGTCTTTTCTGACCATCGGGTATTCATGGTGGGTCCGCAGGAATCGCTCTTCCTGAGGCGGGGCCAGGGAGAAGTCTCCCCGGTATCCGAGGTCCAGAAGAATTCCCTTGGCCCGGGAGAAATCTTTTCTCTCCACCAGGATGTCCAGGTCCACAAAAGACCGGTAAGAGAGCTTTCCGTAGGCGTACAATGCCAAAGAGGGCCCTTTGAAGGGGATGGCCGGGATTCCATGAGCCTGAAAGAGGTCGAGAATCTTGACGAGTTCGTGGGTCATAAAGAGATTGCGGCCGGCGATGGCCAGGGCATAGTTTTCAAATTGCTCCAGGACCGCGGCAGGAATCAGGCCGGGGAAGGCGGATTTCAGATTATGGGAAAGGAGGGGGATGACGCCGTGGTGCCCGGCCCTCTTCAGCAGAGAAGGCCAGTCCAGCGGCTGCTGGAGGAGGCGCAGGAGCCTTTCCCTCGCCGGGGAATCCATCTCCCTCCGGGCGCAGCAGAGAAGCAGTTCGAATTCGGGATCGCTACACGGCACGGAGGCCTCCGGGGGCCAGATCTCCCAGGAACGCCGGTTCTTTCATCCTCTCTTCCCGGGCGGTCAAGAGGGAGCGGTAATATGGGTATCTCTCCCACAAGGACCCATGGGTTCCCACAGCCACCATGCGGTTTTCATCAAGCAGAAGTACACGGTCGGCATCCTGGATCGTGGGAAGCCGGTGGGCGACCACAAAAAGGGTTTTTCCCCGCAGAAGGGCAGGGAGGGCCCGGAAGATGGATTCTTCCGTGGGGGTGTCCAGGGCGGAGGTCGGCTCGTCGAGGATCAGGATATCCGGGTCTTTCACCAAAGCGCGGGCGATGGACAGGCGCTGCCTCTGTCCTTCGGAAAGGTGGACCCCGTTTTCTCCGATGGGGGTTTCATAACCCAGGGGCAACCCCCGGATAAATTCGTCAATTTCCGCCGCGGAAGCCGCCCGTCTCACCTCTGCTTCCGAGGCTTCGGGGTTGCCGTAACGGAGGTTCTCCATGATGGTGCCCGACAGAAGGAGCGTGTTCTGGGCCACATACCCGATGCGGCGCCGCAGGGAGGAGACTTCGTATTCCGACGCCGGACGGCCGTCGAAGTAGATCTCTCCCGAGGCCGGCTTGTAGAATCGGAGAATCAGGCTGACCAGGGTCGTCTTCCCCACTCCGCTGGGGCCCGCGATGGCCACATGCTCGCCCGGCTGAATTCGGAAGGAGATGTTTTCCAGGACCGGTTCGCGGGAGTCGTAAGCAAAGGTTACCTCCTTGAATTCCACCTGCCCCTTCAGTTTTCCTGCCTGAATCCCCACCCCGCAATTCTCCTCCGGAACAATCTCAAAAAGAGCTGAGATGCGCTCCAGGGAAGCCCGGGCCTGCTGGATCTGCAGATTGGCCGAGGCCAGGGCCTGGGCCGGCCCGAAGACATACCCCAGGTAAGCCTGAAAAGCCAGGAGTGACCCCAGGGTCCAGTGTCCGGTCATGACCCAGTAGCCGCCCAGGGCCAGCAGGATGGCCCGGGCGATACCCGGGGTGGACTCGATGATCAGACTGGCCACGGAATGCAGGGTGGACTGTTCCAGGGAAAGCTGCCGGCCCCGTTTTATCTCCGAGATCAACCGTCCCAGGGTCTGCATCTCCCTGGAAAAGGCCTTGATGGCTCAGAAGGTGAATCTTTGAGGCGAAGAAGCGAATGCAAAACAGGAGGCCCGGAAGGATGATCAGGACAGCGACCGTGAGCCTCCATTCGAGGTAAAGGAGAAAGACCAGCCCCCCGATGAAACGGAGCGCGTTCCCGGCCAGGTGGACCACGCCGCTGGAGAGAAACCAGCGGAGACCCTGCACATCGGAGGAAAGGCGGGCCATCAGGTAGCCGGTCTCCTGCCGGTCATAGAAGGACTTGGGAAAGTGCAGGGCCCTTTCGACGAGGCTGTTCTGGAGGTCGAGGAGGACCTCCTGCTCGAACCGGGCAAAATAGAATTCCTGCCACAGGTTGGCCAGCTTTTCAAGAATCGCCACCCCCAGCAGCAGGAGAACCGCTCCCATCAGGAGGTCCGCCCGGCTGCTCAGAATGACCGAGTCGATGAGGTAGCGGAAGATCAGCGGCTGGGGGAAGGTGAGGAGAGAAGCGACGAGGATCAGCACCCCCCCCAGGGCTCCTTTTCGCCAGTGGCGAAGGGCGAAGGGGTACAAGTTTTTGAGATTGTTCCTTATTTTGGCCTGTCCCCCCGCTCCCGGGAGCTCTTCTCCGGCCGTCTTTCGGGCCAGGCCGCGCTTCAAATAGTCAATCCAGGAATCCATCCGCTCCACCCGATTCCCTCCTCCTTTGATGGGGGAGGGCGAGGGTGGGGGTGAATTGATCATTCATCCCCCTCCCCTTTATCCCCTCCCGTGAGGGGAGGGGATATTTTTAAAATCCGAAAAGAAAATTTTAAGAGTGAAAAGTGTAAGAATCTAAAATCATCAATAAATATGCAATATTTAAGCCAAAAAAAATAGTAAACCAAGATGCGTCCCTATTTCTCTCCGGCCCCCTTTTTTGACCAACTTTCTATTTAGACCTGTCCCCTTTTTTGGCTGACTTGATATTGATGCCTGTCCCCTTTTTTGACTATTGAGACAAAAAGTCAACCGATTTCCCCTTAAATCCACCGATCTTATTACTTGGGTCTAAAAAGTAAAGTTCTGATTTTATTAATGAAATTAACATATTTCGGATAATCCAACCTGCATGAGAGAAAATCTCTAACAACCGGATTTCTCCTTAAGGAAATCCCTTTATCTCCGATAAGTAAAAAAGGGGACAGTCCTGATTTACACTTAAGCAAAAAATAGGGACAGGCAAATTTTCCCTGAGGAAAGAACCCTTTGCCCAGGATCAGCAGGGGATTGACAGGTGGGTTTGTCTACCACGTATTCAACCACGGAAACGGTAGGCAGAAGATTTTCCGGACGGAAGAGGACTATCAATTCTTCCTTGAATTGATGGCCAAGGCCAGCCAAATCTATCCGGTAAGAATTTTCGCCTACTGCCTCATGCCGAATCATTTCCATGTGGTCCTGCGGCCAGAAGAAACCGGTGTTCTGAGCCGGTGGGTCCACTGGCTACTGACCAGTCACGTCCACCATCATCATCAAATCCACAAAACCAAGGGCCACCTTTGGCAGGACCGTTTCCGGGCTTTCATCGTCCAGGAAGACCTACACTTCTTGTTGAATCCGCGGATCAATGGCCCTGGTCCTCGCACCTGGAAAATATCGGTAAGAAAGAAAAAAGGATTGTCTGCCCATGCCCGGGCGAATTCCCCCCCTTCTGGGCTGAGTTCGTGAATTCTCCCATCTTGCGTGCTGAATTGACCCGTCTGCAGGAATGCAAGGCGCGCCAATGCCCCTATGGAGATCCTGTCTGGCAATTTGAGATCTGTCGAAAGCTAGGCTTAGAGTCCACAATTCGGCCGCGGGGAAGGCCGCGGAAAAAAGGGAATGGGGATGGAAATGGAAATGATGGAAATGGAGGAACAATTGAAGGATCGTATGACTGAGAAGAAATATCCCCTGGCGAACCCCCAGATCGTCCTGCGGGAGGAATTCGACGACTGGGCCATCCTCTTCGACCCGGACACGGGGAAGGCCTTCGGGCTGAACCCGGTGGGCGTCTTTATCTGGAAGCTGTTGGATGGAAGGCACTCGATCCCCGACATCGTGGCCAGGATGCAGGAGAGCGTGGAAAAGGTACCGCCCGAAGCGAAGGAAGACCTGGAAGGATGGGTTCAAGAGCTGGTCAACCGCGGCCTGGCCGGATATGAAATGGATCGCCGTGCTTAAGGACCTTTCAGCCGACGGGGTGATTTGAGAATGGTTTCTTTAGATTCTTACACTTTTAATCTGAGAATTTTCTTCTCAAACTTTAGAAATATCCCCTCCCCTCGCGGGAGGGGATAAAGGGGAGGGGGATGTATTCCGGATTCACCCCCACCCCGCCCTCCCCCATCAAAGGGGGAGGGATCGAGGGGGAAATTTCAAATATCTTTGGCTAGATCTTTATGTTTATGGCACCGGAACAGAAAAAGGGTAATTCGCTTTTTTTGAGGACTTTGCCTCAAGCGAACGAAGTTCGCGCTCCTCGAGTCCCGCCCTTGGCGGGACGGTCCTCAAGTCATGCCTTCGGCATGACGCTCCTAAAACGTATTTTTTATAGAGGTAGTACCTTATGCCTGTGATGAGGACGCCCAAATCCATGGACCTGGAAATCACCACCCGGTGCAACCTGCGCTGCGCGTATTGCAGCCATTTCGCCAGCGCCGGCGACGTGGGGCTGGATCTACCGAAAGAGGAATGGCTCAGGTTCTTCGAGGAACTCAACCGGTGCGCGGTGATGGAAGTACAACTTTCAGGGGGCGAGCCATTCTTACGCCGGGATATAAGGGAACTAATCGAGGGGATCGTCCGGAACCGGATGCGCTTTTCCATCTTGAGTAACGGAACGCTGATTTCCGAAGAAACGGCCGCATTCCTGGCTTCGACCCGAAGGTGTAACCATGTCCAGGTATCCATCGACGGGGCCGCTCCGGCAACCCATGATTCCTTCCGGGGGGAGGGAAGTTTTCTGAAGGCGATCGCCGGGATCCGGAACCTGCTGAATTACAAGGTCCCGGTGACCGTCCGGGTGACCATCCACCGGCAAAACGTGGGGGACCTAGAAGCCATTGCCGCCTACCTGCTGGAAGACATGGGTCTTCCGGGTTTTTCGACGAACTCCGCTTCACCCCTGGGCCTATGCCTGGGCGATACGGGGCGGATCCAACTGACCGTCGAAGAACAGACTCTGGCCATGGAAAAGATGCTGATGCTCGCCCGGAAATATGATGGGAGGATCAATGCTCAAGCCGGCCCCCTTGCCCAGGCGAGGGCTTGGGGGATGATGGAACAGGCGCGCCGCGAAGGAAGGGACTCGATCCCCGGAAGAGGGTATTTGACCGGCTGCGGCGGGCCCATGACCCAGATAGCCGTGCGGGCCGACGGGGTATTCGTTCCTTGCTGTCATATCCCCCATGTCGAGATGGGCAGGATCAACCGGGACAGCCTGCAAGAGGTCTGGCAGGATCATCCGGAGCTTAATAAATTGAGGGAACGCAATCTCCTCCCCCTGGATTCCTTCGAATTCTGCCGGGGATGCGATTACCTGAACTATTGCACCGGGAGCTGCCCGGCGCTGGCTTACAACGTGGTGAAAGATTTATACCACCCCAGCCCGAGTGATTGCTTCCGGAGATTTTTGGAAGAGGGAGGAAAGCTTCCCCCGGACACATTTGAACCATAGGTATCAATCCCCACCCCCCCCTTTGCAAAGGGGGGCAGGGGGGAATTCTGGGAGATCTTTTCAGATGGTAAAAGTTGATAAGTACATAAAAAGTCGTTTTTCCTTTTGTCGTCATTCCCGCGAAAGCGGGAATCCAGTTAAATCAAGAAATTTTGGGCTCCCGCCTGCGCGGGAGCGACGATTTTTCTGACTTTTTATGGGACCCTCAAGTATACTTTTTCAAAGAAATAGAGGGTTAAAAGCATAGAAGTTATAAAGCAGAAGAGGAATTTTCCGGTGTCGCCCAAGGAATTGAAAAGGGAAAACAAAAAATTAATCTACGAAAAGCCCGTGTTGATCGGGCTGGGCGATACCCTTAACTTGGGAGCGGGCAAATGTGGCAGTGGTTCCTATGACGGAGGGAACTGCCAACCTGGGCATAGCGCAGGTAGCCATTGCTTGGATGGATTCAGCCCCGTAGGAAACTGTAATGTTGGGCCCTGGAAAGCATGATGGAGGCGAACTTGTCGGTTTTATCCTTTGAAAATAAAGAAATTTTTCCCCCCGAGGAGAAACCTTTTTGCGTCCCGGGTCCGGGATTCACCGGCGGATTTTCCCTGTGCCTGGCGAATGGGCAAGGGTGGAGCATCCTTTCCACGGAGGGGACGAGGTCGTTGGTGGAAAGATGGGCCTCCATCATGGGAATAAATGTTAACGACCTACATCAATGCTCCTGCAAAACTGCTGAAAATAAGTGGGAGTTGTCATTCCGGGCAACCCCGGCGTATGCCGGGGGCGACCCGGAATCCAGTCCCGCCGAAGGCGGCATTCAAACGATTCCGGATTCCAGCTCCCGTTTAAAAAGCTGCCGGGACAAGTTTTCCCGGAATGACGGAGTAAATGAATTTTGCAGGAACCACCATGGTCACCCCCAAATGCTATTCCTGCCCCGGCAAGAGGATGGTCAAAAATGGCATCAGAAAAAGGGGTGGAAAGTGCAAAACCTGGAGAGAATAAAAATCTGGTCTCATCCAAGTTCAGCCCATATCATCTGTGAGATCGGGGCCGAAGACCATTTCGATCTGGACCTTATCCGAATGTGGGCCGCTACCTATCCGATTTACCAAAGAGCAATGGAAACGGGAGGGCTTCCTTTCCACGCCTGCCTGGCGGGGCGCGGGGAGATGGGGGTCTTGCTGGCCGCCCCCGGGGGAGGGGGAAAATCGACCTGCGCCCGGCGTCTGCCCCCTCCCTGGAAGGTTCTTTGCGACGATGAGACCTTGATTGTCCGGGACCCGGAGGGGCGCTACTTCGTCCATCCCTTTCCTACCTGGAGTAATTTTTTCTGGAGAAGAGAAGACCGGACCTGGAACGTTCAAGGGTATATTCCCCTTTCGGCCATATTCTTCATAAAAAAGGGGAAAAAGGACGAGGTCATTCCCATGGGAAGAGGGGAAGCTTCGGCCCGCATGTATCAGGCAGCCGAGCAGGTCTGCCTCCGCAACTGGAGGTACTTCAGCGCCGAAGAGGAGAGAGGGGAGAAGGAAAGATTGTTCGCCAATGCCTGCGAGCTCTCGCAGAAAATCCCGGCCTTTACCCTCCGCGTCAGTTTGCAGGGACAGTTCTGGAAAGAGATTGAGAAAGTCCTTAATACGCGGAAACTTTATCCCCACCAGAATTCGTCATTCCCGCGAAGCCTGTCCCTGCATGTCTTAAGCAGGGAGCGGGAATCCAGGAAGAAGCTAGATTTTCGTCAGGTATAGACCCATGAAACCGACTTACCCTTTAAACCAATTATATTTCTATCTCACCGCGGGCTGTAACCTGGCCTGCCGCCATTGCTGGATTTCGCCCGCCTTCCAGGGGGAAGGACGTCCTTCCCCTGAGTTGCCGATCGATCTCTTTCGTTCGATTCTTGACCAGGGAAAGAGCCTGGGTCTTTCAGCGGTGAAGCTGACAGGGGGGGAACCCCTCCTGCATTCCCGCATCCTTGATTTGATCCGCGGGATCCGGCAGGAAAACCTGGTCCTCACCCTGGAGACCAACGGGGTCTTGTGCACCCCGGAACTTGCCCGGGAAATATCCGCGGGCAGAGAGCCCTTTGTCTCCGTGAGCCTGGACGGAGCGACGGCCGCCACCCATGAATGGGTCCGGGGCGTCCCGGGGTCCTTTGACGCGGCTGTCCGGGGAATCCGGAACCTCGTGGCCGCCGGGGTGCGGCCGCAGGTCATCATGACCACCATGAGGCGAAACCGGGTTGAAATAGAACCCCTGGTCCGCCTTGCCGAAAGGCTGGGCGCGAGTTCGGTCAAGTTCAATGTCATTCAGCCCACCGCCCGGGGGGAAAAGATGCATGAAGCGGGAGAAGCATTGACCGTCCGGGATTTGGTGGAGCTGGGGGACTGGGTGGAGAACTTCCTTTCCACCGAGACGAAACTGCCGGTTTATTTCAGTCATCCCGCCGCTTTCCGGCCTTTAGGAAAAATGTTCGGAAAGAATGGGGACGGATGTTCCGTCTGCGGGATCCTGGGGATTCTGGGCGTCCTGGCGGATGGGTCTTACGCCTTGTGCGGGATCGGGGAAACCGTGCCTGAACTGGTGTTCGGCCATGCTGCGCGTCATCGCCTGGAGGAAGTCTGGCAGGAGAATGCCGTTCTTCAGGATCTGCGTCAAGGTCTCCCCCATCGATTTGAGGGGATCTGCGGCCGATGCCTGATGAAAGGAATCTGCCTGGGGAGCTGTGTGGCCCAGAATTACTACCGCAGCAAAAACCTGTGGGCCGGGTTCTGGTATTGCGAAGAAGCCCGTCGAGAAGGCCTATTCCCCACAACCAGGCTGCAAAAAGGAGAATAACCTTCCCTCCCCGAAGGTGTGAAAAAATTGATCCAGTTCTTTTTTAGGTCATTCCGGCGAAAGCCGGAATCCAGTGCTTTCAAGACTTTACGAACTTCCTGGACCCCGGTTTTCACCGGGGTGACGGCTGAAAACCAATTTTTTCACACCTTCCCCCCTCGAGAGGGAGGGCTTGCCCTGTGGAGTGTGGAAGGTTACTGTACAGGGTAAAGGTGGGGGGGAAAGAAGGGGTGAAAGGGGGCGGATGAAATCTACCCAATTTTCTTCGCGACTTCAATCCATCACCTATACCGGCGGGAGCATGAAACCGACTTTCCGGGATGGGGACGGCCTTACCGTGGAAATTTACGGCGGCAGGAAGGGAAGGGTGGGGGACATTGTTGTTTTCCACCATCCGGAAGATGATCAAATCGTCATCCACCGCATCGTATCCGTCGGCAAAGACGCGATCCGTACAAGAGGGGATCACAATACCCAGTTGGATCCCTGGATTCTTGAACCCGGAGAGATCATCGGCAAAGTGGTCTCCGCCTGGAGGGGAAAGAGGAGGATCAGGGTATGGAACGGTTTGGCCGGCCACATTCAGGCCCTGGCATTCAGAACCTGCATAAAGATGGATGATTGGGTCTCTTGCCTCCTTCATCCCTGCTACCGATGGCTCTCCCGCAAGGGGCTGGTCCGGAGGATGATGGGAGGAAATTCCAGAATCCGTATCCTTTCCCTCCAGAGGCCAGACGGTGTAGAGTACCTGCTGCTTTTCAGGAACCACCCGATCGGCAGACGCCGCCCGGGATTCTCCACCTGGGAGATCAAAAGACCCTACCGCTTACTCATCGACGAATCCACCCTCCCCTAACCCCCCACCACAAAAATGCAAAATAGGGGACGTTGGTTCTAAGTGACCTTGACAGTTTTCTCTTTATTTGCTACCATCCTGCCATGCCTCGAAAACCGAGATTAGATGCCCCGGGCACACTGCACCACATAATTGGTAGGGGAATCGAAGGGGCAGAGGTCTTCCGTAGCAATTTTGACCGGGATAACTTTCTTTCCCGGATAGCGGAATTATGCCGGGGAAAGAGCTGGGCAGTGTTTGCCTGGACGCTTATGCCCAACCACTTCCACCTGCTTATCCGCACGGGTCAACAATCAATCTCCCAGAGTATGCGAAAGCTTTTAACCGGTTATGTGGTGAACTTCAATCGCCGACATAAGCGATATGGGCATCTTTTCCAGAACCGGTATAAGTCGATTGTCTGCCAGGATGACCCATACCTTTTGGAATTGGCAAGGTATATCCATTTGAATCCTTTAAGGGCGGGCTTGGTGGAATCTATAGATGAGTTGAATGATTATCCTTGGAGCGGTCATTCAGCGATTATGGGAAGGATCAAGCGAGACTGGCAGGATACTCATGAGGTTCTGGCCTATTTTGGGGGAAGGAAGAAGGAGGCTATCAAAAGATATGAGAAATTTTTGGGCGAGGGTGTAGCGAGAGGAAAAAGGCCCGATCTAGTCGGCGGAGGCCTTCTTCGGAGTTTAGGTGGATGGTCCGAGGTGTTATCCAAGAGGAGAAGGGGAGAGTGGGTAGCAGCAGATGAGCGAATATTGGGTGATGGTGATTTTGCTGAGTATGTGATTAAGGAGGCAGGGGAAAAGGAAAAGGAGACTTTGAGGTTTGGAAAAAAGAAAGAAAAGAAAGTAGATTTTTCGTCTTTAGCGAAAGAGGTGGCCAAATTAATTGAGATCGGAGACTCTGAGTTGAAGTCCGGCTTCAGGAGCCAAAAAATTATTAGAGCTAGAAGGTTATTCTGTCAGGTGGCGGTGCGCAAGATGGGATATTCAGGGGCGGATGTGGCCCGATTTCTGGGGATGACTACTTCAGCGGCCAATCGTCTGGCATCATCAAAGGCTGTTCCCGAATTAGACAAATATTGAAGGTCACTTAGAACCAACGTCCCCTATATTGCATTTATTTAGGAGAATGGGGTGGGGTCAGTCAAGGCAGGATGAATTTTTTTAATCTTTGATCCGCTTGAGCTCGATTTTCACCACATTGGTGCGGTCCATGCATTCCAGTTCCACCACCTCCGGCCCGCCCCATTCAACCGGGAAACCGCCCCCGAACTGGAGCATGAGGATGTAGGGAAAGGCGTCATGGTAGAAGAAACCGCACATCCCGGCCGTATTGTGCCCGCTGAGCTCAAGCTGCTGCCCCACTTTGTGGCCGGCGTTGCAGTGACCCTTGACGCTCTTGATGGTCCCGACGACGCGGTAGCCGATCCCCTTCACTTCAGCCATGATGGTGCCTCCTTATCCGTTTTCATCCGCATTCCCCCCCACCCTGACCCTCCCCCTCGAGGGGGGAGGGGAGGGAGGGGGTGATTTCTTTTAGTTGCGGCGCAGCCGCGCTGCGTTCAACCGCGTCCCATTCATTCTTTTGTCTTTGGTTCTTTTTGCAAATATAGAATCTGTGTTTATCTGTGTTCATCTGTGAAAAGATCGCTTCGCTTGAGGATCGTCACGCTTAGGCGTGACTTGAGGAGCGGCCTCCGGCCTCGAGGAGCGCTGCGCTTTAGGCAAAAAAGAATCCGTGTTTATCCGCGTCCCAAATAATTTTTTCTCGTTATTCGGGTTTCCAGCGGAGCTTTGGCTTCCGGTTGGCCAGGACTTCGTCCAGCCGGGAGACTTTGGTCCGGTGGGGAGCGCTGCGGACAATCTCCGGGTCGGTTTCGGCTTCCCGGGCGATTTGGATCATGGATTCGATGAACTGGTCCAGCGTCTCCTTGGCCTCGCTTTCGGTGGGTTCGATCATCAGCGCCCCGTGGACCACGAGGGGGAAGTAAATGGTGGGCGGATGAAAACCGTAATCCATGAGCCGCTTGGCGATGTCCAGGGCGGTGACCCCGAATTTATTCTGCAGCCGGTCGTTGAAGACACATTCGTGCATGCAGGGAAAGTCGTAGGGCAGTTGGTAGTAGCCTTTCAGCCGGGCCCGGATGTAGTTGGCGTTAAGCAGGGCCAGCAGGCTGGCTTTCTTGAGTCCTTCAGCGCCCATGGAGAAGATATAGGCGTAGGCCCGGACCAGGATCCCGAAGTTTCCGTAAAAGGAGCGGATCTTGCCGATGGATTTGGGCCGGCCGGATTCGAAACGGAAGCGGTCTCCTTCCTTTACCACGACGGGAATGGGGAGATAGTCGGCCAGGTGGGATTTCACCCCCACCGGGCCGGCGCCCGGGCCGCCTCCCCCGTGGGGGGTGGAAAAAGTCTTATGCAGGTTGAAGTGCAAGACATCCACTCCCATGTCTCCCACACGGGTCAGGCCCAGGAGGGCGTTCAAATTGGCGCCGTCGCAGTAGATCAGACCGCCTTTCTTATGCACAATCTCCGCGACTTGGCCGATATGGTCTTCGAAGAGCCCGAGGGTGTTGGGATTCGTAACCATGAGGGCGGCCACATCCTCGTCCATCTTCTCTTCGACCGCTTGAGGGGACAACCTTCCCCGGTCATCGGATTTCACCTGAACGACCTGGTACCCGCAGAGGCTGGAACTGGCCGGATTGGTTCCGTGGGCCGTATCAGGGACCAGGACCTTTTTCCGGGGATTTCCCCGGTCCGCCAGGCAGGCCCGGATCATGAGCATACCCGTCAGTTCGCCCTGGGCTCCGGCGGAGGGCTGAAGGGTTACCCGGTCCATGCCGCTCACTTCTCCGAGGTACCGTTCCAGCTCGTACATCAGCTGAAGCTTCCCCTGGGAAATCTCCTCGGGCAGGTACGGGTGGGCTCCGGCGAAACCCGGCAGGCGGGCCATTTCTTCGTTGATCTTGGGGTTGTACTTCATGGTACAGGAGCCCAGGGGATAGAAACCGGAGTCCACGCCGTAGTTCCACTGAGAAAGGCGGGTGAAATGGCGGACCACGTCCACCTCGCTCATCTCCGGGAATCCTTCCAGCTCTTGGCGGACGAATTTCTGCGGCCATACCTTCGCCGGGCTCACCCTGTCCACATCCGGCCTGGGAAGAGAATAGGCTTTGCGTCCCTTGGCCCCCTTCTCGAAGATCAGGGGTTCATTCAGGATCAATCCGCTGGCCCCCAACCATCTGTCTTTCATAAAGATCTCCTTTTAACCACAGAGAGCACGGAGTTCACCGAGGAAAAAAATGAATATCAACAAACTCAAAAATACCATCAAGCATCCCCCCCACCCTAACCCTCCCCCTCGAGGGGGGAGGGGAGGGAGGGGGTGATTTCCATTGGTTGCGGCTCTGCCGCGCTGTGTCCTCTGTGGTTAAAAAAAAGTTTTACCCGCCTTCAAAAGCCTGCACCAGGCGGTCGATGTCCTCCCGGCTATGTTTTTCCGTCACGCAGACCAGGATTTCTTTTTTCATCTCCGGAAAGAACCGCTTCAGGGGGAGGCCCCCGATGATTCCCCGGTCGGCGAGTTTTTTCAGCGCCTGATCCGGGTCGTCTTTCAGCCGGAGAACGAATTCATTAAACGTGGGGGCCGAAAACCGGAGAGGAATACTTTCCGCCAGCCTTTTCTTGGCATACTCGCACTTGCTCAGGTTGATCTCCGCCAGTTCCCGCAGGCCCTCTTTCCCCATGATCGTCAGGTAAACGAGGACCGCCAAAGCGCACAGGGCCTGGTTGGTGCAGATGTTGGAGGTGGCCTTTTCCCGGCGGATGTGCTGCTCCCGGGTGGCCACCGCCAGGAGGAAGCCCCGGCGCCCCTCCACATCCACCGTCTCCCCCACCAATCTTCCGGGCATGGAGCGGAGAAAATTCTCCTTGCTGGCGAAGAACCCGATGTAAGGCCCGCCGAAGCTGACCGGGTTGCCGAAACTCTGCCCCTCCCCGACCACAAGGTCCGCCCCGAGCGCTCCCGGAGGCTGGAGCAGGGCCAGGGATAGGGGCTCGGCCACAGCCACGATCAACAGGGCATCATGGGCGTGAACCGACCGGGCGATGCGCTCCACGTCTTCCAGGCAGCCGAAGAAGTTGGGCTGCTGGATGACGACCGAGCTGACCTCTTTGTCCAGAGCCTTTTCGAGAGTTTCCAAGTCCAGGGCTCCTTCCCCGGCAAAAGGAACGGGAACCAGTTCCAGGCCCAGGGGATGGGTGTAGGTCTGGGTGACGATCCGGTATTCGGGGTGAAGAGAGCGGGCGAGGAGGCATTTTTTCCGGCCCTTGATTCGCTGGGCCATCAGGACGCCCTCGGCCACCGCCGAAGCACCGTCATAGACCGAAGCGTTGGCGATGTCCATTCCGGTGAGCTGACAGATGAGGGTCTGGAACTCGAATACGGCCTGGAGCGTACCCTGGCTGACCTCCGGCTGGTAAGGGGTGTAGGCGGTGTAGAACTCCGAGCGCCGCAGCACGTGGTCCACGACGGAGGGAGTAAAATGGTCGTAGGCCCCGGCCCCCAGGAAAGAGACCAGAGGTTCCCCCGATTTTCCTCCCTCGCTGAGGGAGCGGAGCTTCTGGACAAGCTCCATCTCCGAAAGAGGGGGAGGGAGGTCCAGATCCCTTTTCAAGCGCAGAGGGCCGGGGAGAACATCGGCCAGATCCTCGAGACGGTTGGCGCCCACCTCCCGGAGCATCTCGGCCAGGTCGCTTTCCGAAAGGGGAAGGTACCTCATTTCTCATCCTTTCGCTTCTTCTTCGGCCACAAAGGCTTCATACGCTTCGGGGGTCATCAGACTGCCGGCCTCCGCAGGGTCCGAAAGCTTCATCTTGACCATCCACCCCTGGCCGTAAGGGTCCTGGTTGATGGTTTCCGGGATATCCTTCAGGGATTCGTTGGCCTCTTCCACCTGTCCGCTCAGGGGGGAATAGACCTCGGCCACGGCTTTCAC
Organism: Deltaproteobacteria bacterium SM23_61; assembly: GCA_001304105.1. Taxonomy (GTDB): domain Bacteria; phylum Desulfobacterota; class SM23-61; order SM23-61; family SM23-61; genus SM23-61. The sequence continues at coordinate 18,985 of LJUR01000064.1, forward strand.
CGAATCCACGGTGACCACCGTCTCCCCTTTCTTCACTGCCTTTCCTTTGGGGGGGAGTTCGACGAAAACGATGCTGCCCAGCTTTTCCTGGGCAAAATCGGTAATCCCCACCACGGCCGCATTGCCGTCGACCCGGGCCCACTCGTGATCCTTGGTGTACTTCACGTCTTTTGGAAAGTTCATGCATACCCTCCCTCCCCCACCCTAACCCTCCCCCTCGAGGGGGGAGGGGAGAGAGGGGGTGATTCCTTGTGGTTGCGGCCCTGCCGCACGAAGTAAAATGGAACAATCAGCTACGAGCTATGAGCTATGAGCTTTTTTTATCCACCCTTTTTCTTCGGCCTTCTGGCGGAGGCGTTCAAGGGATTCCGGCGTGGCCTTCTCCTTTTCCCGGGGTGGAACCCGGACGAATCTTTTTCTTTTCTTTGCCTTGAGATCTTCTTCTTTCATGAACGGCACGCAGTGAACCTGATTTTATTCCCTTAAGAAGAAAAGATAAAGCGAAAATATCGAAGATATTTATCCGCAGATTTCGCAGAGATATAAACACTACGAATAAAGCCGAGCCCAGTTTTTGGCCTGAAGCCTTCCAGAATATGTTCCAAGTCAGTCCGCCCGTCTTTGAAAAATATCGCCCTTCCTGGATATTTTCTCCCCATCGAGCAAACGCTCCAAATGTTTTTCGATCATGTTTCTTTCGAACAAAAACCACACTTGTTCCCGGGACAGGCGAAATCCGGAGATCAGGCTCAGGGAGGCAAGTTCATCGAGCGTTTTCGGGGTGGAGAGGGCTTCGAGGATTTTTCTCTCCCGGGAGTAGATGTTCTCCAGGTACCGGTCCAGGCGCGGCCCGATGTCCCCCCGGAAAACCTCCTGTCCGTGGGAAGGGATGGAAATGGCAGCGCGGATTTTGCGGATTTTCTCCACCGAGTCGACGATGCTCTGGATACTGGCTTTTTTGTTGTGGTACCAGGGGCCGGCAGGGGAGAGCTCCATGTCGGCCAGGAAAAGAATCTCGAATTCGGGGATCAGAAAACCGGTGAGGCCGGGAGTGTGTCCCGGAAAATGGAGGAATTGCAGGGTAACCCCGCCCAAGTCCAGGGTCGTTCCATCGTTTACCTCTTTCACCTCCTTCTTTTCTCGAAAACCGAAGGCCTTGGTCAGGGTGGCCTTCCAGGTTTGCTCGTAAGGGGTCCCTTTCACTCCCACCCACTCGGCCATGGAATCGAGAGAACGGAAGCAGGGGGCGTCATCCCGGTGAGTGAAGAAATCAATCCCATCAAAAAGAGGATTATAGCGGATATGGTCGGGGTGGTAGTGGGTGTTGAAGAGGAAGTCGATTTTTTCTTCTGCCCTCAGGCGCCGGAGGGCCTTCTCTTCGCAGGCGGGGTCCACCAGAAGGGTCTGGCGCCCTTTCACCAGGAGGGTGTTGCAATAGGGGTAGTAGGGAAGTTTCCCGAAAAAGATTTTGACCGGGCCGATTTGCTGGGTCTGGATCATGTTTCGCACTTTCCCCTGCCCGCTCTCCTCCAAGCGGCGGAAGTTTTCCGTGAATCACCCCCGCCCCCGCCCTCCCCCGTCAAGGGGGAGGGAATTTCTTCTCTATTTCAATATGTTTACCCTCTCCCCTGGCGGGAGAGGGTAGGGTGAGGGGAAAAGATCACCGCCACCCTTGCCCTCCCCCGTCAAGGGGGAGGGCAATAATTCCATGGATGGGTCTGGGGATGATAGAAAATCAGGTGGTCAAGGCCCCGCCATCGATGTAGATGGAATGGCCGGTGATGAACCGGGCGGCGTCCGAGGCGAGGAAGAGGACTGAGCCCACGATCTCTTCGGGTTCGGCCAGCCTCCCCATGGGGATGGCGGCGGATACATGCTTGGCCACTTCCGGGTTGGACCAGATGGGCTTGCTGAAATCCGTCTTGGTCAGGCCGGGACCCACCGCATTGACCTGAATTCCGAACTGAGCCCATTCCCGGGCCATACAACGGGTGAGCATCTTGAGCGCCGCCTTGCTGCACCCGTAGGCGGCCATGCCCAGCTCGGCCTTCTCCGCCCCCACGGTGGTGATGTTGATGATCCGCCCGCTCTTCTGCTCCATCATCTTCCGGGCCACCAGCCGGCTCAGCAACCACACGGCTTTCACGTTGGTGTTGAAGACCTTGTCCCACCCGTCCTCCCGCAGGTCCAAGAGGCTGCGCAGGAAGCTGCGGGCGGCGTTGTTCACCAGGATGTCGATCTTGCCAAACTCCTTGACCGTCGCCTGGACCAGGTTTTCCAGCTGATCATTCACGGTGAGGTCGGTCACCACCGCCAGGGCTTTCCCGCCCGATTTCTGGATTTCTTCCGCCACCGCTTCGATCTCTTTCTGGGTTCGGCTGGTGACGACAACCGAGGCCCCGGCCTTGGCCAGCCCCAGGGCGATCGCCCGGCCGATGCCGCGGCCCCCTCCGGTGATGATGGCGATTTTGCCGCTCAAGTCGAATGTAGCGTTCATCCTACGCTCCTTCCATCAGGCCTCTTCCTGCCTTGAATCACTAACCCCATTTTTCCCTTTGGCTCGGCGCACCATCCTCCAGATAAACGCCACCAGCAGGGTGCCGCTGATCAGGATGATGAAACTGGCGGAGAAGAAAGAAATCAGGAATTCCACCGGGTTCTTGAGCCGGTATGCGCGGATCATCTCTTCGATGCCGAATTCGAGGAAGAAAACGGCCAGGGCGCAGAAGAAAATGAATTTGGCCCACCAGAACATTCTAAGCTTCCTTTTCCCCCCCACCCTAACCCTCCCCCTCGGAGGGGGGAGGGAAGGGTGGGGGTGAAGAAAAAATATCAACCGCAGAGGAAATAAATTGGAATGCTGGAATAATGGAATAATGGAATAATGGGTTTAATTACGATATTTTTTGCCCACCATTCCGATATTCCATTATTCCATTATTCCTTATTTTT